>JAKQJQ010000378.1 GCA_029561105.1 Bacteroidota bacterium
GCGAAATATTGGTTGCCGCCACCCATCATCACGTCAAAGTTCAAATCGAGGTATTGCCCTGCGATGTCTTCCTGACTGTTTCGGCTTTTGCTGTTCACACAGAAACCGGCGGGCGTGGCATGCGTAATAGGCACCGTGGTCACGCAGCCCACCATCTTACCGGCTTGTTTGAATTTCTGCAAGATTGGGAGGTATTGCTCGCCGTTGGCGCCTACATTTAGTGAACCGTTGGGCACACGAACGCCACCACCCCAGGAAGAACTGCCGGCAGAAGAATCGGTGACTATAGAATTGGCCGAAGCCGTATCCATAAGCGCGCGGGTGACGCGGTTCTCTTTATAGAGCTGTAGCCAATGGCTGCCTTTTCCTGTTTTGCGGCTCAGGAACAAGTCGGCCATGTTGAGTGTGCCGGTACTCATGCCATCGCTCACCAGGAAAATAATATTCTTGGCTTTCTTGTTTTTTTTGAGCGTGTCAAAGTCGGTCTGTTGAGCAAAGACCTGAAAAGGATTGACAATCGTAGAGCCGATGGCCACCAGCGAGCCGTTCTTAAAGAAACTTCTTCTGTTCATGATGTGTTTGTTGAGTGAAAATGCATTCCAAAGATAAAAAAACGTAGCGCCCAAACCCGTCGCCTTTCATTAATTTAAGATTAATTCCAAATATTTAACAACAGCCTATTATAAGCAGACTTGTTTATCTTTGGGGAGTTAATTCGTCCCGATATGAGAAAAATTTATTTGCTTTTGCTGTTGTCGTTGCAGTCGCTTGTGGGTCAGGTGTGGCCGGGTTCTTCCTGGAGTGGCGCCACGAACCTTACCGCAGCGATGGATGCCGATGGGATTACCGATTTAAGCGGGCTACATTTTAATCCAGTCAACAATCGTTTGTACGGCGTGCAAGGCGATGGCAGGTTACGCGTGTTACAATGGAACACATCCACCAATGCGTTCACGCAGATTGCGAGTAAGGCGCTCGCCGGCGGACCCGAAGGCATTACCCAAGCCAACCTGAATGCCAATGAATTTTATACCATCGACGAGAACAATTATGAAATCAGGCGTTATTCGCATACCGCCAACTTTGGTACGGTGACCTTGTTACGCCAATGGGATTTGCTCGCGCCGTCTTCTGTAATGGAAGATACCGGCAATACAGGGCCCGAAGGCATCGTGTTTGTTCCCGACAGCGCGCTTTCGGGCATTGGTTTTATCAGCTCCGAAACCGGACAGCCTTACACCTCGGTAAAAGGCGCGGGCGGATTGTTTTTTATCGCACACCAGGATGGCGGTTATGTTTGGGTTTTTGACCTGAACCCAAATGCCAATGACGACTTCGCCTACGTTGGGAAATACCTTACCAATCGGTCTGAGAGCTGCGACCTTGCCTTTGACCGAAGCACTGGCCTGCTGTACATCTTGCACAATTTATCGCCAGTCAACCGATTGGAGGTAACCGATTTGTCTACAACCCTCATCGGCGGCGAACGTAAGTTCAATGTAACCCACGAATATCCTATCACCAATCCCGGCGACGGCAATACGAACATAGAAGGCTTTGCGCTCACGCCCAGATGTCCCGATACAGGAACCAAGGCAGCCTGGCTTTGCCGCGACGTAGAAAGCAATGAGGATGAGGCCATTTTGCAGGACGCGCTCAGGTGGTTCAATCCGTTTGGGGTTGACGGGAGTTGTGCGCCGTTGGAAGCTGTTGATTTTAATTCTGTAAATCCGATAGCAGTTTACCCGAATCCGGCGCAGCAACAAATTTCAATTTCGGGTATTGCAACCGCATCGGTTAGGATTATCAACCCATTGGGTCAAACAATTCTTGAAAATCAAGCCGTAACCGATCAATCGAAAATTGATATTGCATCACTGCCAGCGGGAATTTACACTGTGCTGGTTGCTCAAGACACCCGTTCTTGGACAATCCGATGGATAAAAAATTAATCCGGTAAACGAATCTGGTTTTTAAGCAAATCTTCAAAGCTTTCGCGTTCGCGGATCAAAATTCCTTTGCCGTCTTTCCACAACACTTCGGCTGGCTTGTATCGGGAATTGTAATTCGACGCCATAGAGAAGCAATACGCACCGGCATTCCTGAAACACAGCAGGTCACCTTCGGCAATTTCGGCGATACGACGGTTGTTGGCAAAGGTGTCGGTCTCGCAGATGTAACCCACCACACTGTAAAAACGTTCCTTTCCTTTTGGGTTGGAGATGTTTTCAATGAAGTGCTGCGAACCGTAAAGCATCGGCCTTATCAGATGGTTGAAACCACTGTCTATTCCCGCAAAAACGGTAGAAGTCGTTTGCTTGACGACGTTGACTTTGGCGAGGAAAAAACCCGATTCACTTACGAGGTATTTCCCGGGTTCAAAAGCCAAAGTAAGCGGTCGTCCGTATTGTTTTTCAAAGGCGTTGAAGCGTTTGCTGAGTTTTTTGCCGAGCTCTTCAATGTCGGTTTCAATATCGTCTTTTTTGTAAGGCACTTTGAATCCGCTGCCAAAATCGAGAAAGTCGAGTGTCTTGAAATGCGTCGCCACCTCGAAGAGAATTTCGGCCGCATACAGGAAAACCTCGATATCCAGGATGTCTGAGCCCGTATGCATGTGGATGCCGTTGATGTGCATTCCGGTATTTTCTACAATACGCAACAGGTGTGGCATTTGGTGGATAGAAATCCCAAACTTGCTGTCAATATGCCCAACCGAAATGTTAGAATGTCCGCCCGCCATCACATGCGGATTGATCCTGATACAAACCGGAACCGACGGATGTTTGCTCCCAAAATGCTCGAGTACCGAAAGGTTGTCTATATTGATTTGTACGCCCAATTGTGCCGCTTCTTCGATTTCTTCAAACGATACGCCGTTTGGGGTGTAGATGATTTGGTGTGGTGAAAAACCGGCATGCAGCCCCAATTGCACTTCTTGTATGGATACGGTGTCGAGGCACGAACCTATACTTTTCATCAGTTGCAGGATAGCCACATTAGAAAGTGCTTTGACCGCATAATTGATGCGGAGCCTTTCCACTTTTGAAAACGCTGCAGTGAGCCGGTTGTATTGCGATTGGATTTTGGCTGCGTCATAGACATACAGCGGGCTGCCGAATTCTTCTGCGAGTTGAACGAGTTCTTTGGGTTGCATAAGGTGCTTGTTTGCAACAAAACTATCATTTGACCCACACATTACCAAAGAATTAGCACAGTTTTACATTTACAACGTTTTCGTTTCCCGGCAAGGGTGTGCTTGAAAACCCAAAAATGTTAAAATTGAAGTTTTATCGACGAAATGCAAAAAAAGTCGTTTATTTGCATCATTCTGATAGACAAAATGAAAAACCTACTTTTCTTTTTATTCGCGATGACTACAGCACAAGCGCAAAAAATCTCGTGTTTCAAGAATGACAACCTCGGCTCAACCGATACTGAGGCACCAATCGGGCTGGATCTCATGGCCGGAAACAAACAAGGCGTCACCGTATATCCCAACGCAGCCAATGATCATATTTTGATTGCTGTGGCGGGTAAAAATACAGACCGCAAGTCTATTGCTATTTCTGATTTTTCGGGAAAGTTGGTGTTTCAAACTCCAAAATCGGTAGAGAACACTTACCTGGTCGATGTTTCGGGATTGAAAAAAGACCTGTACATCGTTGAAGTTTATTCGGGCGGGAAAGTCTACCGTAAGAAATGGATGCGCAACTAACGGCGTACCACGAAAATCTTATCGCACCAATTTTATCATAAAACCATCGCTTTCAATCTGGCTCATCGTAAACTCGGTCGTGCCGATGTTGTAGCAACCCAGATTCATGCCGTCGACTATGATGTTTATGGCGCAAAGTTCGGGTGTGGCCTCATTGGCGAAAAAGCTGTATTGGTATGTGCCCGATGGTAGAATGTCCTGCATGGTCTCATCGACATTGTTGTTTTGGACGATGACCGTTTGGCTGATGCCATTGAATTTCCAGGTGATCATGCCTTCAGGGTAATTGTAGATTGTGCCGGTAATCCCGCCGTTGACCTCGGTGAGTTTCCAAGTGCCTTCGATACCGGTAAGTGGCGGGCTTTGGATTTGCGGGCTGTCATCAGAATGGCAGGAGAATAAAAAGAGGAAAAGGAATGCGGAGAGTAGTTTTAAAGTGTTCATAGCTTTATTGATTTTTTTGATTGTTTGAAGAGAGATGCTGTAGTTGGAAAAAGGTTGCTTTAGAAAACGGATGGACTAGCCCCGATAGCAATGGAAATCCTTTTGCAGCTGCAGTAGGACCGAGCGTAAAAAAACAGTTCTGTGAACTGTTTTAGCGATGGGGCCAAAAGGCGGGTTGGCAGGCTGCAAAAGATTGCAATGGATAGCGGGAAATAGCTTCAAAAAATATCCGTTTTTTTATACAAAATTCTTATTTTTGTGGCACTTTAAAAAAGTCAAACTTCAACAACATGGATATACACGAATACCAAGGAAAAGAAATTCTGGCCAGTTATGGCGTCAAGGTACAACGCGGTTATGTAGCCAACAACGCGCAGGAAGCAGTAACCGTTGCCAAGCAATTGACTGCCGAAACCGGAACCGGCTGGCACGTTATCAAAGCACAAGTCCACGCTGGTGGACGCGGAAAAGGCGGGGGCGTAAAGCTTGCCAAAAACCTGCAACAGGTAGAAGAACTCGCCGAGCAGATTATTGGTATGCAATTGATCACGCCGCAAACGTCTGCCGAAGGTAAAAAAGTGCACAAGGTACTCGTGGCCGAAGACGTGTATTATCCTGGTGAAAGCGAAACTTCTGAGTTCTACATGTCGGTATTGCTCAACCGTGGCAAAGGCCGTAACATGATTATGTATTCTACCGAAGGCGGAATGGACATTGAAGAAGTAGCCGAACACACCCCACATTTGATTTTCACCGAAGAAATAGATCCTGCCGTTGGCTTGCAAGGTTTCCAGGCGAGAAGAATCGCGTTCAACCTTGGTTTGTCTGGCGCTGCATTTAAGGAAATGACACAGTTCGTTCCGGCTTTGTACAATGCTTACATTGGCTGCGATGCGACGATGTTTGAGATCAATCCGGTGCTCAAGACTTCAGATAATAAAATCATCGCTGTGGATGCCAAAGTGAATCTCGACGACAACGCTTTGTACCGCCACCCGAAGTACGCCGACATGCGCGATGTTCGCGAGGAAAACCCAATCGAAGTAGAAGCAAAAGCTGCTGGTTTGAACTATGTTGACCTTGACGGAACCGTTGGTTGTATGGTAAACGGTGCCGGACTCGCCATGGCGACTATGGATTTGATCAAATATGCGGGTTACGAGCCTGCCAACTTTTTGGACGTTGGAGGAACAGCCGACGCCAAACGTGTGGAGCTGGCTTTCCGCATCATTTTAAAAGACCCGAATGTAAAGGCGATCCTAATCAATATTTTTGGTGGAATCGTACGTTGCGACCGTGTGGCGCAAGGAGTTATCGATGCTTACAAGAATATGGGCGACAGCATCAAGGTGCCGATTATCGTTCGTTTGCAGGGCACCAATGCCGAGTTGGCCAAGGAAATGATTGACAATTCGGGCATGCCGATTTTGTCGGCCGTAGAATTCCAGGAAGCTGCCGATCAGGTCAAGGCTGCTTTAAATTAAAAAAAGCAATTTTTATAGATTATAAAAAATCCCGAATTACTCGGGATTTTTTTTATGCTAACTGTTCCTTTAACGCTGAAATATGCTATCCCAACGTAAATACAGGAGCCTGTCAGGATTTTTTATTCTTGCCATTCTTGAATTGTACCTTTTCTACCACTTGTATTTTAGCCGGCTTTTTGTCGCGTGACTTTGCGTTGGAAGCGGGCTTTTTCTTGAAATCGGCTTTGGGCTTACTCGCGTTTACAGGGCCATTCTTGGAGTTGATGTCTTTTGGAAATCTTTCTGCTTTTGCCGGAATCTCTGCCTTGTGTTTGGCCAAAACTTCATTCGGGTTTTTGGGATCTTCTTTGGTGCCGCGCAAATGGATCACGAGCCCGTTGAGAAAATTGCGCAAAACCTGGTCGCCACATTCCATATAATTGGGATGGTCCTGGTTGCGAAAAATATTCCCGATTTCGCCCTTCGACATCCTGAAGTCTACGAGTTGCAGAATGTCTACTATTTGGTCGTCGCGTAGCATGAGCGCCACGCGGAGTTTTTTGAATATGTCGTTGTTGTTCATAGGGTTTCAGGGTTTAAAGGTTCAGGGTACAGGGAAATTAAGCAGGACGCGGTTTGCCTTAAACCTGGCACCCTGAGCCTTGCACCTTAATTCAGCCAAAGATACGCATTTACAAAACCATCGCGCCACGTTTTTTCATTGTGTTTGCCGCCTTTGACGATAACTTTTTTGTTGCGCATTTTGCAGGCGCAGCGCTTGGTGTTGACGATTTGCTCGATTTTGTCGAGGTCGGTGATCATATCCGCGTCGCCTTCGCTGTCACCGCATAGGAAATAAATTTTAGATTTGAGTTGGTTTTGATTTTGGGTAAGCGCTACAATTTCCTGGCGGTTGAACCAGAATGCGGGTGAGAACACCCCGGCTTTCCCAAAAGTTTCTGGGTATTTTAAAAGCGCGTAGAACGACACCAGTCCGCCGAGCGAGCTGCCCCAGATGGTGGTATTTTTGGCGTTGGATTTTGTCCTGTACTTGCGATCGATTTCGGGTTTTAAAGTTTTGACGATAAAGTCGAGATACGCATCGGCTTGGCCGCCACCGTATTTGGCATTTTTGTAAGGCGTGAGCTCGTCAATGCGTTTCTCGCCGCCGTGTTCAATGCCTACGACGATTACTTGTGCGTGTAAGCTATCGAGTTTTTCATCGACGTTCCATTCGCCCACGTAGGAGGTTTTGGCATCGAAGAGATTCTGCGCGTCGTGCATGTAAATCACCGGGTACTTTTTAGTGGATGCCGCGTAGCCTTTGGGCAAATACAGCCAGATTTTTTTGACGGCCTGCAGTTGCGGTGCGTCGACGGTAAAGGTGGATACTTGCGGCGAAGCGGTGTGTTCCTGCGCCAGGGTGTTACCCAATAAGAGCAAGAACAGTAAGGAAGCGAAAAGTCTCAAGGTAGTTTTTTGGGAAAGGTAATAAATAACCGGCCAAACCTCCAAATGGATACCGTTATTGCCGGTGGGCGCGTGAAGGATGGGAGCAAGGTGCCGCGCACCGCAGACAGCCTGACCCGCAGGGGCACGCCCAAAATAAAAGCAATGATTTCAAATAGGATGGGCTACTTGAATTTTTCTTCAAGCGCTTTGAGTCGAATAAGCAGCATATCGTTTTGTTGTTTTAATTGCTCATTTTCTACTTTTAATTCCTGAATTGCTTTGACCATTGGCGCTAGTAAGTCGTTGTATCTCACGCCATACATTCCGTCATCGCCTTTAGAGATGATGCCGTTGTTGGTTGCGCCAAACTGGGTTAAGGTTGCCTCTAATTCCTGGGCTATAAAACCATATTCTGTTTTTTTGGAGTCGTCGTTTTTGCGGCTATACGAAACAGGACGGAGTTGGCTTATAAAGTCCAAACCTAAATTAGAGGATTGAATGTTGTCTTTCCAACGGCGATCGGATGTTATGGTCCAGGCTACTTGAGTTCCGGCATAGGTTATAGCGGTGTTGCCGAGTCTCATTTGGTTGCTTCCTGTGGATGATGGTACTACTGCATTGGTGCCGATTCCGATATTGTTAACCCCGGATGTTAACCCGGTTAAGGCATTATATCCAAAGGCACAATTGCTTGTACCGGCAAGCAGGCTAAAAAGCGAAGAGTTTCCGAATGCGGTGTTGTAGTCGCCCGTTGTAGCTTGCAAAGCATCGTATCCAACGGCAGTGTTTCCACCACTTATAATATTGGAGTCTAAGGCATTGGTTCCGATGGCTACATTTTGTGTCCCGGAGGTCAATGATAGCAGTGAATTGGTGCCTAGTGACGTATTGAATTGAGCAATAGAACCTGCGTGGGTATTGTTTCTTTTAAACATCACATCGGCGTTATTGGTAGATCCTAAAAAGTTGGTTGCGGCATTCACGTTATTTCCGGTGAGCGACCA
>JAKQJQ010000393.1 GCA_029561105.1 Bacteroidota bacterium
GAAGATGAAATTCTAGGTCGCGACTTTTTGTTGGATTTGCTCTAAAATGAACACATAATCTTCTTGGTTCTTTACAAAATCGCGATCAGAAACATCGATAATCAGGATGTTTAAATCGGTTTGCGACTTGATGTAATCCAGATATCCCCTATTGATTTTATCGAGGTAATCGGCGGGTATTTCCTGTTCATAACTCCTGCCGCGGTTTCTAATGTTCTCAAGTAACCGATCGGTATTCTGGTACAGGTACACATACAAATCGGGCTTGGGCATCTCTTTGTAAATGATCTCGAACAACTTGCGGTACAGCCGGTATTCGTCTTCGGTGAGCGTGACTTTGGCAAAAATCAACGATTTGAAAATGTGGTAGTCGGCGATGATGAAATCCTTGAACAAATCAAATTGCGCCAAGTCGTCGGCGATCTGTTGGTAACGATCAGCAAGGAAAGACATCTCGAGCGGAAAAGCATACCGCGCCTGATCTTCGTAAAATTTGGGCAAAAAAGGGTTGTCGGCAAAACGCTCCAAGACAGTCTTGGCATTGAAATCCTCGGCAATCTTCGTGGTCAATGTCGTTTTACCGGCGCCAATATTGCCTTCTATGGCGATGTAGTTGAACTGCTCTAAGTGCATTTTGGCCAGCGGTGCATCGAGTTTCTGAATCACTTTGCAATTGCTCTTGTCTTCTGAGGCGCGCAGCAGTTCGGGCAGATATTTCTGTAGGATCGGATGCTTCCAATCAAGGTTCAGATCGCGCATCGGCACCAAAACAAACATGCGTTCCTGCATCGCCGGATGCGGTACCTTCAGCTCATCCGAAAGGATGATTTCTTCGTCAAAAGCGATGACATCAATATCAATCACCCGCGACTGGTATCCTTGGATTTCCGAACGAATCCTCCCCAGCTTTTGTTCTACCCCAAGCACTTTTTCAAGTACTTCATGCGCGCTTCGCTGGGTGTGCATGACCAGCGCGCAATTGTAGAACGCCTCACTCTCAAATCCCCAGGAAGGCGTTTCGTATAACCTGGACACTTTTACAACGGTCCCAACTTCTTGGTGAATGGAAGCAATTGCCGATTCAATATGCTGCAAACGATTGCCCTGGTTGCTTCCGATGGAGAGGATGACTTGATGCTGGTAGTTCATATTAACCACAAATTAACTA
>JAKQJQ010000396.1 GCA_029561105.1 Bacteroidota bacterium
AAAAAGAACCGCATTTCGAGGATACTTTTTTGGGCAAAAAAGCACTTTGTTTCCAAAGTGCTTCTCCCAATTTAGCGGTCTGGACGGGACTCGAACCCGCGACCCCATGCGTGACAGGCATGTATTCTAACCAACTGAACTACCAAACCTCTGCTTTATTGCGGTTGCAAATATACTACAGATTTTCAAACCTGCAAGCGTTTGTTGCAAAAATATTTTCATTATTATTTGGCAATCAACCAAACGATTGTTTCTCAACCAGGTAAGTGGTCAGGATTTTTTCAAAACTCGCACCCACACTTACCGGAACGTATTTAATCCGGTTCTGCATGCACGTCAACTCAAGCCTCTTGAAATAGGCCTGCACCTGTTTTTCATACGCTTCCTTTACATTCTCGGCAAAAATATTCACCTCATCACCGGTTTCCATATCGATGAACTTGCGCGGCGCATTGTCAAAATCAAAAGCAACCTCGGTTTTATCATCAATGACATGAAACAAAACCACCTTGTGCTTATCGTGTTTGAGATGCTGTAAGGCATTAAAGAGCGCTTCCTCGCCGGTTTGGGTCTGGAACATATCGGTAAAAATGATGATCATCGAGCGGCGGTGCATCTTCTCGGCAATCTGGTGCAGCAATTTTACAGTGTCGGTTCCCTTGGCCACTTTGGGTTGGTGCAGCAACTGCTCTAAATGATTGAGCAACATCCGGTGGTGCCGGTCGCTGCCTTTCTCGGGCGCATAATATTCATAAGCATCCGAGAAAATACTCAAACCCACAGCATCGCGCTGTTTTTTTAGCAAATTCATCAACACCGCCGAGGCCAATACCGAAAAACCAATCTTACTTTCATAAAACGGTTGCCCCGATTGCAGCTTCGGGTAATGCATAGACGACGAATTGTCTACAATCAAATGGCAGCGCAAATTGGTTTCTTCCTCGTAACGCTTGGTGTACAAACGATCGGTTTTGGCAAACAATTTCCAGTCGATGTGTTTGGTACTTTCTCCGGAGTTGTAAACCTTATGCTCGGCAAACTCGGCCGAAAACCCATGAAACGGGCTCTTGTGCATGCCCGATATAAAACCCTCCACCACTTGGTTGGCGAGCAATTCCAGATGCTGGAAACTCGATATTTTTTCTAATTGCGATTCAATCTCCATGTCCCAAATATAATCCACAATCCCATAATTAAGATGCATTATTTGTTAATTATTGGTTGATTTTTTGGGCGTTGCCGCGATTGTGGTTTTGGTCTTCAATCCAGACCAGTTCGCGGCCGGGCTTTCCGCTTGTATCTTTTGCGCTCGCGCGCTCGCAGCAAAAGGATACCGCTTCAATCCCTAACGCGGTGTAGCATCCAGCCCCGAAGATTCCGTTTTAGCCTCTGGTCTTCACGAAGATCGTAAAAAAAGACGGCTGTCGATCGCTGCAATGAGCGCTAAAAACTACTCCTCATACGTCACCAAAACCCGAATCGGTTTCGATAAAATATTCGCCGAATTCCCTGCCTTCGTCCAAACCAAAACCGCAAAGTCAACAAAAACTCAACCGCATGAACGAAAGCCTGGAAAAGGCCAACCGGGTCAAGACACGGTTGCTGGGCATATTGAACCACGATTTGCGCGGACCGGTCAATAGTTTTATCCACTTCATCCAACTGCAAAAGGAAAGTCCCGAATTGCTTGATGCCGTCACCAAAAGGCGTATTGAGGACGCGACGATTGCCTCGGCAAAAGACCTTTTGGGTTCTATGGAAGACATCTTGTTGTGGACCAAAAACCAAATGGAAAATTTTGAGCCGCAACCCAAGGAAATCAACGTAACCTCACTTTTTGACTATATGCAGCATCACTTTTCTACGGTGCAGGACGTACAATTCAGCTTTGATTGCGCGCACGAAAACCTGATGCTCCACACCGATGAGGACTACCTAAAGACCATCTTGCGCAACCTTACGGCCAATGCAATTGCCGCTGTGTCAGAAATGCCCGAACCCAAAATCAACTGGAAAGCCTGGTGCGAGAACGGTTTGGTGCAACTGTCGGTTACAGACAACGGCGCGGGCAGCAACGAAGAACAATTCAAAGCCTTGTTTGACCCGGGCGAGGTGGGCAATATTCGGTCGGGACTTGGGTTGCATTTAATCAGGGATCTGGCGCAGGCCATCGGTTGCGTCATTGCGGTAGCAAGCGTTCCCGGAAAAGGCACCACTTTCACCCTGTCTTTTTCATAAAAAAAGCCCGACGACAAGCCGGGCTTTAAAAGCAAAAAAGTAGGAGCAATTAAAATGTTCTCAAAAAGGTAAAGTTCACGTCGCCCGAGTAAATATCGGTGGCTGTAGTGCCAGGGAATTCCTGCAACAACCCGCTGGCATACGCATAACCGGTAATTTGAATGTTCCCTACAGAAACCGGATACACGGCACTCGATCCGTTGTTTCTTTCGTGCACATAGTAGTCTGCGGTATTGATCGAGATCAAATACTCCTTGTCTTTCTGGAGTGGCAATGGTGCGATAGATTTTACTACAGCGACGCCCGATGAAGTAATATTAAAGGTTTCTGTCTTGATTGGCTCTTGTGTAGCCACATCCCAAATGGTTACCCTAAGGTTGTTGTTCACATCAGGAATCCTTACAGAAAGGGTGGTGATGGCTCCTGTCACGGTTGGCCTGAAACGGTATCCGTATTCTGAACTGCTGCCATCGATAACGGCTTCTTCGCTTTCGCTAAACCCAGTAGCGGTCAGGTAGCCTTGCAACGGGCTTTCGGCTTGATACACCGGAACGGTTGGATTGTCATCGTCTTTATCGCACGAAAACGCTACGGCAGCCACACATAAAACAAGTACTAATTTTAATTTCAAAGTTTTCATAATTACTCTTTTTAATAGGTTAATTTTATTTGGTCATATCCTTCCTGGATACCGGACAAAGAAACAAAAGAGGTTTTTAGAAATTTGAAGTTAATGTTATGGCTTTCACAGAAACGCAGCATTTATAAGGGCTTATGCCTTTTATTAACATAAAAAAACAGTAAAAATTGCGGGTCGGATTGCAAACAGAAAAGGTTTGCCTTGCGACAAACCCCTTCGACCAAAAAAACTAAAACGGTACTAATTCATTGTAACCTAATAAGTATACGTGAAAACGGTCCCGCTGGCATCGGTCATAGTAACCGGATAGCCAAGCGCATCATAAGTATATAGGTAATTTCCCGATGATACTTCTGTATCGAATTGGTTTCTCAATGAAAAGTGCTCGGGATTGTTGGCGTTGTAAAAAGGTTTTGGCATATCCGAATACGGCGCAACCTTATCCAATCCGATTTTGCTGTCATAAGTGTAAGTGGTCAGCGAAAACTGTACTCCAGTTTCGCCGTAATTCCTAAGTACGCGATCGATGTTTTTCTTATCAGCGGTGTAATAATGGATGTAATCCCAAACATTAGCGCCGTCAATATTGTAATATTTTTCAACGATGCGGTCGATATAATAATTGTACGTTCTCCTTTCCTCGACTGTACTGCCTGCCTTTTTTTGCATTTCCGAAATCCTGCCCGAAGCGTCGTAAGTATAGGTGACGATACGGTCGGTACCCGAATTTACAATGACCGCCTGAATGATTTTACCCACCGAATTCCTCGAATACGTAATGGCCTCATCGGTTGTGGTTTTAGTAAGCAGTCGACCAAACGCGTCGTAACCGAAAGTCGTTGTGCTGGTGGCGCCACCGCTTTGCACGCTGACTTCTTTTTTGACCATTTTGGCTTGTGGCAATGTTGGTTTGTCTTCATCGTCGCTGCTGCACGAAAAGGTGAGTAGTGCGATGATTGCTATTGCAGATAATCTAATGGATTTCATAATCTTTGATTTTTTAGGATTTAGTTTTTGTAGAATGTCATCTCGCCCGATGCTATGCCCACGCTATTGTTTTCGCCTTTATTATACACCGCGCTGGGCTCTAGTTTAATGCCCGAGAATTTGCACTTGATTTCATTTCCGTTGGTTGTGAATTGCAGCGTTCCCGAAGCGTCGTCAGAGCTCCAGTCGGCTTGTTCTTTTTCTGTAATCTGCGAGAAGGCCACGTAAATGTCGGTTTCAGGCTTTTTGCCCTCCGACATATAATCGCTCTTTTTTATGGTGTAGGCCTTCCCGGCTTGCGGATAGTTGAGCGTGTTGAAGCTGACCGTAAAGACTTTCGCTGCGATGTCCTTGTCCTGGACCGCAACGATTAATGCGCCGGTATTGGTGACACTACCGCATTTTCCGTCTACAGTCCAGGTTTTTGATCCGGCTTTAAGGGTAATCTTACCGTGTCCTTCCTTGGCCGCTTGGTGGTCAGCGACAACTGTGTTGGCAGCAGCCACAGCAATAGCTTGCGGCGCGTTGGCTTTTTGTTGGCACGAAGTGAAAGCCACTACGAGTCCCACTAATATCAGGCGCGCTTTCATTATTTGTAGAAGGTAAGGGTTCCAGAGAGCATACCGTCCTGAGTGTAGGGTGATGGGTTGCTTTCATCGGCAACGAGTTCAATCCCTGAAAGATCGGCCGTTACTTTATTGCCCGCTACTACCAGGGTGAGTGTGCCCGAACCCACGAATCCGTCAAACGATGTGAAGCTGCTGCCTCCATTGAACTTCACCAAGTGCATGGTGATTTTGTTGGGCGCTTCGTCTAGCACATCGTCTGTTATGGTATAAGTGGTAGTCGTAGTAGGCAAAGCCGTGAGATTGGTATCTACCGAGAAGGTCTTGAGGTTGTCATTTTGCTGATTAGCCCCAATGTAGCCCACTCCGGCGGCATAAGCCCAACCACAAGGCCCATTGAGTTTAAACTCCTCGCCATCTGTGGTGGTAAGTGTAATGTTTGCCACGCCTTGCGGTGCCACATAAGGCGACGGGTTGTTGTTGTCGTCGTCTTTGCTGCAGCCGGTAAACATCCCGATTATCAAAGCTGCCAAAATAAGTTTTCTTGTCATTTTTAGTTTTTTTTTAATTTGATGTGCCAAAGTTTGCCCGGAAAAACTTCCTAAAAAACCACCAATAGACCAACAACATTTTAAATAGACCAACGCATTGTTTTGGTAATTTTTAATACATTTGGGAAAGCCTCGAAAACAATATGGGACCTTTCAACTGTATCATTATTGACGACGACGAAATAGACCGGCTTACCGTAGTTTCGTTTGCCAAGAAATTTCCAATCCTGAACATTCTCGGTGTTTTTACCGACGCATTAGAGGCGCTTCCGATTCTCGAAAAAGAGCATGTCCAGGTTTTGTTTCTAGACATTGACATGCCGCAGATCAATGGCATCGAATTCAGGAAAATGGCCGCGAAAGTTCCGGTTTGCATCTTCATTTCTGCGCATCCCGAGCATGCCGCCGAGACCTTCGCGCTAGATACCCTTGACTTCATCGTCAAACCCCTAAAACTCGACCGCTTTTCTCAAGCCCTTACCCGCATAGAAGATTATATGGATTTGAGGCGTAAGGCCGAATTGTTTGAGGCCACCATTGGCGGGGACACCATCTACATCAAAGAAGGACACGAACAAACCAAAGTCAAATTGCACGACATCCTGTATTTGGAGGCGTTGAAAGACTATACCAAAATTGTGACTTCGCACAAAAGACATTGCGTGTTATCGAGTCTTGGTTTGTTGCTCAAGGAAAGCAATTTCAATTCATTTGTCCGCGTGCACCGCAGTTACGCCGTCCAGAAGCAATTCATCAAAAAAATACTGACCCACGAAGTATTGCTCCATAACGATGTCACCATTCCCGTGGGCCGCAGTTACAAGACCAACCTCAACGCCTTGCTTTAAACCAATCTCAAGATATGCGCCGATTGTATTGCTTGCTGCTTTTGTTGTTTGCTTTTTCGGCCACCGCCCAAATTCGGCCCGCACCCGATCTTTCAAAATACAAATCAACCACCCAAAAACTACAGGCCTGGGCCAAATACTGCGATGAATACCTATATGTTGAAGACTATAAAGGACTCCGAAAAGTAGCACGCAAAGGGCTTCGGATGGTGCCCAAAAGCGAACCCGGTTACCTGTCGGTATACAATTTCTACATCGGTATTACCTTTGATTACGGCACCCAAACCGACAGCGCAGTCTTTTACTTGGAACGCGCTGAGAAATGGGCGCGGCTCTCTAAAAACAACCGCCGGATCGAACAGGCTTTGCTGCAACTCATCAACGCTTACAACACCTTCGGCAACAGCCAGAAAAAAGAAAAAGTACTGCTCGAGCTACAACGACGCGCCGATACAATCAAGGATGAGCGCCGCAAAGGCCAAATCAACGACGACATTTCTACATACTATACCAATAAGGGTGAGTATGAGAAAGGGCTGCAGTACCAACTGGCGTCAATCCGGGTGCGACGCATGAACCTGCCAAGTGGCGACCATAACGATTCTATCAACTTTGGAGTTTCCTTGATCAATGTGGCCGAATTGTACCTCGAGTTAAAGAATCCGCAGAAAAGCCTCGAATACCTCAACGAAAGCAACCACTACATCATGGATTATCAGGACGGAATCGCTACGATTTACCGCGATTTTACCGCGACTTTCCTGTTACTTGAAAAACCCGAAAAAGCCAAAGAATACTACAACCGATTGCTTGCTTTTCTCAACAAGGGCGCCCAAAGCAGCTCTTGGTCTGTATTTGTGGTGAGCGACCTGGACTTTGCCCATTATTATCTCAAACGCAACGACTTTGCCAAGGCGCTGGACTACACGAATCACGCGGCAAAGCTTTCCAGATATAGCGACCAATTTCAGCTGGCCAAGACCAACCACAGTTACGCAAAAATTTACTTAGGTCAAAAACAATATGCCAAAGCCCTCGATTATTTGAAGAAAGCCGAACCCATCATGCGCGAAGATTCGCCCAAAGATTACAGCGAACTGCAAAAATCCATGTCTGAAGCCTACGCAGCGATCGGCAACTGGCAGCTCGCCTACCAGCATTTCAACACCTACTCGAATTTGCAGGACAACCTGCTCACAGAAAAAGCCAAGGACAACCTCGCCAAAATGGAGGCACAATTCCAGAATAAGAGAAAACAAGCCGAGATTGATATGCTTTCGGCAGAAAATACCATCAAGAACCTTGAGATCGAGAATGCCGCAAGGCAACGAATTTTCTTGATCATCGGACTGGTCCTTTTGATTTTGGTGGTCGCCTCGCTGGTGGTCATCTACTGCAACAAGCAAAAAAGCAGCCTTGTCCTTGAGCAAAAAAACCTTGAGATGGGTCTGCTCAACGCCAAACTCGAAAATGCCAATAACACCAAATCGAAACTGTTTAGCATCATCAGCCACGATCTGCGCAGCCCAATCAGCCACATTTACCAGTTTTTGGATTTGCAGAAAACCCAACCCGAAATCTTTAGCGAGGCCGACAAACAAAGGCACAACGAGCGGATCAGCATCGCGGCAAACTCAGTTCTGGAAACTATGGAAGATTTGCTGGTCTGGTCGAAATCGCAAATGCAGCAATTTTCTGTTACGCCCGAAAAGGTCTATATCAGGCAATGTCTGGAAAGCATTATCGAACTCATGCAAACGCAACTCGACCGGCAACCCTTGTCAATTTCACTAGAAGTCAATCGCGAAATCACGGTGAAAACAGACCGGAATATCCTTACCATTATCCTTCGGAATTTATTGCAGAATGCGATCAAATATGCACCAAAAAACACCTCAATCGCCATTTCGGGCGTTGCCTCAAACAATGCGGTATCAATTTCGATTGCCGACCAGGGTGATGGTTTGCCCGAACCTTTAAAAGCGATTTTTGAATCCGACTTGGCGAGCATCAACAGCTCACAATCGGGACTTGGGCTAACACTTATCAAAGAAATGGCCGCACTGCTCGGCGCCAATGTGACCGTCGAAGCGAACAATCCAAAGGGGTGCATTTTTATTATTTTAATCGGCAATCTGTCTGATTAACTGAAATTTGTATATTAGGCTATCCAAACTGCAACTATGTTTTTTAGAAAAACCCTCCTGATTGCCGCGCTGCTGTTGGTTATTTGCGCTAATGCCCAACAAGAAGACAAGAGACTCAGAAGCATCGATTCGCTCTTGCGTGTGCTGCCCACACTGCCCGACACCGCTAAAGTGTTGCGACTCAATACGGTTTCTTACCGCTACCAACCCGTAGATCCAAAACTGGGCATGAAGTACGCCAATCGGGCGCTCGAATTGTCTAAAAAAATCAAATACAGCGAAGGGATTGCCGAATCCTATCGGATGATTGGCTACAATTACAGCGTTGACTCGAATGAAAAGGCGCTCGAATACTACGACAAGGCACTCAGGATTGCCAAAACGCCGAGACTCAGGACCAACCTTTACATGGGTATGGGATTGGTCTATACCTATAAAGGCGACTACAAAAACGCCATGAAATATGACTTGATGGCGCTGAAACTGGCCGAGGATTCGCATAACGATTTACTCGCTGTGGGTATTGCCATGAACATCGGGATCATTTATTACGACATGGCCAATTATCCCAAAGCGCTCGAATATTATTTCAAGTCATTACAATGGAATAAAAAACTGGGGAGAAAAACCGGAGAAGCTTATTGTTACGGCAACATCGGCAACGTGTATTCGTCTATGGGAAAACTTCCCGAAGCGATTGAGAATTACGAAAAGGCGGCAAAAATCAGCATCGAACTGGGCGATGTGGCGAGCGAGGCAATGAGCTACACTGCTATTGGCGAGATTTATTTCCAGCAAAAAAAATACGATGATGCCATTACTTATATCGAGGAATCGTTGGTGTTGAGCAGGAAAGCCAATGACTTGCGCAATATTGCCTATGCCTCGGCGGTGCTGGGAGATACGCAGCTTGCCATGGCGAAACTACCGCAATACGCCAACCGTAAAAAGTTGTTGCTTGAACGTGCGATTGCCAATTTCAATACGTCGAGCGACATCCAGAAAGGACAGCAAAGCCTCAAGGATATTTACGCCAATTATGAGCAACTTGCCCTTGCCTATGAGTTGCTTGGCAACTACAAACAGGCGTTCGAGCTGGGCCAACTTTCAATCAAATACAAAGACTCGATTTACAACGAGGACACTAAGGAAACGGTTAAGAATCTCGAGGACAAGCGCGAAATTGAACTCCGCGACAAGCAAATCAAACTCAACAAGATTACTTTAGAATCTAACGAGAGACAACGGTGGTTATACATCACGGGCATCGGATTTTTGCTCATCATTGCCGGACTGGTATTGTTGCAAAGCCGCAGCCGAAAGAAAGCCAACCAAAAACTACAGCTCTTAAATGACGAACTCGACCAGGCCAATAAGGTAAAATTGCGTTTCTTCTCGATTCTCAATCACGATTTGCGCAGTCCGGTTTCCCGCCTGATCAGCTTTTTGCATCTGCAGAAAGAAAGCCCCGAACTGCTCGACGAAGAGGGTAAAAAACGCATGGAAACCAAAACCATCACCTCGGCCGAAAACCTGCTCGACACCATGGAGGATTTACTGCTGTGGAGCAAAGGACAGATGGAGAACTTTAAGCCGCAACCCGCAAAGATTCCTGTATCGGGTGTCTTTAACGACCTGGAAAAACATTTTGCCTCTGCCGACGTTGCGCTTGACTTTGAGAACCATGAAGCGATCATTTTATTTACCGATGAGCATTTCCTAAAGACAATCCTTAGAAACCTTATTGGCAATGCCGTAAAAGCACTGCGCGACACGCAAAACCCTACTGTGGAGGTGAAAGCTTTTTCTAAAAATGGTATTTCTTACATTTCGGTCGCAGACAACGGTCCAGGCGGAACGCAGGAAAAATTCAGGGCTTTGTATGACGAAAAAGAAGTTGTCGGCATACAGACAGGGCTTGGCTTGCATTTGATCCGCGACCTGGCCAAAGCAATCGGCTGCCAAATTGCTGTAGATACGCAACCTGAAAGAGGCACCATTTTCACTTTGTCGTTCGCATAAAAAAAAGCCCAACTTTCGTTGGGCTTTCTCCTATTTACAGTAAACTTTCGATTACAACAATGCGTCCAGACTATCTGCATAAGTCTTTTTGGGCGCAACGCCTACTTGTCTACCTACTACTTCGCCGTTTTTGAAAACGAGCACTGTAGGGATGTTCCTTACACCATATTTGGCGGCGAATTCCTGGTTGGCGTCTACATCGACTTTACCAACGACTGCTTTTCCTTCATATTCGTTGCTGATTTCGTCGATGATTGGACCTACCATTCTACAAGGTCCGCACCATGCTGCCCAAAAATCTACCATTACCGGTTTGTCTGATTTCAATACGAGCTCTTCAAAAGTCGCATCTGTTATTGCTTGTGCCATATCAATATTTTCTTTTGGTTTTAAGAGACAAAATTAGGCAATAAAATTTAAAATAGCTGTTAATTAAAAATCACTTTTGGCTATATGAGTATAAGAGTTGGCAAAAATTTAAGGATTATTGAAAACAACCGTTTCCGATTGGATGCTGCGGTCACCGCGATCGGTAATCTCTACATAATACTCATAGATATTTCCGGGTTCTGAAGTTTCATCAATCGTTGGCTGCGCACTAAATTGGTAAGGCAAGACCTTGAACCCCGTATCGCCGTCCTTGCGGAACAAACGCGCAAGCTGTACCTCATCAGGCATCACGCCGAGCAGTTCGACTTGTACCTTTTTGGTCTTTGCGTCTTGTGTAAGCGCCAACTTTACAAACTGAATTTCCTTGTCCTGAGAGGTGTTCACGTACAATTTGTTTGAGGGTCTTGACTCGAGCTTAGCCGAATCAATGGCCTGCACATAGTATTCGTAAAGTCCTTTTTGCGTGAGGGTCTTGTCGGTAAAGGTATTTGCTATCGTTGGAATCTGGGTGAGTTTTTCCCTTTTTTCGCCAAAGACACGGTACACATCGTAACCCAAAATGGCATCCGAAACTACCTCGCCCCATTGGAGCTCCACCTCACTACCTTTGATTGTCGCAACATTCAAAACAGGCGCAACAGGTGGGACAATATCGGGTAAAGAAAGCCAGGATACGGCTTTAGGACTTTCGTTGAACGCCTTATCTAAAGCCGAAACCTTATAAATGAATTTGGTTTTTGCGTGTTTAGGGAATGTATCCACATAAGTCGTAGCGGTTTGCGGCGTCACGTTCAAAAGCAGCATGTTGTTTTCGTCATCGTCGACGAGCCCACGATAGATACGATATCCGGCCAGGTCTTTCTCTGTATTTGCGATCCATGCAAGGGAAATGCGTCCGCTTTCGG
>JAKQJQ010000404.1 GCA_029561105.1 Bacteroidota bacterium
GGCGGCTCGAACAATTTGTATGAATTCGAATCGGCCGAAACAAAAATCAAGATGACTTATGCCGATAAATTCGACGGAACGGTGAACCTTACGTCCGACAAAAAGATGTACAAACAAGGCAACGGAACCATCGAAGTCGAGTTTGGCAAAGGCCCAAGCGACATGCAAATGACCCTTAAGGGATTAAAATCTGACTTGCTGCTTTCGGGCGTGGTGACGGTTCCCAATGGCGCGGCGTTGGGTTACGAAGGAAAAGGCAATCTCTACCTGAATTTTAAGAACCAGCACAATCTTAATTTTTCGCATAAACTTGAATCGCCGGTCAAATTCAGGCTCAATACCGACGGTTCGGTTTGGGCGAATGCAAGCGAAATGTATGTGCATTTGTCGGGATCGGGCGCCTTGGATGAAAAATACAAGAAATATCCCAAAGGAATCAACTTTGAGAAGTTTGGCGTCTCGCTGATCCTGCCGCAAAAAGGAGGTGCGTCAGGTAACGGCACGGTAGACGTGAACCTATCCAATGTTTACAATAAAGGAGAAGGATATTGTACGCTGCTCAAGAATGAGGTCGATTCAAAAACAACCGCGACCATTTCTGGTTTTACCGCAAAACTCAACAAAAGTGATGTCTATCTCAACAAAAACAAAATGATCTGGATGTATGTAAAAGGCGCCATTTATGTACCGTTCATCAACGATTGGCGACCGGTAGGCATTGACATCGACAAGGAAAAAATACAGAACGTTTATGTTGAATTCGATTACGATAAAAAGTATTACCTGAGCAAAACCGGCGGTGAGATTTACCTCAAGCTTTCTTCGGGCAGGCTTGAAAGTACTTCCATCGTGATTGCTCCAACCATCAAAATTTCTAACAATGACCGCAAAGGCGTCGAGACCAAATCGTTGCCAATGTGCGATATCCATATTTCATCGAGTGGGGCGGTTTCCTTCGATGGCAATTCAAACCCCAACGCAACCTCGGTTTGTACCGGCACGAAATACCTGAGCACCTATTACAAATTCGATTTCAATATCGACAAGATCACGTTGAGCCGTAAGAATATCGTCACCGACACCGAAATCAAATTCTCGGGAGACCTTACCATGGCACCGGGAATCGTAGCCAAGAGTAAAAAAGAAGCGGGATTTATTTTTAAAGGACCCAAACCCGATCCAGGTGCCACTTCGTCTAATCCGTTGTTGCAGGAGTATTCGCCGGTTAATCCCGGAAACAACGTGCCATCTGTACCAAATAGTCCTAAGCTTCCCAAGAATTTCGGCGGCGGTCCGGCTCCCGAAGATTTAGAACAAGAAGTGGCACTCGAAGAAAACAGCGTTGAAATTACAGACGACAAGGTAGCCATTCAAGGCGCTTATGAAGACGGCGGGCAAAAATTCGGCGGTGGATTCAAGCTCGTGCAGAACGACCCGACCTGGGGCGATTATTTTGAGCTTGGCGGTTACTACGAAACCAAGGAGCCGGCTGCCAAAAAGCTCGAGATGTCTTTCATATTGGGTAAGAAGCCTAAGATTGGCGGGCATTTTTCTTATTGGTATTTCAATTTTTACCAAAATGGTTACGTGAGCGTGCCTGTAATTCCGGGACTTGTAGAGATCAGCGGATTCGGAGGCAAAGCCTACTACCACATGGCCGTAAATTACGACAACCAGGGCAATATGACGGGCATGACGCCAGACAAGTACAAAGGCTTGGGCATTGCAGCGGTTGCTGATGTACGCACGATGTATGACCAAGGCCGCACCATCCATGGGAAAGTAACGCTCGTCACGCAATTTGAGGGCTGGAGCCTTGACGGAATCAGCTACTACATCAAAGGCGATGCGATTGCCGAAAATGACAAGAGTAGCGGTTTGCTGCAAGCGCGCATGAACGGGCAGATGAACTGGGTAGACAAATACATCGACGGACACGGACAAATCTGGGGCAATGTCAAGAATTTGGTTTGCCTCAACGAAGGACAGGCCAATGAGGATGCCATCAATTTTCATTTTGGTGCCGACGATTTTTCCATCAACGTAGGTCGTCCCGAAGCGCCCATAACCGCCGAGATTTTGTGCGGTAACGGCTGGTCGACGGGCGTGTGGTTCAACCTTGACACGAACAGCCTTGGGCTTGGGCTGGCCAAACACTACGATTCGGGCTGGAAAGGACTCAACCTGGGTGTGGCGTCGGCAAAAGGTAAGCTGGTCACCGATTTGTCGGCATCGCTTGATGTGACTTATTCCCCGTTTCAGGCTACCGGCAACGCAAATTTCAGCGGTCGTGCTTATGGCAAAGGCTGTGTCAAATATATCGGTTGTATCGGCGGAAGCTGTGGTGCATCGGCCAACCTGACCGTTTCTATGCCCGATCCGGTATTGTTCAAAGGCTCGGTGCGTTGCGACGTAAGCCGTTGGATCCCCGATTTCACGCTCTATGCCCAATGGTCTTCTAAAGACGGATTCAGTATTTCACTCTAACAATCAGCAAAATGAAAATCAAAGTAACTTTTTTATTCCTGATGTTTGCCGTTACGATTTCGGCGCAGGACTATAAAATATTCAGCGCGGCATCGGGCCAGAAAATCGAGCTCAAATGGATGTCGAAGAAAACAGACCCGAACAGCTCGTTTGATATCCTGCGTCAGGAAAACGGCGGCAACTGGACAAAAATCAATGACAAACCCATCGTGCCGTCGGCCGTAATCAAGGAATCCGAACTCAAGACAGCAAAAAATTTGTTTCCAAACGACGAGGCTTACGAGCAATACGTAATGCAACGCAGCCAGACCGAAACTACGCCAAACAAACAGGCATTCTCTGATTATACCCTTGCGATGGCCGCCATTTTTGACAACAAGCTGGCCTTTCACATGGGGATTTACTTTGAGGATCTTCAGGTTTCGGTAGGAAAAGAGTACCGGTACAAACTTGTAAAATCGGGCGGGCAACAGGAAATCTCGGTTTCGCAAGCCATCCGTTTGGGCGATCTGGCATCGGCCCCGACCGAAATCAAAGGCATACAGGACAAACAAGACCTGCAGTTTTCCTGGAAAGTCAACGAAGAGTTTGTGGGCTACAATTTGTACCGCAACGGGCAAAAAGTCAATGAGGACGCTATCCTTCCCGAATTTGATGCCAAGGGTGCTATCGTTGGTTTTGCCGACACGAACCTCAATCCGGGTAGCTACAAGTATGTGGTGAAAGGCCTTACTTATTTGGGCACCGAGGGCAAACCGTCTGCTGAACTTGCAATAGACGTCAAGGACATGACGCCGCCAACGGGAGTTTTAGGGTTTAAAGTGACCCGCAAGGGCAGCGAGATACAACTTGCCTGGACAGCATCTAAAGACAAGGAAGCCAAAGGATATTTTATTATGCGAAGCGATGACAAAGGCAAGACTTTTCGCAAACTCAACGATGCGTTGTTGGGTGCCAATGTGACGCAATTT
>JAKQJQ010000406.1 GCA_029561105.1 Bacteroidota bacterium
AGGATAATCACCCTCGCCTGGTTGGCCGTGTATTCCTGAGCTTGGATGGTTGCTGCGAAAAGCAGCGCGAAAATTAATGTGTTGAATTTCATGTTGAAAATTGATTGATTTGATGGAGGTTAAATGTGCGGGCACTTTGCAGCACCCGCACCCATTAACCTCCGAATGTTAAAAACTTGGTTCTTATCCTAATTCAATGATTTCAAGGCGTGTTTTTAGCCTTTGAGCATTAAAAATTGATTGCGAAAGTAGTTTTTGTGCAAGATGCACATCTTTGGTTAGTTGATCTACCACGTTGCCTTCATCGCCCACTTTTTTATGGGTTGGCATTTCTTCATATTGGATTTCGAGTTCCTTCATTTTTTGAGAAACAACAGGTGAAATGCTTTGAAGTAGCTGGATTGCTTGCTTTAGTTTCTCTATTTCAGCTTGCATTTTAATTGCATTTTGATGGTGGAAGGGTAAGTGTAAAGCATGGTGGAAGTGGTGTAATCGATTTCCACCATGCTTGGGTGCCGGTCGGTTGTCAAGCCGATGCAGGTAGGCTATTACCCTGCTTTCCGGCACCCGCGCATGGCCTTAAACAAAATCAAAAAGCGTGGGCACATTCTTTCCGGCCTCAGCTTGCCGCATATATGCGCACCCGTCTTTCCAGTAATCTGGGTTTAGTTCGCTTCCCTTGCCTTTACGGCCCATCCGAACAGCTGTGTATGGAACGGACGCAATGCCGCCAAATGGGTCGAAAACAAGTTCGCCCGGATTCGTGTAGCGTTCAATCGTTCGCTCAATCAAATCCAACTGGAGCGGGCAAACGTGTTGCTCTTTTTTGCGAAGTGCCTGATTCATATTCAGGGTCCGCATCCTCAAAATATCGTCCCAAATCCAGTCTTTTTGGCTTTCCGAAAGTGGTGGCGTTACAAGGGAAAAAACCTTTGGCAAACGGTTTGCTTCGCCCAATGCCTCAGCTATTTCGACGTGCTTTTTGTAGTCATAGCCGCAAGTGTTGAAAAACTCCGAAAACTCTTTGCGAACCTTTGAAAGTCCTTTTTCTGAGTTTGCCATTTTAACCAGGCTTGCAATGTCAAGCATACGGTTTCCGCTGCTTCTCCAAATAGCGTCGGCATCGATTTGCCAGCGTCCAAGGCTGTAATTTTCTCGGTCGTGAACCACCGGAACGTCTGCATAAGCCTTGCCTTTATCAGACTGCGGTTTGCGGAAAACCAAAAGAAATTCAGGGCTACCAAATCCCATTTTTGTGCCATCCTTGACCATTTCGCCATAGGTGAGGCGGTAGGTCTGGTTATTCTCAGCAACCACGTCCGTTGGGACCACTGCCATGCCCATGTATTCCCACCCATGCTGCATAAAGGCAAACAGGGTTTTGGCGTGGAATGGGTTAACGGTTGAAAATCCAATGCCCGTCTGTGAGCCGTAAAAAATTCGGTCTTTTACGTGAACCGCGCAAATACGGCCCGGCATGGTTATACGCATCAACTCAGGTATCAAATATTCCATTTGGGCAAAGAAGTGGTTATCGTTGTTCGTGTGCCCAAAATCCAGATAGCTAGGCGTGTATTCGTAATGGTTTGAAAATGGGATTGAGGTAAGGACAAGGCCAACGCTGTCATCTTCCATCGTCCGACATTCCAACGTGCAATCGTTGTTCACATATTCCCAATCCTTGCCGCTTGCAACAACCCTTTCAATCGTCGCGGTTCTCTGTAGTGCCGTGACCATGCGCAGGTTATTCAATCCATGCTCAGAAACAATCGAGCGCATATTTTCCTGAAGCTCTAGGTGTTGCGCCCACTTGACTTTCATTGCAGCAACCACAGAGCGTTCGCTTTCTGTGTGGATAATGTGGACCTGTACCGTTTTTGGCTGTTGGAAGCGGTGTGTTCGGTGGATTGCCTGGATAAAGTCGTTGAAATCATAATTGATTCCCAAAAAGATGTTTTGGTGGCAAAAGTGTTGGAAGTTGCAACCGGATCCGGATAGTTCCGGCTTGGTGTTGAGCATCTTGATTTTACCATCCGAAAACTCAATAATCCTGTTTTCTCGCTCTTCCAAATCAAGTGAGCCGTACACGGACTTGCTTTGTGGGAAAGCCTTTTCAATTGCATCCCTTTCGCCTTCCAGGTGGTGCCAAAGCAGCCAATTTGAACCGCACTCGTACTTTTCAAGGATTTCACGCGCTTTTTCAAGGCGTGGCACAATCGTTTCCCGCTTTTCCTTTGCGCTTTCGATAATGCCCATCGCCTCGTGTTTCAAAAGAAATCTTTGGCCATTTTCATCGGCTTGGTCCCATGCTTTTGTGTGGTCGGCTGGTATTTCGTGCCAAACAACTTCCATTTCTGGCAGGTCATAGCCTTCATCGCTGTAACCGAGGTCGGACGGGCGGTAAATCATAACTGCCCAGCTACATACCCAAAACCAAAATTCGCGCTCTTTGTGGGGGTGGATTTTTAGGTTTCCGGCCTTTTGGCTGTCACGCTTGAAAAAGCGCGTCAAAGCCTGGCCACGGTCCATCACACCAAGGAAGTGCGCATAGTTTATCAGTTCCAAAAACCTGTTTGGGGATGGTGTTGCGGTGTAGACAAACTTGTATTTCACCTTCTTGAATTGGGTCATAAATACCTCGAAAGTATCCGAACCGGTGGAGCGCAAAACACTTGCTTCATCAAGTGAAACACAGGTAAAAAAGTTGGGGTCGATATCGCCCGTGCGCACCCGTTCATAGTTGGTTATGATGTACGGCGTTTGTGCGGCTTCTACCTCTTCCATGTTTTTGCAGTACACGATTTCAACTCCCATCGCAGGTCCATCCTTTTTGGTAAATTCTTGACGAACTCCAAGCGGGGCAATGAAAAGCGCCTTTCCGCCTTCGCGCTCGATTATCTTGCGATTTGTTTCGATATTGATACGCGTCTTTCCCAATCCGAAGCTGGCAAAAACCGCCCGGCTCCCGCCTTCGAGGTTCCAAACAACAATGTCGCGTTGGTGGTCGAACAAGGACGTATGTAGGTCTTTTGGGGAAACATCAAAGCCACTTTTTGGGGCGGTTACAACTTTTGCGTTGATAAGGTCGTGATATTGCATTGCCTGTTTTGTTGAATTTTGATTTGTGAAAAATTTACCCCCGGCCTCGCTTTTGTTGCCGGGGGATTTCCTTACCGCTTACGCTCGCATCTTGCGACGGCTGCGCTCTTCTTATTGAATGCCCAAAGGTATTATTTAGTTATTCAAATAACCAAATGTTTGTGCAATATTATTTTTTACACAAACGCAAACAGTTTATTTTCAATACTTTATAGGCACAAAAAAACCGCGCTTGCATTGCTGCGAGCGCGGCGAAATACCATAAAACCAAATGAAAACAATCTTTATCGTAAACGGCAAATGCCGGGTTTCTAAAAAACGGTCGGCAACCTAAATCGCTGCCAACCATTTGAACTTCAATCAATGCTCAATATTGAGCGATACAAAGATAATATCTTTCAAAAACTCTGCGAAGAAAAATAATAAATTCCAAAAAGCAGGCAAGCGGCCAAAGCCCATCCAATCAATCGGAACAAAACCAACCACAGAAAACCGTCAATCCAAATAAATGGGCATAGGTAGGCAAGTGCGTTGTACCAAATGCTCAGCTTAAATCCGGTCAAAGCCTCAAAGTATTGACCATGATTGTAGGTGAACCAAAGAAATGCGGTTCCAAAAACCGGATTTAGGTTATAGTACCACTCCGTGCGGCCCGTACCCTTTGACATCGGGGCATTTTGGAAATGATAGATGAAATGCACCAACTGTTCACAGGTCCATCCAAAAATTATCTCCCTGGAGAATACCGTGTAAACCGGGCCGCTCACATCCTTATCTACCTGGGCACGTCTCAGCTTTTCTTTGTCAGAAATGCCCCATTTGCTTTTCAGGGGGTACAAAACAGCCCCCATCAGGTAGCCGCTGGTTTCGCCCAAAAGCCTATCCTGCGATTTGTGCGCAGGGGAAAGTTTGAAATCGGAGGCGCGGCGATTTGGCCTTTTACTTGTTTTTTTAGCTGTTTTTGACGGCATAAACAAAAAGGCTTATGATTGTTCCGACAATTATCGGCATGATTATAACCCTGAAATACCAATCACCCTGGGCGGTGTCTTCATCTTCTGGAAAAAAGTCTAGTGGCATCATTTTTTGATATTGAAGGCTGTGATTAGGATGTATTTGGCAACGCCAACAGGCTTGCAAACGTAGATTGTGAACTTGTTTAGCTTGAAATAAACCGTGCCCTTTTTTTTGGCAGAAAACTTGCAAGATTCACGAACTGCACGGAGCGTCTTTTTCCCGATGGGTCGCAAATTAAGTTCACCTGATGGCGGCTCGATGCCCCTTTGCCTAAGCCGCCTTTGAGCGTGTTGTGTGATTATAAATTCCATATTGAAAAATCATTCTTGACCAAACCAATGTTTGTTTACCCACGCATCCGCCGTTTCGCTTTCGCGGCGTTTTTCCAGTGCTTCCTGTTCGCGCTCTGCCCTGAATGATTCGCAAAATTGCCAATAGTCTTCACGGGTTTCGCGAACCGTCAACCCTTCGCGTGCTATGCGGGTTCTTCTTACAACCTTACCATTTGTGCCGGTATGGTGCCCAAAGGCATAGGCATCCCGGAACATGATATGCCACACGGTAACCTCGTGCGGATTTTCAACCAACTCAAGCATATAAAGCGCAAATTGGCAACGCTCGATCACCGTCGGGTCGTCTTCATGTTCATCGCTTTCACCGTAGGAAAAAACGAACAGGTCCCGGGTTTGCTTTTTATAGGATGCAACCAGGTAACGGTGGTGCATCCACTTTCCGATACCGTCCCAACTGGCAACCAAACAGGCTAGGCCAATAGCGCCAAGGGGCAAGGCTATGAAGGCTAGGCCGTGGTCAATCGCAACGATGCTAGCCAAGCATATTACTAGGCCCATGCCTACGCTCAGCACTATCGCAGCCTCTTGCGAGGCCATATCCTCGTTTGTGTACTTTTTTTGCATGACTAGGCTATATCAGTTTTTGAGCATCGCTTTTGTTCGCTTCCAACCATACTTGCTTTGATGGTTTGGTAGGTATCGGTTGGCCCGGAACGTTGTTTAGGTTTGTCGTTTGCGGCACTTCGCGTTGTGTTCTTTTTTGCGCCCTTCCATAATCAAACAACATAGCCGCTGCAATGCCAATGGCAATCACCAAAAGCAAAGCCTGTACAAGCACCTCCAAAAACAGGCCAATTCCTTGCGCCACAGGTTTTGCCACGTAATTTTCAAAGTGGTCGCTGATTGAAACAACCATATTCAAAACCAGGAACACCGCTGAAAAGAAAACAACGGCAAGCAGCTGTGTCATTCGCTTTATCACCATTTTACGGAGCCTTGCAAGTTGCTCAATCTCCGTGGCCTTATCCTCTGCAAGGGTTGCGGATTTCATCACATAACGCTGTAGTGATTCGTCCCACGTTGCTGTTTGACCGTTTGGAAGCCGTACCTCCCTATTTTGATTTTGAACCATGATTTAAACCATTTTAAACCAAATTTAAACCATCGAAAGTTTAAATCAGGATTTACTAAGTTATTGAAAACCAACGGTGCAAATAAAATTGAACCGATTTGCACCGCTATTCTTCAGATTCACGCTTCAAAGCGTCGTTGAAGGCGTGAAAATACTTTTTGACGTTGGAAAGACTGTATCCTTTTTGCGGGTCACGCTCACCTACAGCCGTGTGATTTTTTACGGTTCGCTCAGCTGAAGGGTAGTCCCCATCTTCCATGATTGTGGCCCACTCTACTTTCAATACCTCAGCAATGTGTTGT
>JAKQJQ010000148.1 GCA_029561105.1 Bacteroidota bacterium
CCCTGCCGATTTCATTGTGGTAGAAGATCTAAAAGATTTCAAGGTGTTGCAAACCTATATCGATGGTGAACTCGTGGCCGACAACGGAAAATCATTTGTAAAACACGTCGCTTTTGAAACGCCGAACAATTTCAATGTCAAAGCCAAAAGCGTATCCGATTTCGAAATTTCGGGCGCTGCCGAAAAAATCAGGGTCATCGAGGCGCTCGAAGGCCAGTTGATTACAAACGAAATCCACCTTAAACCTTTGATTGTGGATGGCAAAATCGTTTCTGATACCACCAATGACATTCTCAAAATGGCTGTGGTCAACCGTTACCAAAACACCAAACCGGCTGTGGCTTTCATCAAAAACTTCGGTTTAAAAAAAGGCGCGATCGCCAGTTCGGTCGCGCACGATTGCCATAATATTGTGGTAGTTGGCACTTCTGATGAAGAGATTTGCAATGCGGTCAATTTACTGATTAAAAATACCGGAGGCATTTGCGCGGTCAATGGTTCCGAACAAAAATCGCTTGCGCTTCCCGTTGCGGGGATCATGAGCGACAAAGACGGTTGGGAAACCGGCAAATTGTACCAGGAAATAGACGCAATGGCAAAAGCACTGGGCAGCCAGTTGAAAGCGCCGTTCATGACCTTGTCGTTTATGGCGTTGCTTGTGATTCCCGATTTGAAACTGTCTGACAAAGGTTTGTTTAGTGGAAATTCTTTTTCTTTTGTGGATTTAGAAGTACAATAAAACCGTACCCAATGAAAAAACTATTTCTTTTTGCCTTTTTTGTTTCGGCCACCTCATTTTCGCAAAATGCCGCAGCCGACGCCTTAATACAACAAATCAGCAATCGCGACGCCTATATTGTCATGACCAAAACGATATCGCCACGCATTCACTGTGCAGCGGGAGACGCAATCGTTAGGATGGGAAAAAGTGCTACCGCCCAATTGATTTCCGTATTAACGGATGAAAACAAAGGCATTGCGGCGCATTTCATTTTGTCTGAAATCTGGGCAGCACGCTGGGAAGAAGCGGTTTGCTGCGAGATTGTAACCGATGGCACTTTTGAAATCATGACCGTCAACGGATTGGAGATTTTCATCAAGGAAAATGAGCTGTACGCCAAACCTGAGGATTTGAAAAAGAACCAGGCGAATTGGAAGAAAATCACCCACGCGTAATCGGATGCCCGACCCGCGTTAGGGATGGAGGCTTTGTCTGAGCTCTTTGGCGAAGCATGAGCCAAAAGCGAGTGCCGACAGCCCGGCCAACGGCAACGCCATAAAAACCAGTTACGCTTTCTTCTCTTTTATATTGACTTTTCCTGAAACCACGACCACAATTTCGCCTTTGGGCGGCTTGGCCTCAAAATGCGCCAAAACTTCTGTTGCGGTTCCCCGAACATTTTCCTCATGCAGTTTAGACAATTCGCGCGAGACGCAAATCTGTCGGTCTTCGCCGAAATAGGTCACAAATTCGGCCAGGGTTTTGACGAGTTTGTGCGGTGAAACGTACATAATCATCGTACGGGTTTCCTCGGCGAGTGCAAGGTATCTGGTTTGGCGGCCTTTCTTTTCGGGTAAAAATCCTTCAAAAATAAAACGGTCGTTGGGCAAGCCACTGTTCACGAGTGCGGGAACGAAGGCCGTGGCGCCGGGCAAACATTCTACCGCAATGCCGTTTTCTACGCAAGCGCGTGTAAGCAGGAATCCGGGATCGGAAATGGCAGGCGTTCCGGCGTCTGAAATCAATGCGATGTTTTCGCCTGATTTCAATCTTGTAATTAAATGCGCTACAGTCTTGTGCTCGTTGTGCATGTGGTGGCTGTGCATGTGCGTGCCGATCTCGAAATGCTTGAGGAGTTTGCCGCTGGTTCTGGTGTCTTCGGCCAAAATCAAATCGACTTCCTTGAGGATGCGGATGGCGCGAAAGGTCATGTCTTCGAGGTTTCCGATGGGCGTTGGGACGATGTAGAGTTTTGACATAGCATTTCAATTAAAACACAGATTCCACAAATTT
>JAKQJQ010000006.1 GCA_029561105.1 Bacteroidota bacterium
TTGGGGTAATGCCTTTTCATCGTGAGGTTGTTGAAAACTAAAGCCACCACGAGCAAAATCAACGCCCCGCTCAAAACCGGTGAAAGCACATACCAATAACCGAGGTTTTTGATTTCTGCCGAACCCGTGACTGCAATCAGCGCCGTAGCGCCGCCCGGCGGATGTAGCGTTTTGGTGTATTGCATCAGCACAATGGCAAACGATACGGCCAATGGCGCGGTAAGCCACAAGATGTCGGGCACGACTTGCTGTACGGTTACGCCAACCAGCGCCGAAACCAAATGTCCGCCAATCAGGTTACGCGGTTGCGCGAGCGGACTTTGGATGACGCCGTAGACCAAAACGCTCGATGCGCCAAAGGATCCAATCAGGTACACTACATCCGACTGCGGCAACTCCCTCGATTGCAAAAATGCAATGATACCAATACCAACAAACGATCCGATAAACGCCCAAAAGTTTTCCCTGAAATCCACCAAGGTTTCTTTGTAAAGGATGTAACGGGTCTTGCGGTAACCGCGCTTTATTTTTTGTGTCGGCATACTAGCTTTTCTGGAAAGTGTAAACGGTGTAAGGACAAATTGCTTTGGCTGTATATTTGGATACGAGGCAGATCAACAGAATCGGGAAAAACAGCGTGTAGTCGTCGACTATCCCGCAAACCAAAAACAAGGCTGTAAATGGCGCATGGATGCTGGCACTGAGCATGGCTGCCATACCCAAAACCATGAAATTCACCACAATCACTTGCGCGTCCAAATAGGTGTTGAGCATCAAGGCCGTGAACAATCCCAGGAAAGCACCCAGGAACAAACTCGGCGCGAAAATGCCGCCGTCGCCGCCTGCCGCCAAAGTAGCCGAGGTCACCACGGGTTTGAGCAGCAAAACGGCCCCGATTAAAATCAAAAAAGGCAATGAAAACACTTGTGGGGATTGCAGCAGGGCTTTAATCGCGTGGTATCCGTCGCCGTACAATTGCGGTAAGAACAGCAATGCCACACCCAAAAGCGCCGCACCAGCTAAGATCCGGTAAAAGTCGATTTCAATCCGGGCCAATAGCGACTTAAAAAACAATACCGTTTTGGTCAGGTAAACCGAATGCATCCCGGCCAAAACACCCAACAGCACGAAATATGGAATTGCATAAAAGTGCCAAGTGGTGATCGTTAACGCAAACAGCGGTGGTTCTTGAGCTAAGTAAAGCAAAGCCGAAGCCACAACAACCGCAAGTATCGTAGAAAGGAAAAATACCCGCGTCCTTTTTTTGGCGATGACCTCGAGTGCGAACAGTATGCCCGCTGCCGGACTGCTAAAGAGTGCGGTAATTCCCGCGGCCACACCGGCGCAAATGAGTTCGGTTTTGTATTGCCTGAAGAAATTGGCTTTTTGCTGTGCTGCCGACCCAATGGCTGCAGAAGCCACCACAGTCGAAACTTCTATTCCGGTAGAACCTCCAAAAATGACCGTCAAAAAACCGTTGATGAAATGCGACGGGATTTTGTACAAGGGCAGGTTTTTGGTACGGGATTGCGTGCTCTCAAAGATTTCGGTTATGCCTTTGTTAGACTTTCCTTTGAATAAATACTGCCTCAGGAAATAAATGACCACCAATCCGAAAAGCGGGAACAACACGAAATAAATAGCGTGTTCACTCGCTTGCCTGAAAAAGATTTCCTCGTAATGTTCTGTAATGTGTTTGAGGGCGAGTGCCAGGAAAGTAGACAGAAATCCTACCAGCAATGAAGCGATGACGAGTTTTTTGAGTTTGAAAAACGCGAGGTGTTTTTTGATTTTGGTAACGGTGTTCATGAAAAAAAGGATTAAAACACAAAGTTACACAACACCTTTTAGAATGTTTCCCAATTAGTTGCCTTTTGTGATTTTCTAGTTGGTCAACGCTCGTAGAATTCAATGGGTAAACCATCCGGATCATTGATGAACGTAAATTTTTTTCCCGTGAATTCGTCAATTCTTACCGGTTCGGGAATTGCGTTTTTTGAGGTTAGGAAATCCACCGTCGTTTCAATATTGTCGACTTCGAAAGCCAAATGTCGCAAACCGGTCGCTTCGGGCCGCGAGACGCGCTTGGGCGGATTGGGAAACGAGAACAGCTCAATCACGTAGTTTCCGTTGAGCGAAAGGTCGAGTTTGTAGGATTGTCTTTCGGCGCGAAACACTTCGCGGATGATTTTCAGCCCCAGCACCTCGGTGTAAAAACGTTTGGAGTTCTCGTAATCCGAAACGATGATGGCGATATGATGGACAGCATTGATACGAAGCATGGAGTAAAAACTTTGTTTGGTTAAAAAATCAAAATTGCTTCGCAAGCGAACTGACGAAGCAATTTTGAGTTGTAAAGAAACGCCTTAACCAATCGGGCATTATTTTTTATCGCTACACAAGCCACCGATTTCGTGGTAAATGTCGTGTAATTCGGTTAACGCTTTCATGAGCTCGGCATCAGTAGCTTTGTTAACGACCATCTTGTGCAAGGTGCGGCTTTTGAGTTGGAGACGCTCGGCAGCACCAAGGATAGCAGTAGTGCGATATTCGGCCGGAATATCCGATTTGAGCAACGCCGCCGATTTATCGTACAATTCCTGCGATCGGGATTTAATCGGTGCGAAATTGCCCTCTTCGGCTGGGTGGAAAGTTTCAGAAACAACGGTGTGTAATTCCTTAATTGCAGGCCATTTTTCACCTACCGATTGTGCCGACATTGTAGCAGATGTCAATACAAACAACATCAAAGCCAATAGTTTAATTTTCATGAGACAGTAATTTAATAGTTGAGTTAAGAGTAACAAATATAAATATTTATTCCCAGTACCGTTCAATCTTGTTTGCTTATTTAAATACGCGAGATTAGCTTTAGAAGCCACGCGGATAGCGGCGTCCATTTAAAAATTTCCCGATAAAAGTGTTTCGAACCAGGTAGTTGTACGATAAGACCGTGACAAAAATAGTAGCCAGCATCACCACCAAAAATTTAACAAACACAGGCAGATTATAGGCTAATAAGAGCGATTGAAAATAGATGACCATCGGCATGTGGATCAGGTAAATCCAGTAGGAACCATCCGAAAGGTATCGCGAAATCCGTGACGGTCTATTGAAAAACTTAAGAAAAAAGCCGATAATCCCAAACGTAAAAAACCAGGTGTTGAATGCCAGCAAGACTTCCAGGACAACCTGCAATTGTCCTTTAAAATTGGCCGGGATGGTAGTGTCGCTGTACCTCACCAAGCAATACCAGCGTGCGCCAAACAATGCGATGGCAACCACCAGGTAAATAGGTACCTGCTTTTCAAACCGCGACAGTCTTCCCCTGATGCTGTAACACAGCCAGCCAAACAGGAAGAAAACGGCGTAATAAGTATAAAAACCCAACTTTGGAGTAAGAGAATGCGCTGCCTTCACATCAAAGGTGTCCATTACCCACAAACACACTAAAGTTGGTATGGCAAAAAGTATCGGTGCCGCCGTTTTATGGAAAAGCCTGCCAAACCAAAATGTCCACTGTTTTTTTGCAGCTGGAAACATTTTTTCTATACCATAAACAGGCAACACCACGGTTACACAATACAAAATCAAATAGTACAGGAACCAAAGATGCGCCGTCTCGATCGATTCCAAATTGATCTCACGCAAAGCAGACCAGGCCAGAGTATAGCGGTTATCTGTTTTGGCCAAGCTCAAAGCAAAAAAATTGAGACTGAAGACGTGTATCGGCAGAATGATGGCAATGCCTGCTATAAATGGATAAACCAAACGGTGCAAACGATTGGCAACCAATTGCCGAACACCTCGTTCAAAGTATATCAGCGCCGTAAAAAAACCGCTAATAGAGAAAAAAACGGGCATCCTGAATATGTGGATGAAATCACTCAGTACATTAAAAACAGGCGACTGGCTATGCGGATCACTGAAAAAAGCTGCCTCATTAAAGATATTGGCGCGGTACAACATAGATGCGTGAATGACAATCCCGAGCAATACCATAACGGTACGGATGGTATCAAAAGCGTATATCCTGTCTTTGACGGGTTCCAAATTGCGGGTGTTAATTGTCCGTTGGCGCGTAAAGATAGTGTTTTTACTATCTCAAACTTGCGCCGAGCTCGGTTGCGAAATTCTTTTGCAGTTTGTTCATGACCTTGTCGATCTGTTCATCGGTGAGCGTCTTGGCATTGTCCTGGATGGTGAAGCTTATTGCGTACGATTTCTTACCCTCGGGCAGGTTTTTGCCCAAATAAACGTCGAACAAACGGATGTCCTTGAGCAATGATTTTTCTGTCTGCCTTGCGATTTTGTAGATCGCATCAAAAGCCACATTTTCATCGAGCAGCAAAGCCAAATCCCTGCGAACTTCAGGATATTTTGGGATTTCGGCGAACCTGATTTTGTTAGAAACCAACTTAAGCACGACGTTCCAGTTGAAATCGGCAAACAGTACTTCTTGCTTGATGTCGAAATGTTTGAGGATTGATTTTTTCACCGTTCCGTATTCTACCAGCAATTCTTCGCCCACGAACAAAGCCACGCCTTCTGCAAAAACATCCGACTGCACGGGTTGCGTCCTTACCTTTTCAAGTCCAAGCCGCGAGAGTATTGCATCGATGTAACCCTTGAACAGGAAAAACCCCGATGGTTTTACGGCATCAATCCAGCTTTCGTCATTGCGGTTGCCGCTTACAAACAAGGTGAGGTGTTTGTTTTCTGTAAAGTCCGAACCGAATTTGTGGTACGACTTGCCAAATTCAAACAATTTCAAATCCGAATTCCGGCGGTTGATGTTGTATGAAACGGCTTCCAAGCCAGAGAACAATAGCGATTGGCGCATCACCGAAAGATCATTGCTGAGCGGGTTGAGCATCGCCACATTGTGTTCTTCCTGTAGCATATTGGTCAGGGCGATGTACTCGGGCGAGGTCAACGAATTGGCCATCATTTCGTGAAAACCCTGTGAGTTGAGCTGGTTGCCCACAATGTTCTGTACTTTGTAATCTTCGGTGCGCGAGGAATTGGCTACCGTGGCGTTGAGTTTTTTGGTGAAACTGATGTTGTTGTAGCCGTACACGCGCAGGATTTCTTCGATTACGTCGATTTCACGCTGCACATCTACGCGATAGGCGGGAATGGTGAGTCCCAGACCGGCATCGGTAACGCTGTTGACTTTGATATCGAGGCTCGCCAAGATCTTCTTGATGATTTCCTTGGGCAATTCCTGGCCGATGAGTTTTGCAGTTTTAGCAAAGTTCAGGAAAACCGGGAAATCTTCTATTTTTTTAGGATAGATGTCGATCACGTCTGATGTAATCTCGCCACCGGCTACTTCCTGGATCAGCAAAGCCGCACGTTTGAGCGCATACTCGGTAATCGTCGGGTCGATGCCGCGTTCAAAACGAAATGATGCATCGGTACTCAGACCGTGTCTTTTGGCCGTCTTGCGGATGCTCACCGGATTGAAATACGCGCTTTCCAGGAAAATATTCGTGGTGTTTTCGGTCACACCCGAATTTTTTCCGCCAAAAACCCCTGCAATGCACATCGGGCCGTTGTTGTCGCAGATCATCAAATCTTCTTCGTGCAAGGTGCGTTCTACATCGTCGAGCGTGGTGAATTTGGTTCCTGCGGGCAAGGTTTTGATGGTTACTTTTCCCGTAATTTTTGAAGCGTCGAAAGCGTGCAGTGGTTGGCCGAGTTCGTGTAGCACATAATTGGTGACATCCACAATGTTGTTTTTGGGATTGAGCCCGATAGATTTCAAACGGTTTTTGAGCCATTCGGGCGACGGTTTTACCTTAACGCCAGAAATCGTAACACCGCAATACCTTGGCGCGAGTTTAGAATCCTTAACATCTACGTCAATTTTTAGCGTGCGTTTGTCGATCCTGAAATTACTCACCGATGGCGTAATCAATTCTGTATTCACGCCGCTTTGGATGAGTCCCGCGCGCAAATCCCGTGCGGTTCCCAAATGGCTCATCGCGTCGGCGCGGTTGGGCGTGAGGCCAATCTCGAATATTTCGTCATTCTCTATCTTGAAAACTTTAGCGACCGCGGTTCCGGGTTTTAGGTTGGCATCGAGCACCATGATGCCGTCGTGGCTTTCGCCGAGCCCAAGTTCGTCTTCGGCGCAAATCATTCCGTTGCTTTCCTCATCGCGAATCTTGCCCTTTTTTATCGTAAACGGATTCCCGTCTTTGTCATACAACACGCTGCCGATGGTGGCTATCGGTACTTTTTGCCCCGCCGCGACATTGGCCGCGCCACATACAATTTGTACGGGTACACCGTCACCCAAATCTACAGTCGTTACTTTAAGCCTGTCAGCGTTGGGGTGTTTTACGCAAGTCAAAACATGGCCAACAACTATGCCTTCGAGTCCGCCTTTGACCGATTGGTATTTTTCAACGATTTCTACTTCCAAACCAAGATCGGTGAGCAGTGCGGCGATTTCGTCAGATTTCCAGTCGATTTTTAAGAATTGTTTTAACCAGTTGTAAGAGATTTTCATTTCAGATTTTTTAATGCGGCGCAAAGATAATAATTGTCGCGAAAGGAAACGGCAAATCGCACCATGAAAAATCGACAAAATACATTGGCAAATATTGTAAAAATCGCGGCCAATACTGTAATGCAATTTGTGAATCAGGCTGATAGCTTTGTGAAAACCAAAAATTGACCAATATGGAATCTAAAGGAAGAACACCACAGAATAATGCCAAGGCACAAGGCTACAAAGTAACCGGAGACGGCAATGTGCCCAATACAGCAGCGACACCAGGCAATCGTTCGTTCAACGGCAATCCACACGCCGTCACATCAAAGTCCGCTCAAGACATGCCCGGAACCGAGTTCAATACCGGCGATAAGGCGTTCCATGACAGCAGCAAACTCGATTTCGTGAAAACCGTTTCAAATCATCATCATACCGAACCCGAACCCGACTCCGGCATCAACGTTGACATGCGTTATAAAACTCCCGACGGCGACAGTTAAGAATCGCTTATTTTTTTACCAGTAAAATTGCCAATGCCGTAACAAACATCCGTTAAAATTACAGCATTGGCATTTTTATGCTATCAACTGAACAAATTGTGCTATTCAATTGTTTTTGCTGCGAGTAAATTTGAATCGAACCAAAAACTATTTTAAAATGAGTACAATCGCACAAAGACCTGAATTTAAGGCACAATACGACAACTATATCGGCGGCAAATTCGTTGCTCCGGTAGGAGGAGAATATTTTGAGAACATTTCACCCATAGACGGGAAAGTCTACACCAAAGCCGCGCGCTCCACCAAAGCCGACATTGATTTGGCACTCGATGCCGCACACGAAGCGTTCAAAAGTTGGGGTAAAACATCAGCAGCTTACAGAAGTGGTGTCCTTAATAAAATAGCCGACAAAATAGAAGCCAACCTCGAATACATGGCTGTTGTGGAAGCCATCGAGAACGGCAAAGCCATCCGCGAAACCCGCGCCGCCGATTTGCCGCTCGTCATAGACCATTTTCGATATTTTGCGGGCGTGATCCGAGCCGAAGAAGGCAGCATTTCAGAACACGACGAAAACACCGTTTCGATTTGCATGATTGAACCGTTGGGCGTGGTGGGCCAAATCATCCCGTGGAATTTCCCGTTGCTTATGGCTACCTGGAAAATAGCGCCCGCACTCGCCGCCGGAAATTGTTGCGTGGTCAAGCCCGCCGAGCAAACACCAACCTCAATCATGATCCTCATGGAACTCATCGGGGATTTATTGCCTGCTGGCGTTTTGAACATCGTCACCGGATTTGGCCCCGAAGCCGGAAAGCCGCTCGCGCAATCCGAGAGAATCGCCAAGGTGTCGTTTACTGGTGAAACGACTACCGGGCGACTCATCATGCAGTACGCTTCAGAAAACCTGATTCCTGTAACCATGGAACTCGGTGGGAAATCCCCAAATATTTTCTTTTCTTCGGTTGCCGATGCAGATGACGCGTTCTTCGACAAAGCGGTTGAAGGTGCCGTGATGTTCGCGCTCAATCAAGGAGAGGTCTGTACCTGTCCGTCGCGTATTCTCGTGCAGGAAGACATCTACGATAAATTCATGTCGCGCTTTATTGAGCGTACCAAAGCCATCAAAACCGGGCATCCGCTCGACGGCACCGTGATGATGGGCGCACAGGCATCCAACGACCAATACGAGAAAATCCAGTCATATCTTAAGATTGGTAAGGAAGAAGGTGCCCAAGTATTGACCGGAGGCGAAATCAATCAAATGGAAGGCGAAATTGCCGGTGGTTATTACATCCAGCCTACCATTTTCAAAGGACACAACAAAATGCGCATTTTTCAGGAGGAGATTTTTGGGCCTGTGACTTGTGTGACCACATTTAAAACGGTTGAGGAAGCGATTGAAATTGCCAACGATACCATGTATGGTCTCGGTGCCGGTGTCTGGACACGTGACGCGCACGAAATCTATCAGGTGCCTCGTGCCATCAAAGCCGGACGGGTCTGGGTTAACAACTACCACGCGTATCCTGCGCATGCACCGTTTGGCGGTTACAAAAAATCAGGCTTTGGCCGCGAGAATCACAAGATGATGCTCGACCATTACCGCCAAACCAAGAACATGCTCATTTCTTACGACAAAAACAAGTTAGGTTTCTTTTAATAGTAAATTTTTTGGTTAGTGAAACCTGGTAGTGCTTTTGACTGCCGGGTTTTGCTTTTGTTTTCGGTTTACAATGAGAGGTTAACATTTGATGCAGAATTTATGCTTTGAGGATTAACCAGGAATCTGTAGGTTACCTTCAGGGAAGGGGCAATTGCGTCCCTAAGAAATTTTGGAAAAACCCAAATGCAGAAAATCTGTATATTTTGATAAAGCAAAAAATAGTTTTTTTCAGGAGAAGAGAAACAGGTTTCCGCTCTACCTTTTTCCGTCAATAAAAATGAAAAGGGATGCTGCATTCATCTGCGCTAGGCACTCGAATTAAATTCAACAATACAAAGACCATGATACCAAGAGTTTTAATCACTCCCGAAGCTATAGAACTCGTCGCAGTCCTTAAATCCAAACACGGCGCACTCATGTTCCACCAAAGCGGCGGTTGCTGCGATGGGTCGCAACCCATGTGTTTTGAAAAAGGTGATTTCAAGCTGGGTCAAAGTGACGTTTGCCTAGGCACCATCGAGGATTGTGAGTTCTGGATGAGCAAAGATCAGTTCGAATATTGGCAGCACACGCAGTTAACCATCCATGTGATGGAAGGCCGTGGTTCAAGCTTTTCTATCGAGATTCCTTATGGTAAAAGGTTTTTGACGCAGTCGCGGCTGTTTGCGCCGGAGGAAGTGAGGGATTTGGAACCTTTGCGGTTCCATGCTGATTGATTTTTAGCAAATCTTATATGCCGACTGCCTTTTTGGTACTTTTACCTCACCGCTTTAATATTTGAAAGCGGTGTTCGGTGACCCGAGCCCATAGGGCGAACGGATGCAATAATCTTCGATTTGCGGCGAGGCAAAAGTAGGCCCTCGCGGCAGCGATAGCCCCGATAGAAACGGAAATCCTTTTTGGCGAGGTACGAGACAAAAAGATTGTAGTGGATAGCGGGAATCAGCTCCTAATTCACATACAACAACTGATACTGCTTGGGCGTAATCCCCTCATATTTCTTAAACAACCGAATAAAGTAATTGCAATCCTCAAACCCCGACATATAACATACTTCGTTGATTTGCATCGATGGGTTTTTGAGCAACTGCTTGGCGCATTTGATTTTTTCGTGGATCACAAACTCAATCGGGCTCATCCCTATTTCGCGCTTAAAAAAGCGGTAAAATGAAGTGGTACTCATGCACGCCTTATCGCTGAGACGTTTCATGTTGATATTTTCCCTAAGATTGGTCCTGATAAACTCAACTACCGGCGTGATCGGGTTTTTGGGATCAGAAAATTGGCCGTCGTCTATAGACTTTGCTGTTTGTGTCTGGATGATTCTGATGAGCAATTCCTGCAAGGTCAAATCGGCGAGCGCGTCTTTGGTAATCGAGTTGCTCGTACATTCCTTGATGAGCTTGTTGATGGTCGCGGCGAGTTCTATGTTGTTGTAAAAGAAATAGTTTTGGTAATCGAGTTGCCAAAAGGAATCCTTGCCTTCCTTGGGATAGCGCTCGTTGAGGAAATGCAGCGTGTCAGAAATCTTTGAGTGATCTATAGCCAGAGCGAGACATTGCGTAGGATTGTTTTTTGTGGCCTCTGGAAAATCAATCTTCATCTCTACGTTGGATGGAATCACGACGGTTTCCCCAGGCAAATAATCAAATTCTGGATCGTCAAACAAATGCATCACTTTCTTGCCACGCAGCATACTCGTAACCACGAGGTCGTTGAATTTGAGCGGCACCAAAGCCGAAGATTCATATGTCTCGAACAAATTGAGTTCGCAATGGTTGAGCGAATACACGGTGCGATTCTCGACCAAAGTCTTGAGCGATTTCTCATGAGACAAATGCGGCGGATTGATCAGGGCGCGCGGGTGATTCATACCTTATAAACCTTTAATTCTAAGGTTTTAAAAGTAAGGAAAATACTTTAAGGAAAACATTAGATTCGCTAAAAAAAATCAGAGCAATTCCTCCACGTGTTTTTTGATATTCGTGGCGATTTTAAGCGTAGGCAAATCATTGGCATCGCCTCCAAAAGGATCTTCTATTTCCTCGGCAATCAGCTCCAAACTGGCCAATACGTAAAAAATAAATACCACAACGGGAACCACATAATAGCCCAAACTAAACGCATAACCAAAAGGCAACGTCATCACGTAAAAGAAAATGAATTTTTTGATAAATGCGCTGTAAGAGTAGGGAATAGGCGTATTCTTGATGCGTTCGCAGGCGCCGCAGATGTCTGTAAACGATTGGATTTCGGCATTGAGCACGATGAGTTGGTCGCCGGTAATTTTTTTGGATTCGTACAAGTCGTTGACCTTTCTGAAAATCATCTTCGCGACCTGGTTGGGTTTGTGTTTGTGGTGGTCGATTTCGCGATCTACGTCGTCAAACAATTGTTGGCTGGTGTCGGCATTGCTCAAATGTGCGTGTAGCACCGAGGCATAAGCGGGTATCATTTTCCTGAAATACACATGGTCTTTCTCGTCGTTGAGCATGGCGTTGAGCTTAATGGCAAAATTGCGGCTGTTGTTTACCAGGGCGCCCCACATTTTTCTGCCTTCCCACCAACGGTCGTATGCGGTGTTGGTCCTGAAAACCAATAGTAACGAAATCACAAATCCCAGCATACCGTGCATGATGGTAATGTTCTTGATGTAACTCGTGTCGGCAAGTTGCCAATACCGCACTTCAAGCCAACCCACTATACCCGAATACACGCCGATGGCCAGCATAATAGGGATGAGTGTCCTAAAGGTATCGGCTTTGTGGAACCTGAATATAAACGTAAACCAATCTTTGGTGTTGTATGAAATCATTTTTGTTGGTTTATAACTGGGCTTTAAGCTATAAGTAGTAGGCTTTAAACTCGATTTGTGTTGCTGTAAACAGATTTCAAAAATAGCACATATTGTCTTATCCACCAATCAATAGCCCTAAAGCTTATGGCTTATAGCTAACAACATTAAAAACTCAGATTTCCCGCCAATTCCTTTAGCGCGATTTCAGACAATTTGGCCACATACTGCGCGTTACTGTTGCGCAATTGCGCATTGACGAAGTTGAGTTGCGCGGTGCGGAATTCAAAAGTGGTGATGGTTCCGATCCTGAATTTTTCTAACGTAATGTCAAGGTTCTGTTTGGCGATATCCTCATTTTTGTCTTCGAGTTCGCTGAGTTGGATGTTGGTTTGGTAGGTCTGGAAAGCCGAAACCAACTGCGAACTCAAAGTATTTTGTTGTTGCTCGATAGCAATCTGCGCGTTTTCAATCCCGAGTTTGGCGATTTTCTCATTGCGGTTCTGGAAAAAACCGTCAAAGATATTCATCGATGCGGTAAATCCATAAGTCAGGCCACGCGCCGAGGTTTGCGAGGTAAAGCCGATGCTCGACTGGGTTTCGGCAAAATTGTAGCCCGTGTTCACGCGTACGGTAGGGAAACGTCCGGCCTTGACTTGTTTGAGTTGCAGCTCAGAAACACGCTTGTTGACGATTTGCGCCTGTAGTTGCGGATTTTGGCTCACGGCAAGGTTGGTCAATTCCACCAGTTGCAAATCCTTATCCACGACGATATTATCTACGACTTTGAAATCGGTTTGCGGGTCGCGCGCCAGGATTTGGTTCAAGGTCACTTTGGTTTTCTGGTAAGTGTCTTTTTGTTTGAGCATATTGGTAATGTCGGTGTTGAGGTCGACTTGGGCGTTCAAAACCTCGAGTTTCGACGCTTTACCGATCGTGAAACGATTTTGCGCGAGTTCTAAACGCTGCCTTGAAATCACCAACGTAGTGTCGAGCGCGGCGAGCTGTTGCTGTTGCTGTACCAAATCGTAATAAGTCTCATTGACATCTCTGACTTTTGTAATAATGGTAAGTTTGAGTTGCGTTTCGCCGAGTTTCTGCAGTTCTTTGAGCTGGTCATAGCGCGCAAACATCCTAAAACCATCAAAAACGGTCCAATCCAGCCCAACACCAAGGTTCAGGCTGTTGTTCTTAGCGTTGTCTAGCGAGGTCTGTGTGCCGTCGGTACGTGTTTGCGAGGCGTTCTGGATACCATTGTTATCGACCACATTCGCGGTAACGGTAGGCAGCATGCCGGCATTCCCGATGGCGACGTTGGCCTGGTCTACCTTCAAATCATTTTTAGCCAGGCGGATGTCGTAGTTGTTTTGCAGTGCAATCTTCACCGCTTCCTCCAAAGTCAATACCTGTTGCGCCTGGGCCGCGAACAGCCCGCAAAAAAACAAGGCCATTAAGGATTTCATTTTCATCTTAGTGTGCTTCTTTAATTTCCTTTTCATATTCTTCAATATGGTCAAATTCGGGATGGTGTTTGCGTTCGCGCGACCACATCAGGTACAGCGCCGGAATCACGAAAAGCGTCAACACCAGCGAGAAGATGGTTCCGCCTACAATCACCACACCCATTCCGATTCGGCTTGTCGAAGCTGCCCCGAGCGACATCGCAATCGGCAATGCACCAAGCGCGATGGCAAGACTCGTCATCAGGATCGGACGCAATCGCGCTTCGGAGGCTTCTATGATCGCGTCGTATTTTTCCTTGCCCTGTTCGCGCAACTGGTTGGCGAATTCAACAATCAAGATTCCGTTCTTGGTCACCAGACCGATGAGCATTACGGTCCCAATCTGGCTAAAAATATTCCAGGTTTGGTCAAACAGCCAAAGCGAAAATAACGCACCGGCCACCGCCATGGGTACCGTCAAAATAATAATGAACGGGTCGATAAAACTCTCGAACTGCGCCGACAAGATCAGGAAAATCAGTAGCAAGGCGAGCCCGAAAGCAAAAGACGTGTTGGAGCTACTTTCTACAAAATCGCGCGATTCACCGCCCAAATCGGTGGTGAAACTGTCATCCAGTACTTTGGCTTTGATGTCGTTCATGGCGTCGATGCCGTCTCCGATACTTTTCCCCGGAGCCAGACCCGCAGAAACCGTAGCCGACATGTAGCGGTTGTTGTGGTAGAGTTGCGGTGGGTTGCTTTTCTCGGCAATGCTCACCACGTTGTCCATCTGAATCATTTCGCCTTTGTTGTTCTTGACAAACATCGAGGTCAAATCGAGTGGCTTGGAGCGGTCTTTCTGGTCGTATTGCCCAATAACCTGATATTGTTTGCCGTTCATGATGAAGTAGCCAAAACGTTGTCCGCTTAGTGAAAGTTGTAGCGTCTGAGCGATGTCCATTACAGAAATCCCGAGGCTTTCGGCTTTGGCGCGGTCAATGGTGACATCCACTTCGGGTTTGTTGAATTTGAGGTTGACATCCACATTAGAGAACACCGGATTTTTCCCGGCTTCCTCCATGAACTGCGGAATTTTCTGCTGCAACTTTTCAAAAGTAGGTGCCTGAATGATGTACTGGATGGGCAATCCGCCGCGACGGTTTACCGCAATGGTGGGTTGTTCGGTTACGGCAACCTTTGCCTGCGAATATTGTTTGGTCCATTTGGTGAGCTTCTCGGCTATTTCCTTTTGCGAGCGGTCGCGCTCGTCGGGCTGGTTGAGCGCAATACGCACCCGGCCACTGTTCACCGTCGACGCGCCAAAGCCGGGAGAAGTAATGACGAGGCTCACGGTCTTTTCGGGTATAGAATCGTCTACCAATTGCCCAAGCTCTTGCATGAAACGGTCGGTATAATCGTAGGTTGACCCCTCGGGCGTGGTGATGCTCATTACTATGGCGCTTCGGTCGTCATAGGGCGCGGTTTCTTTTTGCAGAATGCTAAAAAACAAGTAAATCAATCCGAAACAAACAATAAGGATGGGGAAACTGATCCATTTGCGCTTCATGAAATTGGTGAGCGAATCAGCGTAGCCTTTGTTTAGTTTTTCAAAATACGGTTCGGTGGCGTTGTAGAATTTGGATTTTTTCTGTTCGCCGCCTTTCATCAAATACGCGTTGAGCATGGGCGTGAGCGTGAGCGAGACAAAGGCCGAGACGAGCACCGCCGCGCCAATGACGACACCAAATTCCCTAAACAATCTACCCACGAAACCTTCGAGGAAGATTACCGGAAGGAACACGGCCGCAAGCGTGATTGAAATGGAAATCACTGCAAAAAAGATTTCATTCGAGCCTTTGATGGCGGCCTCTATCGGCGACATGCCTTCTTCTACTTTCTTGAAGATGTTCTCGGTCACCACGATTCCGTCATCCACCACCAATCCGGTGGCCAATACAATGGCGAGCAAAGTCAATACGTTGACCGAGAATCCAAATAGATACATGATGAAGAATGTGGCGATCAACGAGACCGGAATATCAATCAACGGTCTAAACGCAATGGCCCAATCCCTAAAAAACAAAAAGATAATCAGGATCACCAAAACCAGCGAAATCCCAATGGTTTCTACCACTTCAAGTACCGATTTTTTCACAAAGGCGGTACTGTCTATCGCGATATTGAGCTTGATGTCTTTGGGCAGATCGGTTTTAAGTTTGTCGAATTCTTTGTAAAATTCTTTCGAGATGTCAAGGTAATTCGCGCCCGGCATAGGAACAATGGCCACGCCCACGAGCGGTAAACCCGATTGGCTCATTTTGGTTTCGACGTTCTCGGGACCCAATTCGGCGCGGCCCACATCGCTGAGGCGTACGGTTTTTTCACCTTCGGAGCGGATGATGATGTTGTTGAATTCTTCGGGTTTAGACAAATTCCCGACGGTTTTCACCGTAAGCTCGGTGTTGTTCCCGGTTAGTTTACCCGATGGCAATTCTACGTTTTGGGCATTGAGCGCGTCGCGAACATCAGACACGGTACAACCGTAAGAAGCCAGTTTCACCGGATCAATCCACAAACGCATCGCGTATTTTTTCTGTCCCCAAATCTGTACGCCGCTTACACCGGGAATCGTCTCCAGGCGTTGCGAAATTACATTCTCGGCATAATCACTGAGCTCCAGTGGTGTTCTGGAATCGCTTTGCACAGTCATAGAAATGATGGCATCGGCGTTGGCATCGGCTTTAGAAACTACCGGCGGCGCATCGATATCCTGCGGCAAACTGCGTACGGCCTGAGACACCTTGTCACGAACGTCGTTCGCGGCTTCCTCAAGGTTTTTGTCCAGGTTGAATTCTACCGTAATATTGCTGCTTCCCTGTATGCTCGATGAGGTGATGTTCCTGATGCCGTCGATTGAGTTGATGGCCTTTTCAAGTGGTTCGGTGATCTGCGATTCGATGATGTCAGAATTCGCGCCCGCATAATTCGTCCTTACAGAAATCTGCGCCGGATCAATCGATGGGAACTCACGTACGCCCAAAAACGTGTATCCAATCACCCCAAACAGGATAATTGCAAGGTTCATTACAATGGTGAGTACCGGTCGGCGTATGCTGGTGGTAGATAAACTCATGTTACAATTTTTTGGCGAGGGCTACTTTGACGGGCGCTTCATTTTTAAGGGTCATCACGCCGCTGGTAAGCAAAGTGTCGCCGGCTTTTAATCCCGATAGCACCAGGATCGAGGCGTCGGTTCTTGTGGCCGTTTCTACCTTAACTTCTTTGGCCTTGCCATTTGCTGAGATAAAGACTTTCTTGCCATTCTGTATCGGGACGATGGCTTCGGTAGGGACCACGATGGCGTCTTTGATGATATCCAAAGGCAGTTCCACGTCGGCAAAGGTACCGGGAAGCAATTTCCCTTCTTTGTTGTCGGCAATTGCGCGGATCTGTAAAGTTCGTGTGGCGACATCCACTCCAGGTTCAACCGCATACACTTTCGCCTGGTATTTGGTTTCTGATCCCGACACCGTAAAGCTTAGGTTGCTGTTGGTTTTTACTTGTGTGGCGTATTTTTCGGGAATCGAGAAAGTGATTTTGAGTTTGCCGGTATTGACGAGTCTGGCTACAATCACCGTGGGCGTAATATAAGTCCCGGCAGAGATGGATCGCAAACCGATTTTTCCCGAGAAAGGTGCGCGTACCGCGGTTTTGGCAATCTGCGCGCTGATCAACTGGGTCTGCGCTTTTGCCGATTGGAAGTCGGCACGTGAAATATCGTACTCCTCCTGGCTGATGGCTTCTTTCTTGAGTAGGAGATTGGCGCGGCGCTCGTTTTCGGCGGCGAGATTTTCCTTGGTTCTGGCCTGGCCGAGTTGGGCGCGAAGCTCGATATCATTGACCTTAAAAAGCAGTTGCCCTTTGGTGACATTGCTGCCTTCGGTAAAGTTGATGCTTTCTACAATGCCCGACACTTCGCTGCGGATTTCTACCTGTTCATTGGCTTCAATCGATCCCGAAAGCGAGAGGTTGTTGTCGAAAGTCTGCGGTATTACGACGATTCCGGTGACGCGCATGGCTTTGCCTTTGCCGCCGCCTTTGTCTTTAGAATCCTGCTGTTCACTTTTGTTTTCTGAAATCCTGTAGAAGATGAAAGCACCAAAACCAAGAATGATCAGTGCGTAGGCGATGTATTTTATTTTCATGGGTAAAATTGTATGCTGAACAAATTTAGGGGATACGGGTTGGAATGTCGGGTAAGTTAACCCTTATTTAACAGGTGTATGTACAAATGTTGTGTTGGTTTTGTTTTTTTGGGAGCTGTTTCCCGCTTTCCTCTGCTATCTTTTGCGCTCGTACCTCGCGGCAGCGATAGCCCCGAGTGCAGCGGCATCCTTTTGTTCCGCTTCTTTAGCGGACAAAAGATACAGCGCAAAGCGGGAAACAGCTCCTAACTGATATAATTCCAAATATTCTTCTTCTTCGACATTTCAATAAAAGCACTCCGCATCGCCGTATGCTCCGGTTTTTCCATAGGCGCATCGTCACGCAGAATTTTCACCGCATGATGCCTTGCGAGTTGCAGGATTTCCTTGTCGCGTACGATGTCTGCGATTTGCAGGTTTAATACGCCGCTCTGTTGCGTACCCATCAAATCGCCTGGGCCTCGAAGTTTGAGGTCTACTTCGGCGATTTCAAAACCGTCATTGGTACGCACCATGGTTTCGATACGTGTCTTGGTATCGGCCGATAGTTGGTGTGAGGTCATCAGTATGCAATAGCTTTGCTCGGCACCACGACCCACGCGACCGCGCAATTGGTGCAGTTGCGACAACCCGAAACGCTCGGCGCTTTCTATGATCATGACGCTGGCGTTGGGTACATTTACGCCTACCTCTATAACGGTGGTAGCCACCATGATATTGGTTTTGCCTTGGGCGAAGCGTTTCATTTCGGCATCTTTGTCGGCAGGTTTCATTTTTCCGTGTACGATTGAAATCGCGTATTGCGGCAACGGGAAATCGCGCGAGATGCTTTCGTAGCCATCCATCAAATCCTTAAAATCCATTTTCTCGGATTCCTGGATCAGCGGATACACGATGTAGATTTGGCGGCCCAGCGCAATCTCGTCCTTGATGAATTTCCAGACCTTAAGCCGGTTGGCGTCGAAACGGTGTACGGTTTGGATGGGTTTTCGTCCGGGTGGCATTTCGTCGATTACCGAAATGTCGAGGTCGCCATACAAACTCATGGCGAGCGTACGCGGAATGGGTGTTGCGGTCATTACTAATACATGCGGCGGAATCTCATTTTTCTTCCACAATTTAGAGCGCTGTTCTACACCAAAGCGGTGCTGCTCGTCAATGATAGCGAGCCCAAGGTTCTGGAATTTGACTTTGTCCTCAAGCAAAGCATGGGTTCCGATGAGGATTTGCAAACTGCCGTTTTCTAGTTCTTCATGGATGATTTTGCGCTCGGCGGTTTTGGTTGAACCCGTTAGAATTTTAATGTTGAGTCCTATTTTTTGGCCTAGTTCGGACAGCCCAAGATAATGCTGGCTGGCAAGAATTTCGGTCGGCGCCATCAGACAGGTCTGAAAACCGTTGTCGAGTGCCAAAAGCATGCTCATAAAAGCTACGATGGTTTTCCCCGAACCCACATCGCCTTGCAGCAAGCGGTTCATCTGCGCGGCCTGGCCCATGTCATTGCGGATTTCTTTGAGCACGCGTTTCTGTGCGCCCGTAAGCCCGAAAGGCAAATGCTGCTCGAAAAAAGTATTGAAATATTCGCCAACCAAAGTAAACGGATGGCCTTTGATTTTGTGTTTCCGGATCAGGTTTTTGGTAATGAGCTGCAACTGGATGAAGAACAATTCCTCGAACTTGAGCCTAAATTGCGCCTTGGCCAATGCATCGACACTTTGTGGGAAATGGATGCTGAACAACGCAGTTTTTTTGGGTACGAGCTTGAGTTCGGCCATCAGGTAATCGGGCAGCGTTTCGGCAAAAAGGGTTCTCGTTTCCAGGAACAGCTGTTCCATCATTTTGAGGATGACCCGGTTGGTAACGCCTTTATTGGCGAGCGCTTCGGTAGACGGATAAACGGGCTGCAACGCCGATCGCAGGCTTTGTTCGTGCGTTTTGAGCAACTCCATTTCAGGGTGCGGCATGGTGTAGGTGTTGTTGAACACGTTGACTTTGCCAAAAATGACCATGGGCACGTTGAGTTGCAGGCTTTCACGAATCCATTTGTGGCCCTGGAACCAGACGAGTTCAAGAGATCCGGTATCGTCTGTAAAGGTTGCCACGAGCCGCTTGCCGCGTTTTTGCTCGACAGTTTTGATGTTGATGATTTTGCCGATTATTTGTACCTCGGCCGGATTGTTTCTGAGTTCGTTGATTTTGTAATACCGCGTGCGGTCGATGTATCGATTGGGAAAAAAATGAACGAGATCTCCGTACTTGTAGATGCCGAGTTCCTTGCGCAACAGATCGCCGCGGTTGGGACCGACGCCTTTGAGGTATTCTATCGGAGTTTGCAAAAGATTCGACATGCGGCTCGTAAGTGAGCAACGAAGATAACTTTTAGCGGTGAATTAAGAAAGCAGATTTTCTGTATATTTTTGTATCTTGGTGGGGCAAAAAAATAACTTATGAAACCAATATTGTGTGTCGTTGCCGCATTGCTGTGTTTTTCGGCAGCGCAGGAAAACCCGAGGCTTAACGGGGTTTACCGCGTAACATTCGACAAAAAATACGAATTGCAAAGCTACCAGATTACCTTTTCAGACAGCGTGTACACCAAGAAAATGAAAGATGCGATGACTTACAAAGGCAAAATCGTGTACGAGAAATACAAGTCGTTGATTAGAAAGGACAAAAGTGAAAACCCGATTGAGATCGACAATCGCGAAATCGGTAAGGACACCATAAAATTCGCCACCAAAAACAAAACCGATTTGTCGCTTGTGGTGAATCGGGGCTTGCTTATTAAAATCAAATAACCTTTGTCATGACCAAATTTTTTCTCAAAGCCAAGCACTGGCAGCTGTTTCTATTGATTTTTGTGGTTCCGATTACCTTCCAAATGCTACTGTTGATCGGTGTATTTACGAGTATATTGACTGCCGAGGCGAACGGACAAGAACCCAACCCTTTTGTGATTTTTGAATACATCAAGTGGTTTCCGCTGGTGATGATTTTCTATGTCGGTACATACTACGGTTGGTTCTGGACCATAGGAACCCGCATGCAACCATTGGTGCCTCACGACGTAAAGCTTAAAGTTACCCGGTTTAAAGTGTTGCTGTTGGTCCCGATTATTTACCTGTCGGTGGCGATGGTGTTGCTCGTTTTCATTTTCAATACTTTTAATCCGGCGGGAATAGAACCAGGTAATGTGCCCGATTTGCGCTTGCTGCCACTCCTCATGATTATTGTCATTCCGGTGCACTTCTTCGCCATGTTCTGCATCTTCCATTCTATGTATTTCGTTGCCAAGACGATCAAAACCGTCGAGTTGCAGCGTGAGGTTTCGTTTGGTGATTTCGCAGGTGAGTTTTTCCTGTTGTGGTTTTACTTCATCGGTATTTGGATCCTCCAACCCAAGATCAACAAAATGGCCGAGACCCTTGAGGCAAAGGGATAATTTCTTTTCTTTGCAAGCCAATTGCCCTTAAGATGAAATACATTACTTTTCTCGTGTTGCCGATCCTACTATTGGTCGGCGTTTCTGATCTTTACGCCCAGACACCCAAAGTCAAATGCCCCAGGAATTTTGACGCAAAAAAGTTTGCGCTCGTGCAAAAAGATGCCGCCAACCACCAAGGAGAAGCAGTAGCTTTTGATGCCGAAGTGGTCTCGATAGAAAAAGGATACAACGACAAACCGTATTTCCAGGCGTGCTTTGAAAATGGCGACACGATATGGATCGCATCCATGATTACCGGGAATTACGTGACTGTTGGGCGCAAACTAAGGTTGTTGGGTTATATAGATCCGGTCGCGGCCGATGATGAAATCGGGCAACGCTACAACAAAGGCGGGCTTCAGGTACGTGTCTTTGCAATCCTTGACCATGAAAGCAAAAGCCTGCAGATGTCGGATGCGTTTAACCGTGAGGCCAAAGACTGGTTAGAAGGCATCATGCCCAAAAATTTAGAGTAGGGGATAAATCATAATTCGAAAAGGATAATCCATAATTTTAACTGCCGTTGAAAGCCTAACTTTGGCGAACAAAATATACCAGATGAAATTTTTACAACTACTTTCCCTGCTTTGTTTTTCTTCGTTGTTTGCACAGAATCCGGGTGTCGATTTCAAGACAGTGTACGCGTCAATTACGTTGAATCCCGTAAAACGCAATGTCGTAGGGCAAGGTAAGTATGTGTTTGACGTGACCCAAAAACCCGATACCATCCGTATCGATGCCGAAAAAATGGAATTCACCGCCGTAAAAATCAACGGCGCCAAAGTCCGATCGGCCAATAATAGAAAACAGTTGCTGCTGTTTGAAGGTTTCAGAACCGGCGAGAACACCTTGACCTTTGAATACGAGGCATTCCCCACACAAGCCATGTATTTCGTGAATTGGGATTTTACCAAAGACAATCTCAAACCCCAAGACATCAATGGCCAAATCTGGACACAAGGCCAAGGCAAGCAAACCAGCCATTGGCTCCCAAGTTTCAACGATGTCAATGAAAAGGCAGTTTTTAGCCTAGAAGTGACTTTTGAGAAAAGTTTTGAAGTGATTTCGAACGGAGCGCTCCTCACCAAAGTGCCCAAAGGCGAAGAAATTACCTGGAAGTATGCCATGGACAAACCCATGAGCAGCTATTTGGTGATGCTCGCCATCGGTCATTTTAAAAAGCAGGAAGACCGCTCGGCCTCGGGCGTACCGCTCGAGATGTACTATGAGCGCGAGGATTCTCTCAAACTTGAACCAACTTATCGTTACAGCACCAAAGCATTCGATTTTCTCGAGAATGAAATTGGCGTGTCATATCCCTGGAAAATCTACCGGCAGATTCCCGTGCGCGACTTTTTGTACGCGGGTATGGAGAACACTTCGGCGACCACTTTCTCGCGGGACTTTATCGTGGATCCTATCGGTTACAACGATCGCAATTATCTCAACGTCAACGCGCACGAACTCGCACACCAATGGTTTGGCGATTTGGTGACTGCGAAATCGTCGAAAGACCATTGGTTACAGGAAGGATTTGCTACGTATTACGCATTGCTTGCCGAGCGCAAGATTTTTGGGGACGATTACTTTTACTACAAACTTTACCAGACTTCAAGGCAAATTCGCGAAGCCGCCAAAACAGACACGGCGCCCGTTCGCGATGCCAAAGCCAGTTCGTTGTCTTTTTACCAGAAAGGCGCGTGGGCATTGCACATACTGCACGAGGCTTTGGGACGTGAAAAGTTCAATCTGGTCATCCGCAATTACCTCAACAAATATGCGTACCGCAACGTAACCACCGAAGATTTCCTCGAACAGGTTAAGCTCGTTGCCGATTTCGATACCAAGGCATTCCAGCAGAAATGGCTCGACAGTGCCGAGTTTCCCGAGGATGACGTGAATGCTGCGCTGGCTAAGAATAACTTCATCCAACGCTATATCGCTTTGCAGCAGAAGCCGCTCGACCTTAAAAAAGATCAAGCCGAAATCCTTAAAATCCTCGAGAGTGACGAATGGTATCCCATTAAAGAACTCATGGTGTACCAACACATAGCCGAACCTTTTGACGAGAAATCGTACCTACTTGAGGCGGCGCTCCAAACCGGCAATACCAATGTGCGCCAGGCCGTTGCTGTATCGCTTACCGACATTCCCGAAAATTTCAGGTTGCCATACGAGTCGCTGCTCAAAGACCAATCGTATGAAACGCAGGAATTGGCCCTTGTCAATCTCTGGAAATCATTCCCAACCGAGCGCAAACGCTATGTAGACATGTCTAAAAACTGGGTGGGTTTCCAGGACAAGAACCTCAGGCTGCAGCATCTTTCGCTGGCTTTCATGACCCTTGATGACAAGGAGAAACTCAAGGCATATCAGGAATTACTCATGTATACGGGAACCAATTACGACTCCAATGTACAGCAGAGCGCGTTGCAGAAATTGCTTGACTTGCAGATTTACACCGAGGACGTTTTCAGGAGCCTTGTGTATGGCACCGCAAACCACCGTTGGCAATTTGTCAAGTTTTCAAAGGATAATATCCGTAAATTGCTCAAGGATCCCAAGCATCGCGAAGTGTTCGTGAAAATCCGGTCGGGTTTGCCGATCCGTGAAAAGACACAGCTTCAGCGATTGCTCGAAGAGTAAAACCAAAAATCTATGAGGGCATTAGTGATTTCGGGCGGAGGAAGCAAAGGTGCATTTGCCGGCGGCGTCGCGCAATACCTGATGCAGGAGAAAGGCCATGCGTACGACCTTTTACTCGGCACGTCCACAGGAAGTTTATTGATTCCGCACCTCGCGCTGGGCAATGTCGACAAAATCCGCAGCATTTACACCAATGTGAGCATGGAGCACATTTTTGACATCAACCCGTTTGTGGTCAAAAGGCGCAAAGGCGTGGATATCGTCACCATTAACCATTTCAATGTGTTGTTGCAATTCATCAGGAGCAAGCGTACTTTTGGCGAGAGCCGTAAACTCCGGGCTTACATCCGCGATAATTTTACGCTGTCGGAATTCAACCAACTCAAGGCTTCCAATTGTAACATCGTCGTGACGGTTACCAACCTGTCGCGCAATGATGTGGAGTACAAATGCATCCGCGATTTCGATTACGACGCATTCTGCGACTGGATTTGGATCTCGTGTAACTACATCCCGTTCATGAGCCTCGTGAACAAAGACGGTTGCGACTACGGCGACGGCGGATTTTCCAGCCTTGTACCCATCCGCGAAGCCATCAATCGCGGCGCTACAGAAATCGATGTGGTCGTGTTGGAAACCGAGACGCAGACCGCACCCAGGGTCATCGGTAAGAACCCGTTTTCATTGATGGTCGATTTGTTCCAGACACTGCTCGACCAGGTAGAAAAGCACGACATCACGATCGGGAAGCTCGCGGCGAAAAACAAGAATGTCAAGCTCAATTTATATTACACTCCGATTCAGCTCACTGATAATGCCTTGATTTTTAACAAAATACATATGCGCAAATGGTGGAAAGACGGCTTTGAATACGCACAGAACAAAAGCGAAATTATGAGTGAGCATAAGGATTTGTAATCCACGGATTATCCGCTATAGCGGCGTCTTTCTAATTTTAAACAAACGTTAATCGTATTTTGGTTTTTGTTTAAAAACGTACATTTGCCAAAATAAAAATGCAAAACGGTTGTTATAACAGATATTCGAAGTCTATGAAAGTTAAGTTTGTTTTTGGGTTATTGCTACTGTGTTTTTCTCCTTTTGCCGTGGCGCAGAACGACTACAACAAACTCGATGAAAATGGCAAAAAGCACGGCCTTTGGAAAGGATTTTACGAAGAGTCGAAGCGTCCGCGCTATGAGGGCACTTTCGAGCACGGTAAAGAAGTCGGGGTTTTTAACTTTTTTGATGACACCAAGGCCAAATCAGTGATTGCCACGCGCGAATTCAATACCAAAGACAACTCGGTGTATACCACTTTCTTCGACCAGAAAAAGAACAAAGTCAGCGAAGGAAAGGAAGTCAACCGTAAATATGAAGGGCAGTGGAAATATTACCACAAGGAATCCTCGGCCATCATGTCGCTTGACAATTACAAAGACGGAAAGTTAGACGGTAAGCGCTCGGTATTTTACCCTAACGGAAAAATTGCCGAAGAGATCAATTTTAAAAACGGACTCAAAGAAGGTCCTTATAAAAGCTACACCCAAAGCGGCGTGGTCATAGAGGAGACCAATTACAAAAATGGCGAATACGATGGTCCTGCGATTTACCGAGAATCTTCGGGCAAGATCGCGTCAGAAGGCAATTATGTTAAGGGTAAAAAACGAGGCATCTGGAAATTCTACCAGGACGGGAAGCTCGTGAAGCAGCAAAATATGAGCAAGGAGAATACCAGTAAATTGGGGGATTCGCGTTCGGGGAAAAAATAAAAATCCTAAATTTTCTAGACCTTTTGATTGGCCTTGGTAGCCATCAACCCAACCACCGTCAGCAACGCCGAAAGTATAATCACCTGAAACATCAAAGAATTGATTACGATTGAAATTTGGTGTGGCTTTTCAATCGACAGGAGCAGCAAGATCGTTATGAGTCCGTTCGGAGCCACAAACAACAAAAGTTTTATTGAGCGTTTGGAGCGCTTGAGTTGCACATCTACCTTGATAAACCGTTCATCTACAATTGCGTTTTTGGGGAATTGTGGTTCGGGTTGTTAGCACGGTAACGGGACGTATAAATTCTGTCTCCGGCTTTCAGGTCGTTGTATTTTCTGTCGTCGGTAAAAATAAACTTGGTTAAAGCTGTAACCAGGTAAAAGTTTGTGAGTGGTAAAGCTCTTTAATTAGATGGCCTGCGCCACTTCTTACTTTGCATTTACAACATCTGCAGCGGGCAACAATGCTACCGATTCTTCAAACTTCTGCCCGAATCAAACAGCAGAAAACATTACATAGGTTAAAATACCAACGAACATTTTTTACATGATAAATAATTTAGATGGCGTTAAAAAAATAATTCAACTCTCGAGATTGACAACCCCAAATTCAATACAATCAAATGAGGCGACTTGCAGTTTTTCTATAACAAATGTTAAACGAAGTACATAGCCCTTTCTACGAGCCGCAATAAATTGGCAAGACAATCATAAAATTGAAATTTACTTGTTCAATTATCCTTATTTTTGCGCGATATTTAAAATCATAACTATGAAACGTGTAGTAGTCGGGCTTTCCGGAGGAGTAGATTCGAGCGTTGCGGCCTATTTGCTGCAACAGCAAGGCTATGAAGTGATTGGTCTATTCATGAAAAACTGGCACGATGACTCGGTGACGATTTCTAACGAATGCCCGTGGCTCGAAGACAGCAATGACGCCTTATTGGTGGCCGAAAAACTCGGTATTCCGTTCCAGACCGTCGATTTGAGCGAACAATACAAGGAAAAAATCGTCGACTATATGTTCTCCGAATACGAAAAAGGACGCACGCCCAATCCCGATGTGTTGTGCAACCGCGAAATCAAATTCGACGTATTCATGAAAATCGCCCTGAGCCTTGGCGCCGATTACGTAGCCACCGGACATTATTGCCGAAAAGGTGTAATCGAGGTCGATGGGCAGCCCGTATACCAACTCCTGGCCGGCGTGGATAAAAACAAAGACCAATCCTATTTCCTGTGCCAGTTGTCGCAAGGGCAATTGGCCAAGGCGTTGTTTCCGATAGGAGAACTCACCAAACCCGAAGTACGTGAAATCGCGGCGCAGATGGAATTGGTCACCGCCGAAAAGAAAGACTCGCAAGGCCTCTGTTTTATTGGTAAAGTACGCCTGCCCGAATTTTTGCAACAAAAACTGCAACCCAAAGACGGGCTCATTTTTGAAATCGATGCCAATCAGGCCATCTACCAACTCGAAAAACCAAAGGCCGAATCTATAGAAGAAGAACTCGCACTAGAAGCCGCTGCCATCGATTACAAACCCGAAATGGGAAAAGTGGTTGGCAAGCACCAAGGCGCACACTATTT
>JAKQJQ010000025.1 GCA_029561105.1 Bacteroidota bacterium
AACGTTGTTGCAGGTTATTCTTACCCAATGTTTAACGGTACTGGCAACCAGGTTTTCACCGATACTTTTAAAAACATACTGCTTACCTGGAATGCACAAGATCCTGTCAGTGCAAGGGAAATAGCTAGAAACAACGCGATTTACGCACGCCAAAATAACAGGAATCCGTATATAGACAACAACAGTTACGTGACCAGCGTTTGGGGTGCACCGTTGGCCACTTCTGAATTTGACTCTTTTGCTGCTGTTTCGGTATATCCAAATCCATCAAATACTCGAAAAATAAATATCCTATCGCCGTTGGTGCTTGATGACATTCAACTCGTCGCCATTAACGGACAGCTCATATCCGAAATCAAAACCCCGGTAGCACAAGACAACATTTATACTTTAGAAAACCTGCCACAAGGCTTCTATTTTTTGAGGTTGTCGGCCAATGGACAAACCACTACAAAAAAGATTATTATAAACTAATTCTTACGAATTTATAAATTAAGAAACCTTTTTGCTTTGCAGGAAGGTTTTTTTGTTGGTAAACCGCAAAGGCTGTTGAAAGATAATGACTTACCGTATACGTACTTATGATTTATTGTCCTATTTTTGAAATAACAAAAATCGCTTTGTCGTTAACTGCCTGTTGTTAGAATTACTAGTCATCAATTGCCTCGAATCGGAAATGGACAACCTATAGTTTGTTATGAGAAAAATACTACTCTTCCTGTTGTTCCTCTCCTCGATAGTTTCGGCCCAAACGACAGCCGAGAAAATCAAAATTGCCGCTCATTCCAACGTAAAACACCTCAAGGCATTATCCAAGAAATACGAGGCCGATTTCCGCAAAAACAAAGAAACAGCAATACAATTATCCAAACGCTACCATTGGCAACCGAGCCTCACCGATGGGCTGACTTATTCAGAATTAATGGGTGTGACGCCAGACCTGCGCCCCATTTACTTCACGACTTATAACCAAGGTTCGGGCATCACCTCGCGTGCCAGCAAACTCTACCACAATGGCGGGTTGGGATTGGACATCGAGGGACAAAACATGACTTCTGGCCTATGGGATGCAGGTTCTGCACTTGCCAGCCACGAAATTTTCTCAGGTCGGTTGTCTATCATGGACGATTGCATCACCAACCGCTCACATTCTACACACGTGGCAGGAACAATCATAGGTACCAACCAGGTTCAGGGCGGGCAAGCAAGGGGAATGGCTTTCCGGTCTAACCTCCACTCCTACGATTGGGACAACGATCAAGCCGAAGTTGCCCTTGCAGCTGCCAACGGCCTATTGCTTTCCAATCACTCCTACGGCTATAACCCCAACGCGATACAGGATTACCAGTGGGGAAAATACGACAACAAATCTCAGGCATTCGACGAGATCATGTTCGATGCGCCTTATTACCAATTCGTTTGCGCGGCTGGTAACAGCAGAGGCAGTTTCAATCTCCCAAAAAACGGATTCGATCTCATCACAGGTCAGGCTTTGGCAAAAAATGCGATAACCGTAGGATCTGTTGAGGAACTACTCAATTATACCGGGCCAAATGATGTTGTAATGGCAAGCACCAGTAGTTGGGGACCCGCCGACGACGGACGTATCAAACCCGATATTGTCGCTAAAGGGGTCAACACCTTTTCTGCTACCAATGAGGCCGACAACAGTTACGCGTTGGCTTCGGGTACGTCGATGGCTTCGGCCAGTGTCGAAGGTACGCTACTCTTGCTGCAGCAATACAACAACCAACGTCATGGCATGTATTTGCGTGCTGCTACCCTGAAAGCATTGATGGTTCACACTGCCGACGAAGCCGGTCTCCATCCCGGACCCGACTACCGTTTTGGGTGGGGACTCATCAACGCAGAAAAGGCTGCCAATACGATCACCAACAAAGGCCTTCAATCGTATCTGTTAGAAAACACACTTTCCCAAAACGAGACCTTTTCATTGCCGGTGAATGCGATAGGCAACCAGCCACTCGTAGCCACTTTATGCTGGACCGACCCTAAAGGAGAATTGCATTCTTTCAATACCGACGACAACACACCCGATTTGGTCAACGATCTCGACCTTCGCATTACCCAAAATGAAGACGCTTTTTTCCCCTGGAAACTCAACGGTGACAATCCGGCTGCGGCTGCTACCAAAGGCGACAACGTCGTTGATAATATCGAAAAAAGTGAAATCGACGCTGCCTCTGGAAGCTACGTGATCACGGTGTCGCACAAAGGAAACCTCACGAGCGGACTGCAAAACTACTCGTTGGTAGTCTCTGGGATTATCCTCAAAAATTTCTGGTTCACTGCGGCCGAGCCTGCCAAAAGCATCTGCAATGACGCCGACGAAGTTTCGTACGCGCTCAATTTCAACCTCAAAGGCGATTTCAACGAACCCGTACTCTTTTCAACAGTCGGTCTGCCGCCGGGAATCACTGCCGATTTTAGCCCCGCCACGATGACAACTAACGGTACAGTCAACCTGACTTTAGAAAACCTGACGTCACTGGATCCGGGTGTTTATCCATTTTCAGTGAAAGGACAATCCGAGTCAGATGTATTCGAGACGACTTTGACCCTCAACGTCCTGACCGCAGATTTTACACCGGTCAGCCTGCAGCAACCCCTTGCCAATGCCGTGTTGGTAAACAATCCCGTTACGTTCCGGTGGCTTGCAGACAGCAACGCCCAAACCTACGACCTACAAGTAGCCAGCGATAGTGAATTTACGCAAATCGTCGCCTCGGCCAGTGCATTTCTAGAAAATACCTTTACCGCAACCCTTCAAAACGACACGACTTATTTCTGGAGGGTGCGCAGCAGCAACCAATGTGGACAAGGCGACTTTGGCCCGCCGCAGTCCTTTAGTACGACTTGTGTGCTGCCTACTAACTTAACTTTACATGCCATTGGGCAAACCTCGGCTACCATCGGATGGACAAGCAATTCTAATTCGTGGAGCTACATTATCGTTCCGCGCGATACGCCTCCGGGTGGCGCGGCAAATGCTACCACCACCAACCCGGTGACCATCCAGGATCTGCTTCCCAACACCTGTTACGATTTTTATTTTAAGAATACCTGTTCTTTTGGTAGCCCTGACTGGTCGGAGCCTTTTACATTCTGTACCGTGCCTGACTATTGTGGCGGCGATCATTTTTACGACAGCGGTGGTGTTTCGGGCGATTACCATTCGGGCGAGGATTCCACGACAGTCATTTATCCTGAGAATCCCGGAGACCGGGTACGCGCGGTTTTCAACAGCTTCCTGCTCGACGACTGCTGTGATTACCTGCTTGTGTTCAACGGCCCGAGCGAGACTTCGCCATTCCTGCTCCTGGCCAATGGCGACAACTCACCGGGAACCATCGTCTCCACGCATCCCACGGGCGCTCTTACCTTTGTGTTTCACTCCAGCAGTTCTCGCAATGAATTCGGTTGGGATGCCACAATTAGCTGCGAGCCATTACCCGCGTGTCCCAACGCACCCGCCAATCTACAATTGTGGGATGTGACCACTACGTCGGCTTTGATCCACTGGCAAGACGATTCGGATGCGGCCTCCTGGGAAATTGAAATTGTGCCACACAATGCGGTTCCAACGGGTAACGCCTCAAGTGTTGCCGCAACAAATCCTTTTAACGTTCTGGATTTAAACCAGAACAATTGCTACGATTTTTACGTGCGCTCAATATGTACAGCAGGAACCTCAAACTGGGCCGGGCCTTTTTCGTTCTGTACCAATGCCGATTACTGCGGCGGCGACCATTTTTACGATAGCGGCGGACCTACGGGCGATTACCAAAATTACGAGTACAAAACCACTGTAATCAGTCCCGAGAATCCAGGCGATCGAATCAAAGCAATATTCGAGGATTTTGACGTCCGCGACGACGATAGTTTTGTAATTTACAATGGCCCAGATGCCGATGCTCCTTTGTTATATGACAATGCCATAGATCACCATAACCCAGGTACCATTGCTTCTACCCATAGTTCAGGTGCGCTTACATTCGTGTTTTCATCTGATGGATTCCACCGCGATCACGGTTGGGATGCCCAAATTATCTGTGAACTTTTACCTCCTTGCGCCACCTACCCCGATCACATCCACGCAGAAAACATTACAATGTCTGGCGCCAAATTAGAATGGGACACCAATTGTAATCCCGTTTCCTGGGAGTATGAACTGGTCACCCAAGGCACTGCGCCTACTGGAGTCGGCATCGCTGTGGCAGATAACTATCAGGTATTTTCAGGGCTCAATTCCAATACCTGTTATGATTTTTACATCCGATCTATTTGTGCCTCGGGAAATTCGGTTTGGTCTGACGCTTATACGTTTTGCACCAAAGCCAACTATTGCGCCGGCGACCACTTTTACGATTCGGGCGGTTTGTTGGGCAACTACGACAACGATGCATTCGAGACCACTGTGATTTATCCCGACCAACCTGGCAACCGGGTCAAGGCCATTTTCAACAGTTTTGAGGTAGAAAGTTGCTGTGACCGCCTTAGGATTTACAATGGCCCAACCCGAAACCATCCACTGATTTACAACAGTTTTTCTGGTGTCGCTCCGGGAACTTTTGTATCTACACACAGTTCGGGTGCGCTCACATTTTTGTTTTCCTCAGGAATGACCAATACGGCAGCCGGTTGGGATGCTACGATTGTTTGTGAAGCATTGCCGCAGTGCGCCAATCCGCCGAGCGGAATTCATTTGCTCTCGGTATCGGCAGAATCGGCAAACATGGGTTGGGATGAAAATTCGGGTGCCACGTCATGGGAAGTCAAAATCGCACCGCGAAATGAAACCCCATCGCCATTTGGTACGGTTATCAACGAAAATTCTTATCAGTTCGCGGGATTGGAAACAAATAGCTGTTACGATTTTTACGTGCGCTCTGTTTGTGCCGAAGCCAATTCCTCCTGGACAAAATTCCAGTTCTGCACCGAACCCGACTATTGTAACGGGCAGCATTTCTACGACAGCGGTGGCCCAAATGACCATTATGGCAACAACCAGGACAAGGTTACTATAATTTACCCTGGCAATCCCAACCATCGCGTGCGCGCCATCTTCAATGTTTACGAACTGGAAAGTTGCTGCGATTACCTTAAGATTTACAATGGTCCAGACACGTCTTATCCTGTTTTATACGACAATGCCGCAGTATCTCCGGGATCGGTTGCTTCGACCGACATTTCGGGGGCGCTGACCTTTGAATTTCATTCTGACGACAGCACGCGCGAGGAAGGCTGGGATGCCACGATCATTTGTGAACCGCTACCCGATTGCCCGAATCCGCCAACTGCGATCACAGTCTCTGCAATCGGGCAAACCACCGCCACCCTAAATTGGATGGATAACGCCGATGCTACCGCTTGGAGAATTGAACTGGTGCCGCACGGTAACATGCCAACAGGAACCGGGACTACTGTACTCTCTACTACTTTTACTTATAACGAACTCCATTCGGCCAGTTGTTACGATTTTTACGTACAAGCCATTTGCAGCCTCGGAAATACCGGTTGGGCAGGACCATTTCAATTCTGTACCGATTCTAATTATTGCGGCGGTGACCATTTTTACGACTCGGGCGGCGCGAGCGCAAACTATAGCAATTCAGAAAATACCACGACGGTGATCTATCCCGACAACGCCGGTGAACAGGTGACCGCAACGTTCCTTAGCTATAACGTAGAAGGTTGTTGTGATGTGCTGCAAATCTATAACGGACCCGATACGAGTTATCCATTGCTATTCAATGGCGGGAACGCTTCGCCGGGACTGGTGACGTCTACTGATAGTTCGGGTGCATTGACATTTGTGTTTTTCTCGGATGCCAATTCGAACGCGAGCGGTTGGGATGCCCAAATCAATTGCACCAACCTGCACACCAATAGTCCGCAACCTTTCACTGTGCTGGAGTATTACCCGAATCCGGTTTCTAGGTTGTTGACGGTGAACGCACACGAAAAAGTAAGTCGTTATGCGGTTTTCAGTATCGATGGTAAATTGCTCCGAGAAGTAAAAATTGACGAAGTGAAATTCGAGATAGACCTGCAACAATTCCCGTCTGGCAGCTACTTCATCAAGCTAATCAATGAAAAATCCAAATCGCGGATCCTGCAAATCCTCAAACGATAAAACGAAAAAGTCCCGAAAGAATCCGGGACTTTTTTATGGTGTTTAATCTTAAGAAAATCCTTTACTAAGCAATTTTCTAGTCGTTCATCGAAATCAGGAACTCTTCATTGTTCCTGGTCTTCTTGAATCGGTCGTTGATAAAATCCATGGCTTCTACCGGGTTCATGTCTGACAGGTACTTGCGCATGATCCACATCCTCTGTAGTGTGCTTTCGTCAAGCAACAAATCGTCTCGACGCGTACTCGACGAAGTCAAGTCGATAGCTGGAAAAATGCGTTTGTTGGAGATTTTGCGGTCGAGCTGCAACTCCATGTTCCCGGTTCCTTTGAATTCCTCGAAAATCACTTCATCCATTTTAGATCCGGTATCGGTAAGTGCAGTGGCGATGATGGTTAGCGATCCGCCGTTCTCCACATTTCTCGCGGCACCAAAGAAACGCTTGGGCTTTTGCAGGGCGTTGGCATCCACACCTCCAGAAAGTACCTTCCCTGAAGCGGGCTGCACGGTATTGTACGCTCGTGCCAGACGTGTGATCGAATCGAGTAAAATAACCACATCATGACCACACTCTACCAAACGTTTGGATTTTTCAAGGACGATATTGGCAATCTTAACGTGTTCTTGTGGTTCTTTATCGAAAGTAGAAGCGATCACCTCACCGCGTACGCTGCGTTGCATGTCTGTAACTTCTTCGGGACGTTCATCAATCAAAAGGACAATCATGTACACTTCTGGATGGTTGGCCGCTATCGCGTTGGCAATATCTTTTAGCAGCATTGTCTTACCGGTTTTAGGCTGCGCTACGATCATGCCGCGCTGGCCTTTCCCGATAGGCGAAAACAAATCAATTATTCGGGTTGAAATAGAACTGCCTTTTTCTGCGAGTTTGAATTTCTCCGAAGGGAAAACCGGTGTCAAATATTCAAAAGAAACACGATCTCTCACTACCTGTGGGTCGTGACCGTTGATTTTTAAAACTTTAACCAATGGGAAGAACTTTTCGCCTTCCTTGGGCGGACGAACAACGCCTTTCACCGTATCTCCGGTCTTGAGGCCGAACAAACGGATTTGAGAAGTCGACAAATAAATGTCATCGGGCGATGCAAGGTAATGGTAGTCCGACGATCGTAAAAATCCATAACCGTCAGGCATCATTTCAAGAACGCCTTCACTTTCTATGATTCCGTCGAATTCATAATCGGCATCACGGAAATTTTGGGTTTGCTGTTTGTTTTTTTTGAAATTTTGGTTGCCGTTGCCGTTCCCATTGCCGTTTCCATTGGATCCGTTTGGTTGCCTGTTTTGTTGGCTGTCGTTTGCATTGGGATTTTGCGCTTTTTGAGACTGATTCTCCTCTGTCCTGTTGGGTTTTGCCCCTTGCCTGTTTTCTGAAGGCTCTTGTTGTTCCGACGGTGTAAAACCAACCGTAGTATCACCAGACGCAACGGCTTCGGGGTTATAACTTTGTTTTTTGGCGAGTTTCTTTTCGTAGTCGGCCCTCTTAAATTTACCTTTAGACGGTTTGGTTACAGCGACTTCGCCAACAGGTTCGGGCGTCTTTTCAGGCTGTGGCTCCTGTACCTTATCTATGGTAGAGAAAAGTGTTTCCTCTGCTGCAACTTGCGGCTTTTGCATTTTGCCTGCGGTGATACGCGTTCTTTTCTGCTTGGCTGGTAAATCGTTCTGGGATAATGCTGGTGCAGATTGTGGACTATCTTGACTGGTGGCTTGGTGGGCAAGGATTCTTGAAATGAGTTCCTCCTTTTTGACACCGTTAAATTTTATGGTTTTGGCCGATTTGGCAATTTCCTGAAGTGCAGGAAGTTTCATTTCTTTTAATGCAGAAATATCAAACATAGATGTTCAATGTGTTAATTGTGGATTTGGATACGATAAATAATGTGCAGGGTAATTTGATGCAATGGAACTCGTCGTAATGAAGTAGTTACGGATTGGTCATGCAATATTACGAATAAAAAGTTATCATACAATAGTATTTATAAAAAAGAAAATATATTTTTGTGCAGCAAAAGTGCCACCATGTTACAAAGAATCCAGACGGTTTACCTGATACTCGCAATGCTCGTCACCGGAGTATTACCGTTCGTTTTCCCGCTTTGGACCACGACCGATGGTAAGGAATTTTTCTTCATGCAAAGCCAACTGTACGCAACCTTTTTCGGACTCTGTACCTCATTGTCGCTTTTGGCTATTTTATTTTACAAAAAAAGACAGCATCAGTTTGTCATTGGCAGGCTGAACATCATATTAAATTTAATTTTATTAGGATTATTTGTATATCGTTCGCTAAACTTATCTGGAGAAACTGCGGTTTCTGAGAAGGGTATTGGGATGTTTCTACCGATTGTTTCTATCGTTTTTTTAGTTCTGGCCAACAAAGCCATCAAAAAGGATGAAGATCTCGTAAAATCTGTCGACCGATTGAGGTAAACCTATAAACTTAGTTTATTTAGTGCGAAGAAAAGCCTGGGCAAATGCTCGGGCTTTTTTTGTTGGGCGTTGCCGGGCCGAGCGTTAATAAAATGTCCTGTGGACATTTTTAGCAAACGAGCCAGAACGCGCGTTGGCCTAATTTCGCCCGGCCGCGCTTTGCGCTGCTATCTTTTGCGCTCGTTCCTCGCTGCAAAAGGATATCCGCTGCAATCGCTAACGCGGACACGGCTGGGCCTTTAGACGCGCTGCGCTTTAGACACGCCCTGCAGGCTTTAGACACGCTGCGCCGTAGAAAAAACAGAAGGACAAATTAGAGTTACCATTATCGCCCCAATAATCTAAAGCCGCAGGCGTCTCTCTAGGCGCAGCCGTTTCCGTAGCGCGGAAATCTTTACCCAAAAAACTTTAACAAATGGCCTAGATTTTCTGCATGGCCAAATTCGAACAAATTGGTAGGGAAAACACGCGCCCCTTCCCTGAAGGTAATTTACGAATTCTACCATTACCGCAAAAGCAGAAATTATACAGCTAAAGTTAAAACTTCTTCCCTATCTCAATAACCTCCAAATCCCGGATTTTGTCTCCGTCAATCACAAACCTAAGCATCGTCCGCACCTGATGAAAACCGCTGATCCCGCAAGCGCCTGGATTCATGTGCAATAAATTAAGCTTTTTATCAAACATCACTTTCAAAATATGTGAATGTCCGCAAATGAACAACTTGGGCGGGTTGATGGCAATTTCCTGCCGAATCGCCTGATTGTATTTCCCGGGATATCCGCCAATATGCGTCATCCAGACATCGACGCCTTCGCAGAAAAATCGGTTGTGCAAAGGAAACTCCATTCGCGCCTTATCATCGTCGATATTGCCAAACACCGCACGCAACGGTTTGTGCTTTTTTAAAGTGTCGGTCACGTGTAAATCCCCTATATCACCGGCATGCCAAACCTCATCGGCTTGCTCCACGTATTTTAAAATCGAGTCATCGATATGGCTGTGGGTATCAGAAAG
>JAKQJQ010000029.1 GCA_029561105.1 Bacteroidota bacterium
CCGGCAACCGAGGCCGCAAAAACAGAAGCACCTGCAACGACCGAAGCGCCAGCGACCGAACCTGCAAAAAAATAAATCTTTTTTACCTTACCAAAATGCCAGCCTGTCAACGCTGGCATTTTTTTTAAGCAAAAATGTCAGGTTTAGGTGGGTGGCACAATTTCTGCCAACCGGCGGGCAGTAAAATATCAATTAATCATACAACAATATTTATTATGGCTTTAAAGATTAAACCGCTTGCCGATCGTGTGCTCATTGAGCCTGTAGCAGCCGAAACCCAAACCGCTTCGGGGATTTTCATTCCCGATACCGCTAAAGAAAAACCCCAAAAAGGAACCGTGGTGGCCGTTGGCAACGGAACCATGGAACACGCCATGACCGTGAAGGTTGGCGACACTGTCCTTTACGGAAAATACGCCGGTACCGAACTCAAGCTCGAAGGCAAAGACTACCTCATCATGCGCGAGGACGACATCCTTGCCATCATCTAAATGCTTTCAGCACCAAGCTGTAAGCCATAATCTTATAAATTAAAAAAAACAAACCCGCTCTAAACTTTATTGCCCACAGCTTATCGCTTAAGGCATAAAGCTTAAAGCCAAACCTAAAAAAAACATGGCAAAAGATATCAAATTTGACATTGAAGCCCGCGACGGACTCAAACGCGGCGTTGACGCATTGGCCAATGCAGTAAAAGTAACCTTGGGCCCAAAAGGGCGTAACGTAATCATTGGTAAAGCCTTTGGCGGACCAACCGTTACTAAAGACGGTGTTACCGTGGCCAAAGAAATTGAATTGCAGGACCCACTTGAAAATATGGGCGCACAAATGGTAAAGGAAGTGGCATCTAAAACCAACGACCTTGCCGGTGACGGAACCACCACCGCAACCGTTCTGGCACAAGCCATTGTAAAAGAAGGCCTCAAAAACGTAGCGGCCGGCGCCAACCCAATGGATTTGAAACGCGGCATCGACAAATCGGTAGAAGCCATCGTTGCCGATTTGGGCAAACAAGCCAAGGTCGTAGGGAACACTTCAGAAAAAATCAAACAGATTGCCTCGATTTCGGCCAACAACGATGAAGTGATTGGAGAACTCATTGCACAGGCGTTCGGGAAAGTAGGCAAGGAAGGCGTTATCACTGTTGAGGAAGCCAAAGGAACCGACACTTATGTGGATGTGGTAGAAGGCATGCAATTCGACCGTGGTTACCTGTCTCCGTATTTCGTGACCAATCCTGAAAAAATGGAAGCCGAACTGGAAAGCCCTTACATTCTTTTGTATGACAAAAAAGTCTCTTCGCTTAAAGAATTGCTTCCGGTTCTGGAGCCGGTAGCACAATCGGGCAAACCGTTGTTGATTATTGCCGAAGATGTAGATGGTGAAGCCTTGTCTACGTTGGTGGTAAACAAATTGCGTGGCGCACTCAAAATCGCCGCCGTAAAGGCACCAGGTTTTGGAGACCGAAGAAAAGCCATGCTTGAAGATATCGCGATCCTTACCGGCGGAACCGTCATTTCTGAAGAAAGAGGGTATACGCTAGAAAATGCCTCCATCGATATGCTGGGAACCGCCAAGCGCGTCAACATCGATAAAGACAACACCACCATCGTAAACGGAGCCGGAAGCGCGCAGGATATCAAGATGCGCGTTGGAGAAATCAAAGCCCAGATGGAAACGACCAGCTCTGATTACGACCGCGAAAAACTACAGGAACGCCTCGCCAAATTGGCTGGCGGTGTTGCCGTACTTTATGTAGGTGCCGCATCCGAAGTGGAAATGAAAGAGAAAAAAGACCGTGTAGACGATGCGCTCCACGCTACTCGCGCCGCAGTTGAAGAAGGTATCGTTGCCGGCGGCGGCGTTGCTTTATTGCGAGCCAAAAAAGTCCTGGCCAGCCTCAAAGCCGACAATGCCGATGAAGCGACGGGAATCCAAATCGTATCGCGTGCTGTTGAATCGCCGTTGCGTACGATTGTGGAAAACGCCGGTCTTGAAGGTTCGGTAGTCGTAGCCAAGGTAGCCGAAGGCAAAGATAACTTTGGGTACAACGCCAAAACCGACGAATATGTAGACATGCTCAAAGCCGGAATCATCGATCCGAAGAAAGTGACGCGTGTGGCGCTTGAAAATGCAGCCTCGGTGGCCGGAATGATCCTAACTACCGAATGTGCGCTCGTAGACATCAAAGAAGAAAACGCCGGCGGCGGAATGCCAATGGGCGGCGGAATGCCGGGAATGATGTAATTTAGAAAACGAATACCAAAAAAAAATCCGTCTGTTACGACGGATTTTTTTATGCCTTAAAGGTTTTTACTCTTGTCTTACTTTGGGTTTCTTGATCAACTTCATAAT
>JAKQJQ010000031.1 GCA_029561105.1 Bacteroidota bacterium
ACAAATTTCTTCCGAAGAGTGGTCAAAGATTATGAGTATACGATAGAATCTTCGGCGACTTGGGTGATTTTAGCCAATATGACCATTATGATGCAACGATTATGTCCTGTTTAGCGAATAAAATTCCCGAACACGCTCTAAGTAAAAGACGAAGTGCCGGATAAGTGGAAATCAGGAGGTAAAGACGCACTTCGGGGATTAGTTAGTTGTTAGGTGCGGTAGTGCAATAGTTATGCGAAACAACAAAAAAGAAAAGTATGGCTTTAATACCTCCATTTTTCATTGATTGCGTGGTAGCAATTGGTCTCCAAACTACCCAAAATGGCAATCCAACAAAATCGTGGATTGGGACAGGATTTTTGTTTGGAAATTTCATTTCATCTGACCCAAACAAACCTGATACTAGAAATTATCAGGTTTACCTTGTAACAAACAAACATGTACTACACAACCAAAAAAATATAATATTGAGATTTAATCCACAGAACGGCCAGCCAGCAACAGATTTTCCAGCAGCATTGGAGGAACCAAATGGCAATAAACTTTGGACAGTTCATCTGAATGCCGATACCGATGTTGCCGTATTACCAATAAACATTCAATTTATTCGAGATGCAGGGATGAAATTTGACATCTTTAAGTCTGATTCGGATATATTATTAAAACAGCAATTAGAAGATAATCAAGTTAGTGAAGGTGATTTCATATTTGTTTTGGGCTTTCCCAGGGGTATGATGCCGACTGACAGACAGCATGTAATCGTAAGAAATGGAATTATCGCTCGAATCCGGGATTTATATGAAAATAGAAGCTCAGGTTATATTATTGATTCGTTAGTTTTTCCCGGAAATAGCGGGGGGCCTGTTATTTACAAACCAGAGATAGTTAGCATACAAGAAACTCCAGCACTTAATAGAGCAGCATTAATTGGAATTGTGAAGAGTTATATACCATATCAGGACGTTGCGATAAGTCAACAAACCCAACGTCCTCGAATAATTTTTGAGGAAAATTCTGGCTTAGCAAATGTTGAGACAGTTGATAAAATAATTGAAACTATACAAGCCGATGTTACTAGAAAAACAATTGCCTAACTATTTGCCTTGCATTCGTCATCAAGCCGGGGCTTCCCGGTGATGGGAGGAACTGTGCGGCTTGACGGCGAATGCAAGGCAAATAGTTAGGCGAAACGAATTAAAAAATGACTTTAGGGGAATTTAGTTAATTATCTTTATTCTAAATTTACCCCCTTTTGTGCTAAATCACATCTATAAATGATTGAAATTCAAATTATTTTAAAGGATTCTGAGATTTATGCAAATGAATCTAATGCTATACTTTATGTTACTGAAGTGAGCTATGGACTTGCAGTGATTGACCTCATCGCAAAAGAAGATCAAGAATTGTTTAATAAGTTAGAAGATGATTTTAAACGGTTTATCGAAACAAAGAATAGGGATTTAAGAGAAGGTGAATTATCTGATAGTATGAGGCGTTTTGTAAATATTAGAGAGAGAAGTGAAGAAGAAATATCTTATAACAGAGATAGACTATTAGACAGATTTAACAATCTGCAATTGAGAGAGAAGCAACAAATCGAGGTGTTATACGATGACAAGATTAAAACACGTTTAAGTCCTTTATCTTTCTTTATTAATACAAGTTATTTAGATGAGTATAAAGAAGAATCAGATTATATTAGGTCTAAATTTTCGAACGATCAATTGGAATATTTTACGAGACTACTTGCAGAAAACAATGAGTTGACATATAGAGGCTTAGTTGAAGCCCAAAAAATCCTAGAAAGGGTATTTTACAGTGATGTGATGTCTGACCTCAAAAGGAAAAGATTTAAGATTGACGATTTTCGAGAATGGCTACTCTCAAAAAATAGTAATAAAATATCTCAAATCAAGTATTCTTCATCTGCTAATAGTCTTGAGTATATTATATCTACGCTAATTATTTTTGGATTCGACAACTATGACCTTGCAAAAGATGTAATTAAATTAACTTATGACTACGTTAAGGTATTTTATGACAATAAAAATTTTAGTAATGAAAGCCAAGAAGTCATAGCCAGCAGTAAAGCAATTGAAATATCGCCTTCAATTTTGAGAACTGCTGAAAAATATAATGAAGTTGATATTGATTACGATCTTAAGAATGGAAGAGTGATTATCAAATTAAAAAGATGAATCGCCTAACAACGCTTCCTTATCAACCGCTCGCTAGGCGCGGCGGCTGACAAGGAAGCCCACGTTAGCACCAACAAGAGGAGAAGCCAGCGTAGCGCAAATAATCTGGCTTCCACCGCGACTATTACGCCAAATATTGATTTTAACAGCATCAATCATCCTCCAAACCCATTTTTAAATGCTAAACACACCTGTACTGGACGATTTCGGTGAAATCCCGAACCTGCCCGTAGCCAATGAAAAGGCCAAAAAGATTTGCACCCGAATCGAATGGACACTTTGGGCCTTGTTCGGGGTTTTCATTGCCCTTAAATATGCCGCCATCAACATGATGACCAATGAGCTGCTCATCATTTTTGGCTCATTGTTGGCCTTATTGTATCTCCTTTTTCCCATTTGGCTTTTCGGCAGCCTGGGCTGGCGGCGGCACATTGGTAGCCATTTAGTGGGCTTCGTGTTGATGTACTCGGTTGTGGTCATGTTGCACATTTTGAATCATTGGACTGGGGCGACCATGCAAGTCGAAAACCAACACAAGCTCATGGTCATGGCGAGCGGGTTGACGTTGCTTTTCTACTTTCTCCGTCGGGGAACGCCCCGGGGAAACCAGTTTTTCCTGGGTATATTGGCTCGTGTCATTCCGATTTGGCTGACGATGGGTTTGCTGGCTTCCCTGGATTGGCCCATGTTTTCGGCGAAGAGCGGCATTAATTAACCTCTTATGAAAGAAAATGAAATGATCGTTGATCAACTAAATGTTTTTATCCATGAAATGATGAAAGCAGCCCAGACCCTAACCCCTAAACCATCCGAATACCTGGTGTTCAATAACCCCGATGAAAGTAATGACCAATGGTATATTTTGATATTTTTCCCCGATGCAAGCCAACAAAATGAAGCGATAAAAAATGGAGTATGTTATCAAATTCACAAATTCGTTTGGGATAGTATGAGCCAGTCGAACGATTTTAAAGGCTTGAATAAAACTATTCTTTTTGAATCCGGAACCATTCCAAAAGAAGAAAAGGAGGTTCATAAAATCATCTCTGAAGCCATTAAAAAATCGGAATCTTTACTAAAAGAACAGGGTCAGACCAACCCGGAGATTTGTAGTATCTGCGGACACCCTTTTGGTGGTCACCAGGCGATGGGCATACCGGATGAAGTCTCCGGTGTACCCACGGGCGGCTGGATGACGTGTTCGGAGGAGAACTGCAATTGTTTTCGGACATGGGACATGCAGGTCATTCAATGAAAGTCCGCAGCATCAATAACGCCCATCCACAGCACGATCAAAATGTCCAGCATCTTCCCTCTCTTCCTATCCGGCGCTTTTGCCTGTCTCGGCACCTTCTTCGCCTACCATGGCTTAAAAGAGTTGTTCCGGTGCATCCTTATGTTCCGGGCAGGCCTGCGTACCGAGGGCACGGTGACGAATATCAAAACCGAACTCAGAACGAGAAAAGGCAAAACCTGGGTAGAATATACGGCTGTTATTTCGTTTGAGACCTTCTGGCATCAAAAACGGGAAGTCGAATATGCCGATGCCTTTACCAATAAACAACGCAACATTGGCGACAAAGTGAACATCTGGTACGACAAAACAGATCCGAAAATCTTCACGCTCGGCGGTTGGTTTTTCTTCAGGGATATGCTGTCTTTTTTTCTTTTTGCCCTGTGTTTTGGTTTGCCGGGCTGGACCTTGTTCATTCATTTGATCAAGGAAATCATTTAGAGCGTGTTCACATGGCCGAGCATTCCGTACAAACATGAATCAAGATTTTTGATGCGTTTACCCTGACCCTCCCCCCGCGATCGGGTCCGCAACCGCGGGCCGTTCACACACAACCTCGGCTAATTACCCTCATTTTCAAATTTTGGCATTTGTTTTTGGAGTGGCTATCCAAAATAAGGTCGTTTTGATGCGTTTGCCTTTGGGCAATACCCCCGCTAACCCACATTAAAAAATCCGCCCAAACAACAATATCATCCCCGGGTCGTTCGAAGGGAGTTCCTGCCTGATGCCAGGCAGATCACATTACCTGCTTTTAATCTTTCTTCTTAATCTTTTTTTAATCACCTGTTCCTTTCATGACTACTCGTTGTTTCAAGCGATTCCTTTTCGCGACGTTATTGACGGCTTTTAGCCTCCACGTATCATTTGCACAAGTTTTTTGGAACGAGACCTTTTCCGACCCCGAAGTCGCTACCACCACCTGGCTGAATGGAGGCGCCAATGCGGGAAATGAAACCTGGAAATGGTCAAACGACCCCACGGCAGCCACTTTCGACAATCCTGATTTTGCCGCACCCACCGCCGCTACCGGGTTCTTTTTATTCAATTCCGATGCGAACGGTCAGGACCTTCTCCACAACGTTACCCTCACAGGGCCGGCTATCGATTGTTCGGGCAGTACCCACACCAGCGTTACCTTTTTCTCGGAGTACCTGTATGCCGGAACCAACAATGCCACCCTGGAAGTGAGTATTAATAACGGCAGCACCTGGACCAGCCATCCGCTTTTCGTGGGGCTGGGCAGCGAGGTAAATTTCAACGACAGCACCACGGTGGCGATTCCTGAAGCCAACGGTCAAAGTGTCGTACAACTCCGTTTCCGATGGGTTGGAACCTGGGAATATGCCTGGAAAATAGATGACATCCGCCTGGAAAACATCCCCGTTCTTTCTTTCTGCGCACAAAACCCGACCGCTATTATTTGCGACGATCTGGACAACTACAATGCGGCACTGCTGCTCGGCCCGCAATCCGACCACTGGACCACCTGGTTCGGCGCAGAAGCCGGTCCGTACGACGCCACCGTTTCTTCCGAACAGGCCAGCACGGCGCCCAATTCGGTAAAAATTGTCAGCACTTCTCCAGGCGGAGGCCTGCAAAGCGCTATTTTTCAAATGGGTGGCATGAGTGCCGGCCAGTACGAACTGAAGTTCAAAGTATTTGTACCCGCCGGCAAAACGGCTTATTATGATTTGCGCCAGGCGATTCCCATCGTTTTAGGAGGAAACAACCTCAATGTATCCTTTGACAGCACGAACGTGGGTAGAATCAGGAGCAGCAGCGGCGGCGATCTCGCGATGTTTACTTATCCCCACGGCGAATGGTTCGAGTGCCGTCACATTTTCGATCTCGACAACGATACGCAGGGTTTCCGGATCAATGACGTGCTCGTCACCGAGTCCGTTTTCACCGGCGCGCTGGGCGGCGTACTCTTTATGGGCGGCAATGCAAAAAGCGTTTTTTATATCGATGACGTCGCTTTGATGCCGTATGTGCCGGTCGTGTTTACAATAGACGACTGCGAAGGCGCGGCAGACCTGAATGCCTTGTTCGGCGGCGAAATAAATGACCCGCAAACAAGCAGCATTTATGACAATTCGGAGGCCACGACCGATCCTTCCGACCCCGCCGCACCCGATTGCTTTCAGGATGGTGTGCCCAATACGGCTCCGGCCATTAACAATTCCCTGTGGTACACTTTTACCGGCGATGGCAATAGTTACCACCTCGAAACGGTACCCTGTGATGCCTCCAACTATATCGGCGATGGTGACACGCAAATGGCCGTTTATTCTGGCGCATGCGGTGATTTTACCGAACTGCTTTGTAATGAAGACCTCCTGGGAGCGGATGATTACCGCGCCGGACTGGATATTGAAACGGTAGCAGGAACGGATTACCATATGCTGATCGATGGCTGGAGCGATCCGGCCAGTACATACCTGGCTACCGGCGAATTTTGTATTCAGGTCACCCGCCTGCTCACCGTCGAGTGCGCGGAAGGCAATGCCGGCGATTATACCATTGGAAAAGAGTTCGTTTGCGATGCCGCCATGATCGGAGCACTGTTCAACCTGAACCAGGAGAGTTTTGTATTGCCTACCGTTGGACCGGTACACGGCTTAAGTTGGGCTGTAACGTCTGAACCTGTTCCCGCAGGCGTTTGGCCGCCTTCGATGAGCAGTTACTGGGGCAGTTTCCCGGTCACGTCATACCTGTTCACGCCCAATCTGACCAACAACGGTCTTCTCACCCAGGATACCATGTGGTACTTTACGCCGGTGGTGGTTGCGAACGCACAGGATACCGACCCAACCACGCAGGCATACCTGCACGATCTGGATATTACCGAAGCCTGCTATTATGTGGGCGCATCTGCCGGACTTTTCCTGCTCGGCGAAATGGCCCCTTTGGATGTGACGCAGGTAACTGTGCCTCCCACACCCGGCAACAATGACGGCGCCATCGATTTGACGGTAACCGGCGGTCTGATCGATCTGCTGCATATCCCGGTTTCCTCGTACACCATCGACTGGAGCGGCCCGAACGGCTTTACTTCCAATACAACTGATATTTCAGGACTTGCTCCCGGTGTTTACACGGCGCACATTGCCGATCTGTCAGATTGTACGCCTCCGGCCGATATTACGATAGAACTTCAGGCTGCGACGATCGGTACGAAAGATCCAGCCATCGTGGAATCATTCGTTATCAGTCCCAACCCGACCTCCGATGCGGCGATGATTCATCTTGCGCTGACGGATGCCGCCGAAGTACAAATCGATGTACTCAATACGCTTGGTCAAATCCTGCAAACGATTCACCCCGGTAAAATTCAAACACTTCAACAAGAGGTGAATTTATCTCCGCTCTCAGACGGTGTTTACTTTCTGCGCATAGCGATGGGTGGTGAAAATGCTTTACGGCGTGTGGTATTGCAACGTTAATTCGGATCATTTATCATTGTTTATAGGTTTAGTTTACCCCGGGTTTTCCCTTTTTTGGAAAATTCGGGGTTTTTGTTTTGGGGGAGATGGTTAAAAAAGCGATTATTACTCGGGCTGTATTAGAAATGCAAGAGAGGTTGGGAAAATTGAAGGGATGGTTTACTTTTACAGGATTGCTGTGACGTATACTAAACCTCCAAGGTTTAGTATACGTAAAACGTTACAATGCCTCACAAATCTCTATCGGGTTACCGGCGTGAGCGCAATCAATTCCGTCAGCCATTTACCATTGACTTTGTGGAATACCATGGCCGTCGTCAATTTTTCTACCGTCGATTTATCGCCGAAAAAACTGGTATTTTCTTCCGATGATGTAACCAATACCATATCCGGCATCAGGTAGCGGTACTGCTGGCTTGTTTTTTTGGATTCCACACGGTCGGGTTTTGGCTGGCTTTGGAGGTAGCCCATATAAGCGCTCATGCCGGATATTACATTGGCTTTGCCACGCACAATGGTTCCGTTGGGGATGATCTGTTCCACGTTTTCATTTAACAAGGGCGCTAAAATAGATACATCCATTTTTTGAAATGCCGATTGCCCCAGGGCCAGCGTTTCGTCAATGGCTTTTTGATCGGCAGCGGAAAGATTTTGGGCGCAGGCGGAACCGAAACTCAACGCAAGCAAGGTGAACGTAATGACGATGTTTTTCATGGAAAAAGAAATTGATAATTGGGTGATAAAATATTGTTTATGAACGATTTACGCTTATTTAATCTCCGCGGTTTCCAGTGTCGGCAGCGACTTCAGGTAGGCATACACAGCCTGCAATTGATCGTCGTCATAATGATCGATTTCTTTCCAGGGCATATACGCGCTGAGTTCCTTGCCGAAGGGGGTGATACCCGTGTGCATGGCTTTTACAAAACCGGGCGCATCCCACTGCGCCAAACTGCCGCCGGGCGTCAGGTTTGGACCTAAAGGGGCATCGGGCTCATGTAGTTTGCCGCCATTTAATTGTTCCCCGTGGCAAACGCGGCAGCCATTGATGCGCACTATATACTTGCCGTATTCAGCCGTTACCGCTCTTTCGGGCGCGCTGTGCGAAGGCGATGTATGGTCAATTTTTTCGACGTTTAAATCGCCGTCAAAAGCGCCCAACTGGAAAAGCAGGTTGGCGAAGAGCGTCGTGCGGCGTGGTTCCCAGGTTTGTTCCACAGGAGCCACCGTTTTCAGGTAAGCAATGAGCTGGCCGATGTGCTCGTCGCTCATGTATTTAAAATTTTCGGAAGGCATAATAAGCAGTGGCCGGCCGTCCAGGCCCACGCCGTGGCGCAGCGCACGATCCCAGTCGGGGTCGGTGTAATTTTTCGCCGCACCGCCTGGAGTGATGTTGGGGGCGCAGATCAGGCCGATCTCCGGCACGTCGAAAAACTTCTTGCCGGCCAGGTTCTCCCCGTGGCAACCACGACAAAGAACGTCCGCCCATTGTTTACCGGCTGCGATAGAGGCGGGATCGCCTGGAATGGCGATTGTTTTCGGCTGCACCTCATATTTTTTATCCAAACGGCTTTTGGCCGCATGGTTGAGGTATAATACGGTTGCGCCAAGGCATAGTAGCAGCAGGCCAAGGATGATCCCGGCCCATTTGAGCACTTTTTTCATGAATAAACTGGAGAAGGTGATGAGTTGTGGTTCGCTTGAAATGATGCCGCAAGATGAACGCGCCGGCCACACAACTGCACACAATTTCTAATCAGTGGTGAAAAAGGACGGGTGAACGGTGAGTTTGGGCAGGGCGGGTTGCTTAATAACGCGGAACGATAGTTATTTTTTGCTTTGCCCGCTTCAAAACTCCGTTACCTTACTGTCCAAACAATTGAATTACGGGAGGTTGCCGGGCTCATACCCTCTATTTCACCGTTCCACCCCTATATTTCACCATTCCTTAGAAACCGAGGAGGCCGATCTGCGCGGGATACTACCTTGGAGCAAATCCATCCTAATGTTTATCAAAAAAACAAATCGCCTTCGTTCGATTATTATACTGCTTATCGGCTTGTTGGCTGCGACGGGCAGTTTTGCGCAAAACAGCAGGATCGATTCAATTCAAAATAAACTACTGAGTGCCAAACCCGATTCCAATAAGGTTAAATTACTGTTTAAACTTGCGGATGCTTATTCCTATCCATTTAGTAAAGGCACAATAGACCGGGCTTTAAGCGCTGCCAGATCCGCCAGGGCTTTGGCCGATTCCATCCATTTCAAATCGGGACAAATGGCTGCGCTGGAAAAGGAAGCGCGTATATATACCCTGAAATTACGCATCGACAGCGCTATTTTACTGTACAATCAGGTATTACCCGATGCCAGGCAATCGGGAGACCGTAGTCTGCTGTCGGAAGTAGAATCGGGTCTTGGAACTTGTCTTGTAAAACGCGGAAAAACGCAGGAGGGCAGGAAATATTTACATGATGCGATCGATCACGCCAGGACTGTAAAAAGAACAGAGACCGAAACGCGCTCCCTGCTCTCCATCGGCCTAAGTTACATGATTGATGAACAATATAACGAAGGGTTCGATACTGTTTTGATCGCATACGAGCGGTTTAAACAAGCCAATAATTTGATAAACATGAGTTATGTCAGCTCGGTGCTTTCTTCCAATTATTTAGGAATAAAGCAATATGATCAAGCACTTCTTTGGGGAAAAACCTCCTTATCAAGCGCTTACCGTGCAAATGACAGTACGACCATTGTAAATAGCCTTCTAAATATCGGCGAGATCTACACAAAAATGCAACAGCCTGATAGTGCTGAATACTACCTAACAAAAGGCTTGCAATCGGGCACAAACGCTGTTAGAACGGGCGATCTTTTAAATGTTTATTACAATTTATCCGTCGTAGCAGCATTGCGAAATGATGATGCAACGCAATTTAAATGGCTTTCAAAATTTATCGAAGCGGAAAAAAACTTTAAAAGCAGGTTCCCTGTTCATTCATTTGATGTAAAAACTTCATTGGGTTTTTATTATTTAAAAATAAATCGGCTGAAAGAAGCGCGTACTAATTTTGAGGAAGCCATCAAAATAGCGGAACAGTGGCAAAATTGGCACGCATTGGCGGAAGGGTATTCCGGCCTTTCCCAAATAGCCGAACGCAGCGGACAAATCAAAGAGGCTTTTAAATATTACAAATTACATATTGCAGCCCGCGATTCACTGTACAATGAAGAAAATACCCGAAAACTCACGCAAGTAGAAATGAATCACGAGTTTTCGCAAAAACAAGCCCTTGCCAAAGTCGCACAAGACCGCGAACTCGCCCTACGAGATGCGCGGAGCCAGCAGCAGCGACTCATTTTCGCCGTTGTATTGCTGGGTTTGCTGGGCGCCGTTGCGTTCGGCTTTTACACCTACCGCCAACGCCAGGATCGCCGCCGCACCGAATTGGAACTCGCTAATTTGCGGGCACAAATCAACCCGCATTTTATCTTCAATTGCCTCAATTCCATTTACCGTTATACCAAAGAACGCGATACGGAGACGGCCGCCAAATACCTGCAAAAATTCAGCAGTTTGTTGCGCCTCGTGCTTGAAAACAGCCGCAGCGAAAAAATCACCCTCGCGCGCGACCTCGAAGCGCTGCAACTTTATGTAGATATCGAGGCACTTCGTTTCAAGGAAAAACTTCAATTTTCGCTGGAAATGGACCCTGAAATAGATCCGACCTTTCTGCAATTACCCGGCATGCTCATTCAGCCGCATGTTGAAAACGCTATCTGGCACGGACTCATGCACCGTGAGTCGGGCGGGCGGATTACGGTGCGCTTGAAGCAAACTGCCGAAAATCTGCTGTGGATCGAAGTGGAGGACAACGGGATTGGCCGGGCAGCCGCCGCAGAACTGGAAAGCAAAAGCGCCCTGACGAAAAAAAGCCTGGGACAAAAAATAACAGCCGAACGCCTGAAATCAACCGGCAAACTAGCCCATGTGGAAACCATCGATCTGAGTGATGCGAACGGCAGGGCAGCAGGCACAAAAGTCGTAATGGAAATTCAACTCTAGACTATGAAAGCCCTTATCATTGATGACGAACCCGATGCCGTAGAGGCGCTTCACCTCACCCTTATGGAAACCTGCCCGGAGGTCGTGGTGGCCGGCAAATACACCAATCCGGAAAAGGGGCTGGCGGCCATTCGCGCCCTCCGGCCCGACCTGGTTTTTCTGGACATTGAAATGCCGGTCATGAACGGTTTTCAATTGCTTGAAGAACTGGGTGACCTACCGTTCGCCCTCATTTTTGCCACGGCATACGACCGCTTCGCCGTTAAAGCATTCCGGTATAGCGCTGTGGATTACCTGCTCAAACCGGTGAACCCCGACGAATTGCGTAAAGCCGTGGACAAAGCAGCTGAAAAACAACAGATCGACAGAGCACAACTGGATTTGCTCCGCCGGCAACTTTACGCACCGGATTCCAAACGGTTCGACAAAATCGCATTGCCTTACGCACACGGTTACACCTTTGTGGAATTAGCCGATGTGATGTACTGTGAATCGGATAGCAGTTATACAAAATTTTTCCTGGCGTCCGGTGAAATGTACCTGATTACCAAGACATTAGGCGATGTGGAAGAAATGCTCAGCGGGGGTGATTTTTTTCGTATTCATAAACAGTTTTTGGTCAATATGAACAATATCCGGAGTTACGTACGCGGAGACGGCGGGTATGTAATCATGCCGAACAAGGTGAA
>JAKQJQ010000040.1 GCA_029561105.1 Bacteroidota bacterium
AACCCAAAATATTATCTGTGGCTCGGCTTGCCCATTTGCCTATCGGCGTTTGCTTATAACGTACGGCCATATCGGGAAGCGAACATCTTCTCTTTGCAATATCCGCTTGACGGGGTTTCAGCAAAATTAAAGTTTATTAAAACCAATAAGCAGTATCAGGAAAAACATCTTGAATTGAAGGCGCTAGTTGATCAATATGGTAAAAATTTCATCGTCGCGCCGAGCCTTCCTATGGCGCATTACCTTTTTAATACGCAAAGCAAACTCCCATGCGATTGGATTATTGAAACAGAAATAGACCAACAACACCAGAGAATACTTAAATTAGCGGCAGACAAAAACAACTATGTGTTTTTAGAAAAATCATTCCTGAACCATGAGGAATATGTGCAGGACAATTTGGCCGAGTTTAGCTCGATCGGTGTTTTTATCCATGACAAATTCGAGAAAATAGCAGAAACCAAACATTTTATCGTATACCATTCACTCAAAGCAAATGAAAGACTACCTTAAACTAATCCGGGTAGAGCAGTACGTCAAGAACCTGTTTGTGTTGTCGCCGCTTTTTTTTGGAGGCGCTTTTAGTGATTGGACGTTGCTCTTTCGAACCTTACTGGCATTCCTCGCTTTCGCTTTTGCGGCCAGCAGCATTTACATCATCAATGACTTTTTTGACATCAACGAAGACCGCGCGCATCCTGAAAAATGCACGCGACCTTTGGCATCGGGCGCTATTGGGTCGCGAAACGCTTTGGTATTGCAGGTAGTGCTTATGTTGACGTCTTTGGTGTTGTCTTATTGGCTTTCGATGGATTTGTTTTTGGTGGTTTGCGGCTACATTGGCCTGAACTTATTGTATTCTAAATGGCTCAAACACATTGCCATCCTTGACGTGAATATCATTGCCGCGGGATTTGTATTGCGTTTGCTCGCGGGAACTGCCGTTACTGGAATTGAACTGTCGGTCTGGATTTTACTCATGACCTACCTGCTGGCGTTGTTCCTTGCGATTGCCAAACGAAGGACCGATGTGGTGCACGCGCAAAACGGCAAGGAAGTGCGCAAAAACATCGAAGGCTACAATCTGGCATTTGTAGATACCGCTTTGGGAATCCTTGCATCCATTGTGATTGTATGTTATATTTTCTATTGCATCAGTCCCGAGAACCAAAGGCATTACAATTCAAAGTGGTTGTATTTGTCTATTATCTTTGTCATCAATGGAATTTTTCGCTATCTCAAACTCGCGCTTGTAGACGGCGCCACCGCTTCGCCTACGCTGATTGTCCTCAAAGATCGGTTCATCCAAATCACCATCATCTGTTGGTTGGTGCTAATGAGTTATTTATTATACGGCAACCGATGAGAACGCTGGCACTTTTTGATTTTGACGGCACTTTATATAAAAAGGACAGCCTGATTGAATTCACCAGATTCGCGAAAGGGAATGTGCCGTTTTACAAAAAAATGCTGTTGCTTTTCCCGGATTTAATTGGGCTGAAGTTGCGATTGCTGCCTAACGAAAAAGTTAAAGTCAAATTCCTCACGACTTTTTTTAAAGGAATGGCTATTGAAACTTTTGAAAGTGCCGCGAAAGATTTTGCTTTGAATGAAATCGAGAAAAATCTCAACCCAAAAATATTCGATGCGTTTCTCAAACACCTTGAATCGGGCCATGAGGTCTATATCGTGTCGGCGTCGGCGTCGCAATGGATAGCGCCTTGGAGTGAGCAGTACAAGGCGGGTGTGATTGGTACGCAACTGCAAATAGAAAGCGGCAGACTTACAGGAAAACTCGCTTCAAAAAATTGTTACGGAATCGAGAAAGT
>JAKQJQ010000049.1 GCA_029561105.1 Bacteroidota bacterium
ACGATTGATTAATGAAAAAGCTCCTGCTATAGATATATATGGTATCAATACATATGGAGATTTGGGAAATGTAAAAGCGGGAATTCGGGCTGCCGGATGGAAAGGTCCGTATATCATTTCGGAGTGGGGACCGAACGGACATTGGGAAGTTAGCAAAACCAAATGGGGCGCGCCAGTGGAGCAAAGTAGTTCCGAAAAAGCAAAATCCTATGCTGAGCGGTATACAAGCTACATTGCTGGAGATGCTGAAAAATGCATCGGTTCGTATGTGTTTCTATGGGGGCAAAAGCAAGAAACAACTTCTACGTGGTACGGACTATTTTCCGAAAAAGGAGAATCATGCGAAGCACTCGATAAGCTCGAAACGATTTGGACAGGAAAGAAGCCAGTTAACCAAGCACCAATTCTCGATACGGTAATTGTAGATAAACATATCAAAGGAGAAAACATCTTAATTACTGCTGAAACACCTTTCGATGTCTTTGCTAAGGCTGCCGATCCCGATGGAGACAACATTCGTTTTCTCTGGCAAATTATCCCTGAAAGTACCGATATCCGTTCGGGTGGAGATGCCGAAAGTGCCCCGAAAGCTTTGCCAGGTTTGGTGATTCGGAAAAAAGGAAATACGGCCAAACTTCGCGCACCACAAAAAGAAGGAGCATACCGTTTGTTTCTCACTTTGACAGATGGAAACGGACATTACGCATACAGCAACATTCCTTTTTATGTGATTCCTCGCGATGCGGATGCAAAGCCGGCGAAAGCTGTTTCGTTCAAACGCATGACGCTTTAAGTTAGAAATTTTCTCACTTATTGTATTTTTAACAAAAAGCTGTAGCTTTACTTCATAACCATCCGCATGAATCGTCACCCGTACGTTTTGGCTATCGTCGCTTTTCTTTTCTGTATGCAGGTTTCGCTGCATGCACAGTTCGACACAACCATTCGTCGGCCGATGACGGAAATGGGAATGATGCCTAAAAAAGATCCCGGCGGATTGAAAAATCTTCAGGTTTCAGGATATTATCGGTTTTATGCCACGTATCAGCGCCAAATCGATCCGTATGTGCTCAATTCCATCACCAAAGACACTGCACTTCCGAGAAACATCTTCATTGGCGACGACAGCCAGTTGCCCAATCTTTTGCTGAATATTTCAGGAAAAACCTCCGACAAAACCACGTGGGGATTCGACTTGATGATGTTTCAGTTTTTACAAGGAAATATCGGAACGAGCTACGGCAAACAAATCCCCGATTCACTTCGCCCTTCTATTCAAAGTCCTTTGTTGGGAACGCGTTTAGGCTCCAGTTTGGGGATGAATCTCGGCATGAATCTGCACGGAAATTTCAAAACTTCGGTGGGTGATTTATCCGTTCATGTAGGCGGTATTCAATGGGTAGCATTATCGGATCTTACCATGGCATCGTTCAAAGGATACAACCGTTTTATGTTGTACGAACGAAATCCTTGGGATCCAACAGGGAAAAGCCTAAGCGGTCGTTATGATCAATATTTTGAACAAGGATCAATCGAACAAGATACACGTTGGGGAAATCGAGCTTTCGAAGGAATTGTGCTTCAGGGAAAAGATATGCCCGGAAAAACATCCTTCATCTTAATGGCCGGAAAAACAGAGCTTAACGGAGGATTTTCACAAGTTCCTAACTTCTCCTTCGGAGGAAAACTTCGCAAGGATTTCTCCGCCAAACGTTTCATCAGTATCAACTCGCTCAATTCACGCGCATCAACCGATAGCCTTTCGACCGATCATTTTGGATTTTACATGGCAACTGCCGAATTCAATTGGGATTACAAAGGTTGGGGCTTGAAAGGTGAACTAGGCGGTGGAAAATATTACAGTCCAACCAATACTGCCGGTTGGGGAGAAGTGTTGCAGTTTAAATTGTCCACACCTGCCGGAAAACGTGCTCCGCAGTTCGAGCTTCAGTACTATCGAATTGGTGCCAACGTGGTCAACAATTCCGCTTTGTTCTGGAATACATCAGTGAAAGAATATCGGGTAAATGAATTACCTGCCGGAAGTGTAGGAAGTTCAGCTGTGCTGCAACCTTTTAGTAGTTCGATGGTGCGACTTGGACAAATGACCAACAATCGTCAAGGTCTATCACTTAACCTGCAGAAATCATTCAAGAAAATCAGCTTTAGCGGAGGATTTGGTTTTGCGTCGGAACTCACACCTTCGGCTTCAGTTATAACGTATAATCACCCGGTGAATCAAATCACCCGTTCGCGTTTCTGGCGCTGGGGATTTCCTGCCAATGTGGGTCCGTATCAACGCTATTCCGACATCTACCGCGATGTGTATGAAACCGTAAATCTCGACGACGACAGTTCGGGAGCTGTGGTTTACAAAAAGCACTTCAACATGAGTGAGTTGCAAACCAAGTTTCGCTCGAAAGTCTTTGGAAGAGAATTGTACATCTTCTCCCTTTTGCAAGCCAATAGCTCTTCTCGCGATTTTTCTCCAATCACCATCACCGACGAACGCGCCTACATCCGCCAGTATACTTCCGAATTGGAACTGTATTACGCCATCCGTCCAGGATATCTTATCAATGCCTATTACGGTTACGAACGCACATTAGGTAATTACCTAACCGACATCAACAACGAAACACTTCGTCCGCGTAACCAAACCGGACAAGGAATCGGATGCGGTATGGACATCGACCTAGGACGCAACACACGCTTGTATTTCCGCCATCGCTGGTATACGTTCAAGGATGCAAGTTTTGAGCAGGATCATTTTCACGGACGGGAATTGACCGTCGAACTAAAGTCATTTTTCTGATGAAGCGAACTTTCTACACCCGTTTGATTCTGGCCCTTTTGCTCGGCTCTCATGTGAGTGCTCAAGCACAAGACGACAAAAAGATCTCCTTTACCGGAGCGGCACGTTCGCTTTTTTATGCCGATAAACTCACGCAAGACACCAGCGCCATTGATACTGTTACCATCCCCAAACTCAACAGTGGTCACGTGTTGGTCGATTTAGGCATTAACATCCGCCCAAATAAAAACACCGAGATTTTAGCTATGGTTCGTTTGCGTAACGACTACGGTGGATTTTGGGGTTCTGGTGTGACTTTCGATTTACGTCAGATGTATGTAAAGGGCGTGATTGGTGGAATTGTGAAATATCAATTGGGCGATTTCAATTACCGAATGACGCGATACACGATGTGGAATTACGATCAAGAAGTGATCTCAAATGCTCCGCTAGCCTTTCAACAACAAACCGATTTAGTTAACTACGACCACTTTTATAATTCAGATCATTCCTGGCGTCAACAAGGTGCCTCGCTTGGATTTGCGTTGCAGTTTAGCCGCTTTGTTCAGGAATTACAGGTAAATGCTGTCACTACACGCGTTAAAGCAAGCGACTTTGGTCAAACTCCTGACCGACTTTTTTCGGGCATCAATCTGCAATTGGTTCAAAGCAAATACCTCGAGGCAGGTTTCAATTATGTGAATTTGTATGATGTGCCGGGAACCTCAAAGAATGCATCAGGTTTTCAAAATCCGGTTTACACAGGAACGCTTCAGGCACGCTACGAAACAAAGAATTGGGAAGCGAAGCTGGATGCAGAATTCGGGAATTCAAAAACGCGTTTCAAGAACGACACCTTAGCGCCCGATTGGAAAGATAAATTCATGGATGGAAGTGCAACCATCTCTCAAAACCAAACCGGACTTCATGTTACGGTAAATACCAAGATTGTTGGGTCGGCATTTCGTAGTCCGGGCGCACAAACCAAACGAATCGATTACAACGGATTACCTCAGGCATATCAGCGAATTACGAGCAATCAAGATTTACGTCAGTTAACGATGTTGGATTTGATGCGGGAATCATCGTTTTACAACTTGCAATTGCATCCATACCTGATGGATTTCGCTCCGCGATACGATAATATCACACCTTATGGCGATGCAACTCCGAACCGTCAGGGAATGACGATAAAGTTGAAATATGCTAAGAAATCGATTCCTGTAACAGCCGAGTTTGCACATAGCCAGCTGCAAGAAGTTCGTGGCGAAGGAACACTTCTGCCTCGCAAATTCAACCGGAACACGTTTACGCTTGATGCGAAATTGAACGAGTTTTTCAAAGGATGGAAGAAACAAATCCACCTAACGCTTAATTACCGCGACGATAAAACTACACGTGAAGGAGAAGATTTAGTGAAAGCGGTCGATTTGAAAACAAATTGCCTCTCTGCTGGTTTAGAAATCGAGGTGTTGAAATCGTTCGATCTATTATTTGGCATTCAACAACTTAGCTACAAAGGTTTTGATTACACGGCAGTTCGAAATACCTATTCGGAGATTTTCAATTTTTCTGAATACCGGGTTGATGGAAACGAAACGCTACAAGCTATTGGTGCTCGTTATCGCTTTAGTGAAAAGACTTTTTTAAGTGCTCAACTCAATCAGTTTCAATCGAAAAATGCCTTGAGTTCATTACCTGATTATTCGATCAAGCAGTTTATGCTCTTGTTCCAAATGAAATTCTAATCATGAAATACAGCCTTCTTTTTTCTGCTATCATAAGCCTGGTGGTTTTTTCAGGATGCAAGACAGATGATGAGTTCGATGGACCATCACTCAACGATTTGTATGGTAAATTCTCCATTGTAGAACCTTTGTCAGCTTCGGTTTATGACGTGGATTTCGGTACCGGACAAACCACTTTTTTTAAAGCAAGTTTCTCCAAGAACATTGCTTGGAAGTTGAACATTACCGGTTTAGAATCGGGTGCCAAGAAAGAGATTACCGGTTTTTCGAATGTACTCGATGCAACCAATGCAACATGGAATGGAACCATCACCAAGCTTCCCTTATTCCGCATAGAAGATTGTGCTGTTGAGCTCACGTTCGACACCGAAACAGACACACTTCGCGACACGCTACATGTTGCATCAGCACGCATTAACGAAGGCTTTCTATTAAGTGATTTTGAAGATGGAGTAAATCCAGGTTGGCAGAGTTTTGCTCAATCGGGCGCCAGTATGAGCTTTGCGGTTCAAACTTCCGACAGTGCCGCACAAGGAGCCAAATACTTCGACATGGGCGGTGTAGTAGATTGGGATTGGCTTTTAGGCTATTTGTATTTGCCCGCTTCGGCATATGGTGCAACTACCTATCCGCTTTCGGCGAATCCCGATGAGGTGTTTTTTAATTCGATGATTTATAAGTCGGAAAGCTTGAGCAATGGAATTCTCTTGTTTCAATTTACCGAGGATGATAATGGCGATGGAACATTCACTTCAGCCAACGAAGACATGTATTCAATCCAAGTAACACTCAGCGAAAATGGCTGGAGTCAGCTTTCGGTGAAGTATAGCGATTTAGCCACTTTGGTAAATGGTTCACCTGCCACACCTGCTGGAAATGGTGTTCATGAACCGAATAAACTGAGTCAGGTGAACGTGCTATTCTTGAAAAACCCATCATCCGGCTACGCCCACACTCGTCTCGATTACCTTATTTTCACACAAGGTGCTCCATTAGTACCCTAAACTCAAGAAATGAAAACGCTGCTTTCGGGATTGTTGAGTTTGTTGGTATTAGCCGGATGTGTTCGGATGAAGACGGCTTCGCTGTACGAAAGTCCTTCGGATGACTTGGCAATGGCTGATATCAATGGCTTTACGGCTTTGTCGGTTTTTAACGATCAAGTAACTTCTGAACTCTGGTTTACCGTTTCGCCACAGGCAATTCAAGTGAAATCGGAAGCCAAAGAATTACACAGCGGTACGGGAGCAATCAGCATCGATTGGAACAAACAAGCCGATCCATCAACCTGGCTAGGAATGGGCATTGGCTGGGATAATTGGACCGGAAAAGATATTTCTAGCATTCAGCAAACGGCGGCACTTTCGTTTTGGGTGAAGATGAAAAAAGGTCAATCAACGGGTTTACCTTGGGCGATTGGATTTGAAGATTTTAACAACGCTCAAGCTTGGACGGGCGTAACTGCGGGCTTTATTCAAGGCGGAACAATTGGTTCGCAGTGGACGCAAGTAATTATTCCGCTTTCGGCTTTTCCTTTCGAAGGTTACGATGTAGATGTGACCAATATCAAGCAACTCATCGTACAATTTGAATCGAGCGGTAAGGTTTGGGTGGATGATATTCGCTTTATTCCCTTCAAATCAACGGAGCGACAAGCTTTAGCTGTAAAATCGCTTTCAGCACCGCAAATTGATGGCATTATTGGAGCTAACGAATGGCCTGCAACAGAAGCCAAACTTTCGGTAGGAACTTTCCGCTTAAACTGGGACGAAAACAACCTGTATCTAGCTGCTAATATTACCGATCCAACACCGGGAATTAACAATCAAACGGGCGAAAACATCTGGAATGGCGATGCCTTGGAATTTGCTTTTTCCTCAGCCAATGGTGTAAATCCCAAACGTGCTATTTACTATCCGAGCGATCACCACATTGGGTTTCAAATCGGAGGAACAAATCAGGTGTATGATTGGACAACTGGAAAAGCTGTCAGCAACGTGGTTCAACGCATGCAAAAAACGGCTGGCGGATATACGTTTGAGGCTGCAATTCCTTGGAAATCGATAGGAGCAAAGCCCTGGGTTTCGGGTTTGCTATATGAACTTGAATTTGCCGTTGACTTAAGTAACGAATCTGGAACTCGCGCATCGCAAAGTCGCTGGAATTCTACTATTCGTGAAGGCTTTAACACCAATCCCGCTTTGTGGGGAACGCTTATAACATTGCCATAATTTGATGATGAAACGTTTGTTTATCCGACCGCTTTTCTATTTGAGTTTCATGTTGATTGGATTGACGCTGAGTTCGTCCTTTCGGCCAAATTATCCGCAAGGAAGCGATCCCGAAATTGATGCCCTGATTGCTCAAATGACCATCGAAGAAAAAGTGGGTCAGATGACACAGCTTAACTTGGATGTGGTGTGCGTGGGAGAGATTTACAAATTGCAAGAACCACATCGTCTCGATCCCGAAAAACTGCGCAACGCCTTGCTAAACTGGCATGTTGGTTCTATACTCAACTGTGGCGGACATGCTTATCCACGCGAACAATGGTTGCAACTCATAGGAGGAATTCAGCAGGTTGCCGAAAAAGAAACACGCTTGAAAATCCCCGTTTTATATGGGATTGACGCAATTCACGGAGCAAACTATGTGAGTAATTCTACCTTGTTTCCACAGCAATTGGCGCAGGCTGCTACGTTTAATCCCGAAATGACTCGTCGCGCTGCTGAAATCACAGCTTACGAAACACGAGCTGCAGGAATTCCCTGGAACTTTTCTCCTGTGTTAGATTGTGCTCGAAATCCACTTTGGTCGCGCTTTTTCGAGACATACGGCGAAGATGCCTTGATGTGTTCACGTTTTGGTGAAGCTGCTATTGTTGGTTATCAAGGCGCGAAAAGCAATCTGCCCATTGACCAAACACACGTGGCTGCTTGCATGAAACATTTTCTGGGCTATGGTGGAATGCGAACCGGTAAAGACCGCACACCAGCCTATATTTCCGACATACAGCTGCGCGAAATTTATCTGCCATCTTTCAAGAAAGCCATTGAAAGTGGAGCGTTAACTTTAATGATTAATAGTGGTGAGATTAACGGAATTCCGGTTCATGCCAACAAACTCATTTTAACCAATTTACTTCGCGACGAATTGGGTTTTGAAGGTCTTGCTGTGACCGATTGGGAAGATATTATCAAACTACAACTCAACCACCGCGTGGCTGCCAACTTAAAAGAAGCAACATATTTAGCCGTTGAAGCAGGCATCGATATGTGCATGGTGCCTAACGACTTTAATTTCTCCAAGTACCTAATCGAATTGGTCAAAGAAGGACGAATTCCGGAATCTCGCTTGAATGTATCGGTAGAGCGCATTTTAACGATCAAGAAGAAGTTGGGGATTTTACGCAAATCGAATCTTCCCAAAGTGAAAGATTACCCGTTTTTTAATTCAGCTCAAAATCAAATCTTAGCAAAAAACATTGCAGCAGAATCGATTACACTGCTCGAAAATCGCAATCAAACCTTACCGCTCGATCCCATGAAACGCATTCTTGTTACCGGTCCGGCTGCGAATTCCATGACCTTACTCAACGGAGCTTGGACGCGCACTTGGCAAGGTGTCGATTCCACATTCGACGATCGTTCTAAAAACACCATTCTCGAAGCCATGCGCCTTTTTGCTCCCGGAAATGTGACATATGCAGCGGGCTGTTCTGTAGATAGTTTTATCAATTTACAAGCGGTATTGGAGCAAAGTAAATCTTGCGATGTAATTGTGGCTTGCATGGGTGAAAATCCATCTACCGAAAAACCGGGCGACATCAACGATTTGGAGCTTTCCGCTACGCAACAGCAATTCGTAAAAGAGCTTATTAAAACTGGAAAACCCGTTGTTTTGGTATTGGTAGAGAATCGTCCACGCATTGTTCGGGATTTGGTAGAAGGATGTGCCGCTGTTGTTATGGCATTTCAGCCTGGAGACTATGGCGCAGACGCATTAGCTGATATTTTGGTAGGCAAAATAAATCCAAGCGGTCGTTTACCGTTCACGTATCCAAAATTCAATCACAGTCTTATTTGGTACGACCATAAATACACCGAAACCTTCGATGCTAAATACGGAAACAATGCTTTTCAACCGCAGTGGCCGTTTGGATATGGCTTATCCTATTCGCAAGTAAGCTATTCCGATTTAAAGCTTTCAACCAACACGCTCCATCCAGGTGAAAAACTTACGGTTAGTCTACAAGTAACGAATGCCAGCGATCGAGAAGTTAAAGAACCCGTTTTACTTTTTACCCGAGATCAGTATGCATCGGTAACTCCGGCGGTTCGACAATTAAAAGATTTCACCAAGATTACCCTTGCGCCTAAGAGTTCTCAAACGATCAGTTTCACACTAGATGAATCTCAACTTAGTTTTATCGGTCGCGACTTGAAACCTATTACCGAGGAAGGCGATTTTGATGTGATTATTGGTACACTTCAAGCCACATTTAAGTACGCTACAAAATGATGAAACGTGCATCCATACTGATTTTCCTGTTTGCTCTGAGTGTTTTATCCAGTTGCAAACAATCGGATTCCGAAGAAGCATTAGCGCGAACAGCTACCGAAGTCACTTTTTCGGGGCGTAAATGGGATATTAAATCGGGTTATAACGGTCCCGGTCCGAACAGTTTTTCCAAGGCTTACGAAAATGTTTGGGTGGATGAAAAAGGCTATCTGCACATGGCTATTACCAAGCACGAGGATGGAAATTGGTATTCGTCCGAAGTTATTTCGCAAGACAATATGGGATATGGAACTTATGCCTTCACCATCCAAGGAAACCCGCTTACGTTTGCTAAAAATGTGGTTTTAGGATTATTTACTTGGGACAATTCAACCTTTCACGACCAAGGGAATAGCGAAGTCGATATTGAGTTTTCGAAATGGGGCGTAGAAGACGACACGCATCCTTTAACGACTTCGGTTCAGCCGGTATTTTTCAGTACTTACTTCGCCGAACGCAGCCACCAACACATGATTGACCCTGAATTGTTAAATGGTGTAAGCACGCACATCTTCACCTGGACCGACACGCTCATCACCTGGAAAAGCTTTAAAGGCGATGATTTCCGCAGTGCCGAACCCATTGCTAGCTGGCAATTCGATTTGGATCATCCGCCGCGTATCAAAGAAGAAAACGGAGAACAATCGCTCCCAATCGTCATCCCGGCACCCGGTCCAACCACCAATGCCCGCATCAACTTCTGGACACAAACCTACATCGCCAACGGTCCGAGCAACGGCCTTAACCACGAGATTGTAATTAGGAAGTTTGAGTATTTGCCGCTGTGAGGTAGTTCTCATTTGGGGCCTCCCTTTCCGTTTCACTTCAAGGTCGGGTGCTCGCCCATACACGGTATTTGGCTCGCCCCCTAAGCCGAGGAACAGTGCTTTTTCTGGATATTGGAATCACCTTACTTAAGTCTTGCTTCAATGACACATTTCGTATAGATGTCTGGAAGCAAACGCCCTTCCCGAACCAGACTTCATATAACGCTCAAATTTATAAGCCATATACCTATTCGGAAAAGAACAACACCAAAGTAGTTTGACAGGTAAATGAGGTTTTGTTGATTTTACCCTACCACTCGAATGTCGATTAAAGCGCTCTTTTAAATTAACTGTACAGCCAACATAATGCTTACTATTA
>JAKQJQ010000096.1 GCA_029561105.1 Bacteroidota bacterium
TTTGGAGAAATCAAGGCCGATTTGTCTAAAAATGTTTCTTTTGGCCTCAACGGGAGCTTTAGCTCGTACGATACCAAGTTTGAAGACGAGCCTTGGAACTTGCCAGCAATACAACTCGGCGCCAACCTCGACGTTAAAATCGCCGAAAAATGGTTTGCCGGAACCAACCTGTTTTTTGTTGGCGAAAGAAAAGACCGATTCATGCGTGTGGATCTGCTAGTGCCGTTGTCCGAAGTCAGGAAAGCCGACAGTTATTTCGATGCGAACCTGCATGTGGGCTATAATTTCAGCGAGCGTCTTTCGTTCTTCTTGCGCGGCAACAACCTCGCGAACCAGAATTATGAGAAATGGCTGGATTACCCAGTGCAGCCCATCCAGGTGATGGTTGGCGGGCATTACAAGTTCGATTTTTAGCGGATTTAACCTCTGCGGGAATTATTCAAGATTGGTTTGTTCTCGATTTGGGTAAGCTCAATTTAACATTTGATGCGGAAATTCAGGAATTGGATGTTTTGGAAATTTGCTAGATTGCCTGCGGGGAAGGGGCGGTAACGTCCCTACGAATTCCTGAAATTATCCAAGTGCAGAAAATCCGGATTGTTTCTTAAAAAAATCATCTCGCAAATAGGTAAGATATTATTTTACAAAAAGCGGCATCAACTGTAAAAAATAGGATTGCTCTACATTAAAATTTTCCCGATTAACGCGCTACACTTGACACTCAAACAAAAAATACACGCCCATTACACCCAACAAATCCAGGACAAAGAAGATGCATTCCGAGACATGATTGCCACGCTTACCGAAGATTCCAAGAACGACGCCAAAGGTTCTGCGGGTGACAAGCATGAAACCGCTTTGTCGATGATGCACATCGAGCAGGAAAAACTCAATAGGAAACTTGCAGAGATTCTTGATCAGAAAGCCGTGCTGGCGAAAATCAATCCCGATACAACTTCTGACAAGATTGTACTGGGCAGCTTGGTCGAGACGAATAATATGCTGCTTTTTATTGCTGCCGCGCTTCCAAAAATTACCGTTGAAGGGCTTACAATTATAGCTGTTTCACCGCAATCGCCTTTGGGCAGTCAATTGATAGGCAAGCAAACCGGGTTCACTTTTGAAATCAATGCGACAAAATATGTCGTAGGCGTTATTGATTAGTGCGTGGCGCCATTGGGTAAGACAACGCGTAATAGAGTAAGAACGGCACGCACAAAATAAAATACGAGATATCGGCGCGGCTGTTGAAAAATGCCCCGTGGAAACCATAAACCAAAGACTGGTAAACAAAGTGTAATACGATTGTGACGAACAGTATAATGCCGCTAAAGAAGTTCACGTCCGGCGGATTTTTAACAACGAAATAACCCAGCAGCGAAAGGGCTATGCAACCCAAACTCCATCCGAGAGGCATCAGGAAACTCGATTGGATAACGAACGGATTCATCACCATAAAATCGGCCATATGGTTGTAAACGAATGGCAAGAACGTCAAGACGAAGGTTAGTGTTGCCACAATCCCAATTTTAAAAACTTGTGCAAAATTAAGTTGTCCCGATCTGAGCAAGTAAAGGAAAGCCACGATATACGGAATCACAAAAACGTTTCGGGTAGACAGCAACAAAACGATGATGATACCATTGACCACAAGAGTATGTGATCTTTTCGTTTCTATAGATCGGAAAAGGAAAAGCAACGAAAACAGCACCAACGATCCGTTCAGGAAGACATTGCTTCGGCAAACCACATCCCACAAATAGCAGCTCGACAAGCAAATCAGCAATATGCAGACGGTTCGCTGCGCCTTAGGCACACGCGCGAATCGAAGCAGTAAGACAAACACGACGATGCCCAACAACGAAAAATAACCGAGTTCACCAACGGCGTAGAACGGAAGCGCAAGGACGTAATAGAATGGCATCGGTCCCGGCGGGTTGCCAAAATTCGATTTGGCGAAATACACATATTCTCCGCTGAAATAATTGTCCCAAAATGAGGTGATGACGCTCCAGCGGTCTACGTTGAGCGATTGGTAGGGTATTTTTGCAAACACGACCGAAGCCACAACTACAAAAACCACAATCAACCCGGAATTGAGAAAGCGGCGTTTTTCAAGCCATTGGTTTAATGAAAATCGGTAATGCCAAATGGCGGCGCAAATCGCCGTGATCAATAAAGCTACCGGCAGATAATAAGCAGTGGCCCGGCTCAGGTATTTGATGAGGAACGTGAGGTTTACAACCAAAACAATCACGATGGTGCTGTAATATTTGAAGGATTGGCTCATAGGCGTTTGTAGATGGTAATGAAAACCCTATTGCTTTCAAAATGTTGAATGGGCTTGTAACGACTAGGATCCAATAGGATATCGAGTGTGGTATCTTCTACATTGTAGACGTTAGAGAAAAACACGTAGCGTTTGCTGCCGTCAAAGGTGTCTAAGTGGCGCGTGTCGTTGCTGAGGTCGATGAGGTTAAGTGGTGCGGTATTGGGGAAAAACGTTTCCACATCGGCGTAGGGAATTTGTTGTTGGTCGAGGTAGTGCAAGGCTTCCTGCCGCAGTTCATAATAAGGCAAATGTGCTAAGGTGGAATCCCAACCTTGGCTGATGCGGGTTGGATAGATCCAGAAATTTCCTGATACGATCATGACAAACCAAAGCAACGCCAATCCGATTTTTACTTTGCTTTTCACCATTTCAGAAAACAATAGCGAGACCGTGAAAATAGAAACCACCAGATAGACCGGAATCAGGTACCTATGGCCGGTCAGGTTCTTGGCCCACAAAAGATTTAATGGAAGTACCAAGACGATGACCATCGTAAAAAAGGCCAATACTTTCGTTTTTGGATTCACGAGTCGTTTTTTATAAATCAACAACAGTATAAAAAGTACCAGCCAAACAGCGACCCGACCATAATCGAGCAATCGCCATCCGTATAAACCCACATTGAACAGCACGCCTTTTACAGATCCTGCCGGCTCAAAACATTTGGCCCATGGTGAGTCTTTGTGGTAACCAATCCAGCCTTTTTGTAGAAAGTGATAGGCATTAAACGCCAGAAAAACCAATAGCGCCGGTAAGTAAATTAAACTTCTCTTGAAGAGTCGTTGCAATTGTTTCTTCCAATGCAAAGTCCAATCAAAATTGCAATACAAATCAAGAGCCAATAGGCAAACCGAGACCATCATGCCACGCATGCTCGTCAAAAATAAAAGTAAGACCGCCAGTGTGAGCCAAGGTTTTCGATTTTCAAACACGGCATTCATACCCATCAGGAAAAAAAATGCCAACGGTACATCAGGCGAAACCAAAGTAATCTGGCTTAAGAGCGAAGGGTCGATAAGAATCAGCAATCCTGCAATTCCGGCGTAGCGGGCAGGAACAAATTTATTGCACAAACGTGAAATTTGCCAGACAATCCCAATAGCAAATGGCAGTATCGCCAAATGGCTCGCTTCGAGCGAGCGCCCGAATACTTGCCAAACCAAAGCGATGTAAAGTCCAAAAGTGGGAATATGCCCGCTATCAATGTCATTGGGTAGGAGCAAACCCGAAAAATGACTCGAGAAATAAAAGTCGGCGTGTTTTGAGCCCAATTGCACTGTGTCCCAAAAAAAACAATGGTGCCGATTCACAACAACCAACGCAATTGCTATCGCATATCCGAGCCAAAGCGCTATGTTGTTTTTGATTAATGTCATTCGCCGTTAGCCCTTAAAAAATTTGGATTTGATGCCGAGGCTTTTCGCAAAAAAGTACTGCATCGCGGTTTTCAACACACCAAAACCATAAGTCGTACTTCGGCTAAAATTAATCGACGAAGCTTCCTCAAAATAACGTGTCGGGCATGTAATCTCGGCAATCTCAAAACCTTTGTAGAAGATTTGCGCGAGGAATTGGTTGTCGAAAATAAAGTCGTCAGAATTGGCATTGTAGTCGATGCTTTGCAATACTTCGCGATTGTAAGCTCGGTAACCGGTATGATATTCCGACAACTTTTGGTTCATCAAAATATTTTGCGTCAGCGTCAGGAAACGGTTCGCGATGTATTTGTACATGGGCATGCCGCCTTTGAGCGCGCCTTTGCCGAGAATCCTCGATCCGATGACGACAGGATACACGTCGTTGGCAATCAGATACGCCATCGAGTGGATGAGTTTGGGCGTGTATTGGTAATCGGGATGCAGCATGATGATGATGTCGGCACCAAGTTCGAGCGCTTTGTTGTAGCAGGTTTTCTGATTGCCGCCGTAACCGAGGTTGTTATCGTGCTTAATGATGTGGTGGATGCCGAGCTGTTTGGCTACGTTGATGGTTTTATCGGGGCTGTTGTCGTCTACTAAAATTACTTCATCGACGATATCGAACGGGATTTCGTTGAAAGTTTGGATTAGTGTTTTCTCGGCCTTGTAGGCGGGAAGGACAACGACGATTTTTTTGGAATGGATCATATTGTAAAAGTCTGCCGCAAATTAAGCATTTTCCCAACCAATTCACATTACACCGAATCCAAACAATATTAGAAAGCGTTTTGGAGTTATAAATTTAACAATCAAACAAACCAATTATGAAGAGAGCCTTTTATTGCAGCCTATTGCTGGTCGGTGTTTATTCGTATGGCCAGGGTTCCGAATTCAAGCTCCATGAAAACGGATTGATCTATTCTGATGCTTCTATCGGCAAGCTCAAACACATCGTCGACTCGCTCAACCTTAAATTTAAAGCTTGCGAGGTTTACAAAGAATTCCGCGTCCTTACGCAAGGCAAAGCACATCATTTCGACCTCGAAGGCAAAAAGGCAGCGCAGGCCAAAAACGACCTAATAGCCGGAATGTCGTACGCCGATTTCAGAAAAAAATACCCAAAGGCCGCGTATGATGAAAACCTACTCGTCGTAAAATCAACCTACATCGATTATGATGGGCAGGAAATGGATTACTACCAGACACCCGAACTTCAAAGGCATAAGAATTACACGATTGATTTCGTCAAATCCGAAGCCGGCCACCAATCGGGCCAATGGATTTACGATTATGCTGCCAAAACCGAATATTCTGAAGAACGTCTGGAAGCGTTTTACATTATTGGTGAACTTCAGGCCAAAAAGCTTCCCGAAAGGTACGCGCGGCTAATCCAATATTCGGATTGCCTTGTAGATACGACGGCGCAGGTTTTTGTGAAGAATGCAAAGGAAACGGGTGTGCGGTATCGCGATTCGATCCCAACCAAGGCCGATGCATTCAATGATTATATCGAACAGGTTTTGAAGCGCCCGCAATTCAACACGGAAAATTTTGACATACTCGTGGGATTTGACACCATCGATTTTGAAAAGCCCTGGAAAAAAGCCAAGCTCAGCAAAAAAGAAAAACAACAGCGCGAGGCCAAACGCCGATTGGTCGAAGCACAGTACAAAACCTTTAGCGAAAGATACGAAAAATGGGAATCCGAGCGGTTCACGCGTATCGACTCGCTCAAAAATGCCGACCCAGGATTTATGTTCCTGCTCAATGCCGCGCTCAATGAAGCCAAAATTACCTACGCGTCTAACGATACTTTTGAGGAGTATGTGGCACGTTATGTATCGGCACCCGAAGCGCTCGAACTCAAACGAAACCGGCGTGTCATTGGCGGCTGCAGCATGGACAACAGCCCGCGGATCCATGCGCAGAACATCGCCATCTTGTCGGCCGAAACAACCAAATGGGAAATCTTCCTGCGATCGCACCTCGACATCATGAATGACCGTTTCGATCGGGTAAGCGACGGGAGCTGGGCTTATAAAGATCGCCAAACGTACATAAGGGAACTCGAGGTACTTGACATCAACGTGCCCGATTTGATTTTGGGAATTTCATTGCGTGTGGAGAATCCTGTAGAGAACCATTATTTTGGCAGCATCAGACGTATCGGAAGGGCGCTGTCTGAAACTTCCGCAAACGATTTGGTTGAAACCCGAATGCTCGATATGATTGCTGATTATGAACTCGATGATTTCAATCGTGTACTGATGTATTTCCTTTTCGATAATTACAACTACAACCTCAAGGATGAAATCAGGAAAACAGCGAATCTTGAAAAACTAAAAAAAGCGCTTTCCAAAATGCCCGATTATGTTTATGCGCGGATTGATTTGAAACGCTAACCAATCTCGCCGATTTACAAATTATAACCCAAACTGCATATTTCAAACGTTTTTGATTTTATATTTATCACAAATCGCTTTATATGGTTGTTTATTTTAACTTATAAAGCGATTTGTGTTTTATAATTATAAGTACAATAACATCTTTGCCTTATAAACAGAAACAAAGTAGTTATGTGCGGAATATTAGCCATTATAGGAAAAGGAAAAGACGAACAACTGGTAAAGACTCTCTCTAAACGCATGTCGCACCGCGGCCCTGATGAAAGTGATCTTTTAATTACAGCGAACGGGCATATCTTGAGCCACGAGCGCTTATCGATCATCGACCTGCATTCGGGTCGACAACCCATCAAAGGCTGCAAAACCGCTTATATGGTACACAATGGTGAAATCTACAACCACCAGGCGTTGCGCGATGGGATTTTAAAACACCATACTTTTCGCAGCAAATCAGACTCAGAAGTAATCGTGCATTTGTATGAAGAATTCGGTTATGACTTTTTGCATTTGCTCGATGG
>JAKQJQ010000098.1 GCA_029561105.1 Bacteroidota bacterium
CGTTAAGAACGAAAAGCTGTCTGAGCCGCAGGCGAGTTTTTTTCGTTTAGGTTTTTACCGTTGATTTTTAGCAAATCTTATGTGCCGACCGCCTTTTTGCTACTTTTGCGGCGAGGCAAAAGTAGGCCCTCGCGGCAGCGACGCGTTAGGGATTACAGCGGAAATCCTTTTGAAAAAGGATAGCCCGAAGCGTAAGCGCAGGGAATCCATTTTTCAAAAGATTGCAGCGGAAAGCCCGGCCGCACAAACAACATCAATCGAAGAAAAATTTCCATTGCGGCAACGCCCAAAAAAAATGCTTCCATTAAGGAAGCACTTCAACTTTAGCATCTGCATATTCCTGCAAATACTTAAACTGCTGGGTCAATTCACCATTTTCTGTAACCTTGGCGCGCGCCAGGATGCCGTCTTTGTCACCGTTGAAAAACGCAGGGATCACGTGCTCCATGAACATTTCGCCGAAACCTTCGCTCGCGTCACGTGGCAATTCACAAGGTAAATTATCTACCGACATCACCACTATCGCGGCTGGATGTGAATAAGGAACTTCTTTGTCTTCTATAGCCAGGTAGCCAAAAAATGGGTCGGCGATGGTAGAGGCTTTTATGGTACAGGCAATCGGGCCATCTACATCGCAGGAGATATCGGCCACGACTTTGATTTTGTTGTCTGGTGCCAGAAGCATTTCACGCGTGAGGATCACTGGCGCGTCGTTACCATAGAAATGGCCGGCCATGAAAATGTCGGACACTTTGGTAAAACGGCCAAAATCTGAGGTGTACTGGGTTGGATTCTCGTAGAAATCTTGTTTGCTCGATGGTTTGCCGTCTATGCGTTTGTTGTAATCCAGTACGTCGATTTGGGTATATACTGGTTCTGAATAGTTTTTGGTGAGGTAATTCTCAATAGAAACTTCCTTTATTTTCATACCGTCTAGGATTTCCTTGGCGCCCATGCCCACTTTACCGTGCCCTGTGAGTACGATTTTGATGGGTGGCAAGGTTTGCCTTTTGAGACGTGTGATGAGTTCGTCTTTGCCCGACAAAGTTTCTGCCTTGGGCAATGTGAACAGCTCGAACTTGACACCGAAGGCGCGCATACCGTTGTAGGCACCAACAATTCCGGCGTAACGGCCAAAACCAATCAATCGTTTGTAGTTTTTGTCTACTATGGTTTCGTGGTCGTACAAATCTATTTTCTTATCAAGAAGGGCGCGAAGCAGCTTTTGGTTGTGCGGCTGTTTCTTAATCGTGTGCGAGAAAAAGAAATACTTCTTATTGGGTATCAAAGCGTCAACGGGAACTTCCTTGACACCGAAAAGCACGTCACAATCGGATACATCATTGACCACTTCAATGCCCAAGTCACGGTATTCCTCATCCTTAAAAAAACGGATGTCTGAGCTTTCTACCTTGATAATCGCTTCTGGATGTTCTTTCTGGAGGCGTTGGAGTGCTGTGGGTGTGAAAACCACCCTGCGGTCGGGCGGGTTCTTTCTTTCTTTGATGATGCCGAATTTCATTTTATTTTGGGGTTGCAATTTTTATTTTTTCGCTGCCAAATGTACACCTTACGATAACGTTTTCAAAAACATTTAGCATAAAAAAAAAATTAGCGTTTAGCGGCTGTAAACCAATAATTTGGCAAGCATGGTTAATAAAGTTTGTATAATCGTTAATAAATACGTGGTTTTCCCGTTTGCTTGTTTAATTATATTTGCTTTCAAAGATTCGCAAAATGACCTCGATGAAATACCACTATATTGTCGCGCTGCTTTTTTCTGTTGTTTTTTTGGGTTGCTCCAAACAGGACAAGTCTGAAGAAATTGGCGCTGCCGCTACACCAGAAGGACCTTATCCGGTGATGCAACCCTCTAAGGTACGCTACCCTCAACTCAATCCGGTTTTTGCAGCAACCAAAAAGGCACAGATCGAGCAATTCAGGGAAAGGCATTTTGGCTCTGAGAACAGCAACCTGAGCATGCTCGTGGCCAAGAACGGCCAGATTATATTTGAGCGTTACCAAGGCATAGCCAACCGGGAAAACAATACTGCGGTCGCAGCCGATGTACCATTGCATATTGCGTCGGTGAGTAAGGTGATTACAGCTTCGGCGGTATTGTTACTGGTGAACAAGAAAAAAATCGACCTGGACCAGAAAGTCAATACGATACTCGACAATTTCCCCTATCCCGAAATCACCGTTCGCCATTTGCTGAGCCACCGCAGCGGACTGCGCAATTACGCCTATTTCACCGAAGACAAAGGCGTTTGGGACCGCCACGTCACGCTGACCAACCAGGACATCCTGAATTTGTTTGCCGAAAAAGACATCAAATTGGAGTACCCAACCGATACGCATTTCGCCTACTGCAATACCAATTACGCGATGCTCGCGCTGATTGTTGAAAAAATCACCGGAATGAAATTCCCTGAAGCAATGCGCGAGATGATCTTCAAGCCGCTCGGCATGGACCACACTTACGTGTTTGAATACGAAAAGGATCTACCAACGGCGGTACCCTCGTATAAAGGCAACAATGTACGACTGGCTTGGGATTACCTCGATGCGGTGTATGGCGACAAGAACATCTACTCTACCCCACGCGACCTGCTCAAATTTGACATGGCGCGCAAGGCACAAACGTTCCTCAAACCCAAATTGCGCAACCAGATTTATGTGGGTTACAGCAACGAACACAAGGGCGAGAAGAACTATGGCCTGGGTATCCGGATGATTGAGTGGTCTACGGGACAGAAATTTTATTTCCACAACGGTTGGTGGCACGGCAATACATCTTCTTACATTTCATTGGTTAAGGAGAACGTGACCATCATTGCGCTGTCTAATAAGTTTACGCGCAATACGTATGCGGTGAGGAAGCTGGCGCCTTTGTTTGGGGATTATCCGTTTAGGTTTGGGGATGAGGAGTAGATTTTAGACCGCTGGACTGAAAGACCGCTGGCGCTGAAAGAAGCAAGACCGCTGAGCTGCAAGACTACAGGATTGTGGATATGGAAACTGATGCTTTGCGTGAGCGATTACAGTGGAAATCCTTTTTAGCTTGTTGAGATTCCTCCTATCGTCGGAATGACAAGAGTGCTGATATAACGAGTAATTGGATATGAAGTTGCTAAAAAGATTGTAACGGAAAGCGCGACGGCAGGCAAAGTGTTCCTATTCCCATTAAATTTACTTCTGCCGGCACGCCCCAAAACTTTATATTGGGATTAACAACCAAAACACTTTTTTCATACTATATTTGCACGCTCTATTGGAATTTGGAATTTCAATATTGACAACTGGGGTCGACTGGTTTTGACAGCAAGTCGAATTGATGAGTAAGCACGTCGAGAACGGGGACAAATCTCGTAAATACCTGTCTCAAACTTTTAAACGGCGAAGGAAACTACGCTCTTGCTGCATAATCTGAAGTTTAGTAAGATTGGCCTCGTCCTACAAGGTAGGAAAGCAGGATTTACCTCGAAAGCCCTGGGTCCAGGCGGTCGGTTCAGGTAAATCGTAAATTGGAACCTAAGCACCGTAATGCTTTTAAGCGGTGACGAAAATTAAAGAAGCTAAGCGTTGGGTGGTTGTTCCTGTCCTAGCCCAACGTCGAAAACCCAAACAGGGAATAAGCGTGTAGAAAGCTCTTTAGTTGCTTGTTTGGACCCGGGTTCGATTCCCGGCGACTCCACAACACTGGCCACTTGTTGGCGGACGAAAAAAAAATCCATCAAGTTCACTTGAATGGATTTTTTCCTTTACAGATGCCTGCATTTGTAAAAGCCAGCAAATGGCTTTTGCAGGTATGGATTTTATACGCAACCACAAATCGGTACTTTTCACGCCAGAGATATCTTATGGCCTGGATTTGCATTTCATAAACTATGCGCTATCTTTACCAATCAAAATGAAATTTAGGTATGAGCACCGATATTAAGAATTTATTTCCCGCATTTTCCAAGCCACTTTTAGATGATCTGGACCAGAATGCCGTCTTCCAGTCGGTACACACCGGCGAAGTCATCATGCGTACCGGCCAATACATCAAAAGTACGGTCCTCGTGTTAAGCGGAACGATCAAGATTTACCGAGAGGATGACGATGGAGGAGAATTTTTCATGTACTACCTGCAACCTGGGCAAGCTTGTGCCATTTCTATGATTTGCGCTACAAAAAGCGAAAAAAGCCAGATTATGGCCAAAGTCGTTGAGGATGCCGAGTTGGCTATGGTTCCGCTGCCGCTCATGGACAAATGGATGATGCAGCACCGCAGCTGGTATGAATTTGTCATTGAAACCTACAGGAGCCGTTTTGAAGAAGTCCTTGAAGTCATTGACTCGATTGCCTTTCGCGCCATGGACGAACGCCTGGAGTTTTACCTCAAACGCCACAAGCAAGCTTCGGGAAGTACGACCTTGAAATTGTCACACCAGGAAATCGCCTCCGAGCTCAACACCTCTCGTGAAGTCGTTTCCAGGTTACTCAAAAAAATGGAACAACGCGAACTACTGAAACTGCACCGAAATTACATCGAGTTATTAAAATAGCCGCAATGTGATAAATGTTACTTTGTAATCGTATTGATTAGCCCAAATTTGGCTAAATTTTTTAACAATGGAATATTTTGGTTACCTGGCTTCAATCATCATCGGAATTGCCTTAGGCTTGATCGGCGGCGGCGGTTCTATCCTGACCGTTCCTATTCTGGTATACTTATTCAAGGTCAATCCCGAAAATGCAACGAGCTACTCCTTGTTTATTGTTGGCATCACGGCATTGGCCGGTGCCTATCGGCATTATCTCATCGGGAATTTAAAGGTACGCGCGGGCTTGGTATTTGCGCTGCCTTCTATCCTATCTTTACTGGTGGTCAGGAAAATTGTATTGCCTACTATTCCATCGTCGTTATTTTTTGTAGGCAATTCAGAAATCACCAAAAACCTGTTAATTATGGTCGTTTTTGCGGTGTTGATGGTAGCCGCCTCAACAGCCATGATCAGACCGTCTAAGACAAACAAGGCTGCAACGGGCAAAACGAGCCCATCCAGGTTGGCGCTCGTTGGCCTGCTAGTGGGTATTGTAACCGGATTTCTCGGTGCAGGCGGCGGATTTCTGATCATCCCTGCGTTATTGTTCTTTGCAAACTTGCCCATGAAACAAGCAGTAGGGACTTCATTGCTCATCATTGCCATCAACTCACTCATTGGGTTTGGAGGTGATATGATGGCCAACACCCCAATCAATTTTGTTCTTTTGTTTACTGTTGCAGGCATTGCCATACTCGGGATGTTTATAGGTACCGCCTTGTCAAAGAAAATTGACGGCGCAACACTGAAACCTCTTTTTGGATGGTTTGTTTTAATCATGGGCTGCTATATCATTGTAAAAGAACTTTTTATACCGTAGTCGACTGTGTGACTTTAGTCACCGGCTGTTGTATTTCTTCTCTCTAAACTTGTAGCGAACAAATTAATCCTTAGGTATGAAAACAAGTTATCAAATTGTAATTGTTGGAGGTGGAAATGCCGGAATATCGGTAGCCTCCCAATTGCTCCGCAAAAACAATGCGCTAGACATTGTCATCATTGATCCGGCCGAAAAACACTATTACCAACCTGCCTGGACGCTTGTAGGCGCAGGTATCTTCGACATCCGAAAAACGGTTCGAAAACAAAAAGACCTCATCCCAAAAAATGTTTCCTGGATAAAAGAAAAGGTAGAAACCTTTGATCCTGAGAACAACAAAGTGCATTGCTCTGGCGGAAAAACAATCGATTACGCTTATCTAATCGTATGCCCGGGAATACAGCTCGATTGGGCTAAAATCAAGGGCGGAAAAGAAACCTTGGCCAAAACAACGTGAGCAGCAACTACGCTTTCGAATCGGCAGCGAAGACTTGGGAATTTATTAAAGATTTCAAAGGCGGCACCGCGGTTTTTACCAATCCAACCACGCCCATCAAATGTGGTGGCGCTCCGCACAAAATCATGTATCTGGCCTGTGACTATTGGCGCAAGAAAGGAATTTTAGACCAATGCGACGTACACTACGTTTCTGGCGCGTCGATGATTTTTGGAGTTCCCGAATACGCCGCAACCTTAAAAGAAGTCATCGCAAAAAACAACATCCACCTGCATTTTGGCGCCAATGTGACTGCCATCAACGGAGCAGCCAAAACCATCGAGTTTGAAACCAACGAAGTCAATGAGAAGCTCAGCGAGAAGATTTCTTCTTCTGTTGCAGCCTGTTATGGGATTATCGAAAACAACGGCACCGGAGGTATCAAGAAAGTAACCTTGAATTTTGATCTGTGTCACTTTGTACCGCCGCAATCGGCACCCGATTTCATCAAGGAGAGCCCTTTGCGCGATCCCAACAATGCGCTTGGTTATGTGGCAATTGACAAAAACACCATGCAGCATACCACTTATGCTAACGTATTCGCTTTGGGCGATTGCACCAATGCACCCTGCAGTAAAACCGGAGCGGCCATCCGCAAACAGGCGCCGGTAGTGGTATCTAACCTGCTGGCGCTCATGGCAGGAAACGAGCCTTATGCTGCGTACGATGGCTACAGCGCCTGCCCGATCCCTACCCAATACGGGAAATTAATGCTTGCCGAATTCGATTACTCCAACACTCCAAAAATGACCTTCCCGATAGACCAGGCCAAACCAAATCGTGCCATGTGGCTTCTCAAGACCAAAGTTTTGCCCTGGTTGTATTGGAACAAAATCCTTAAAGGTACCGCCTGACCTGCAAAGCAACAGCAAACCATCGACGCCACTCACCTATTTTGCCCGAGTGTAACTTTAGTCACTGTACATTGCAAGGCCCTATTTTACTTTTGAAGTCAAATTTAATAATCGCATATCATGAAAATAGAACAAATCTATACCGGATGTTTGGCACAAGGTGCCTACTATATTACCTCGGGCAATGAAGCGGCCATCATTGATCCGCTGCGCGAAACGCAACCCTATATGGAGCGGCTTGAACGCGACCATGTCAAGTTGAAATACATTTTTGAAACGCATTTCCATGCCGATTTTGTTTCGGGCCATTTAGACCTGAGCCAGCAAACCGGAGCCGAAATCATTTACGGGCCAAATGCGGCAGCCGAATTCGATCACGTTACTGCGGTAGACGGACAGGAATTCGCATTGGGCAAAATCCGCATTAAAGTGCTGCATACCCCAGGCCATACGATGGAAAGCACCACGTTCCTATTGTTGGATGAAGACGGGAAGCCGCACGCCATTTTCTCGGGAGACACCTTGTTTATTGGCGATGTAGGAAGACCCGACTTGGCGCAAAAAGCAGCCTCGATGACGCAAGAACAACTCGCCGCTACTTTGTACCATTCGCTACGCAACAAAATCATGACCTTGCCCGATGAAGTGATCGTTTACCCCGCGCACGGAGCCGGAAGTGCCTGCGGTAAAAACATGAGTAAAGAAACCGTTTCTACCATCGGCGAACAGAAAAAATCCAATTACGCCTTGCGCGCCGATATGACCGAAACCGAATTTATCCAGGAAGTGACCGATGGACTGCTGCCGCCACCGGCCTATTTTGGGATGAATGTAGCGATGAACAAATCGGGCATCGACAGTTTTGAGAAAGTACGCAACCAAGGCATGCGTAAAATAAATGCCGCCGAGTTCGAGGCGGTGGCCGATGAGACCGGTGCGCTCCTACTGGATACGCGTGCCAATGGCGATTTCTGTCGCGGGTTTATTCCGCAGTCAATCAATATCGGAATCAACGGAGATTTCGCGCCCTGGGTTGGAGCCCTGATTGCCGATGTAAAGCAACCGGTCATCCTGATTACCGAGCCCGGATACGAAGAAGAAACGGTCACACGGTTGAGTCGTGTTGGGTTTGACAACCTCATCGGGCACCTGGATGGCGGTTTCGAAGCCTGGAAAAAAGCGGGTTTTGAAATTGATACCGTACACAGGATTACAGCCACCGAGTTTGCCAATCGCGTAAAAATTGGAGCAGATCAAATCATCGATATCCGTAAAGAAAGTGAATTCCAATCGGAGCACATTGAAGAGGCTTACAGCAAACCGTTGGCTTATATCAACGATTGGGTAAAAGACATCAACCCTGAAGAGCATTTCTACCTGCACTGCGCAGGCGGTTACCGCAGCATGATTGCTGCTTCTATATTACAGGCGCGCGGCTATCGGAATTTTACTGAAATCGAAGGCGGCTTCAACGCAATAGCACAGACCGCCGTCCCGAAAACCGATTTCACTTGCCAGAGCAAAATATTAAAATACTAACTTAAATTACCATTGAATATCATGTTTGAAACCTTAAAGAATTTGTTATCAGGCAAAGGCAGCTCTGCTTTAGAGCACCTCATAAAAGAAGGCGCTTTTCTCGTAGATGTGCGCTCTGTAGCCGAGTTTGCAGATGGCCATGTAAAAGGATCGGTCAACATTCCTGTAGATCAGGTACAAAGCCAGTTGTCGCGATTTAAAGACAAAAAGCAAATTGTGGTCTTTTGCAGGAGCGGCATGCGCAGCAGCCAGGCCAAATCGATATTAGAACGGAATGGCTTTTCTAATGTGACCAATGGCGGTACTTGGGGATCCGTTAATGCGATTGTGGGCAGTCAAAAGTAGCGGTAAAACACAGGGAAGCTGAAATGCTGGGTTATTTGGCCTTTGCACTTTCTGTAGTCGATGATTAAAAACTCTTCGATCAATCCACATCCCTTCGCCGCAACACCTTCACCACCTCAAACCAAATGACCGAGACACCACCCACAACACAGCACAACAGCAACTGCATCGCAGTAAGGGTTTCAAAATTAAAGAACTCGGTAAATGGCTTCACGTATAGCAGTACGCCAAGCAAGCCCAACGTAAGTAGGATGATAAAAGCCACACTGTTGTTTTTATACCGAAGCGTGGTCAGGATAGAATAATAAAACGAGCGGTTCACCAGCGTTAAAACAATATTAGCCATGATGAGTGCAGTGAAAATCATGGTTCTGGTGCTGGCTTCGGACTGGCCCTGCGCCACCGCAAACTGGTATACAAACAGCACTCCGGCAGTAATCACGAGACCTTGCACGATACTCATCGAAAGTTCCTTCCAGTTGAAAAATGTGGCCGTAAACGGTCGTGGCTTTTGTAATAGGGTATTTTTCTCCATCGGCTCATTCTCGTAAATGATAGAACAGGTTGGCCCCATGATCATTTCCAGGAAAATAATGTGAACCGGAGAAAAGATGTTGGGATAAATCCAGCCCAGCGCCAATGGCAGGAACACCGTGAGGATAATAGGGATATGGATTGAAATGATGTATTGTATGGCTTTCTTGAGGTTGGCGTATATCTTCCTGCCCATGGCCACCGCGTCTACCATTTTAGAAAGATCGTCTTCAAGGAGGATCAGCGATGCGGCCTGCTTGGCAATCTCGGTTCCCTTGACGCCCATGGCAATGCCAATGTGTGCGGCTTTGAGCGCTGGGCCGTCATTTACGCCATCTCCGGTCATGGCAACAATCTCGTGGTTGGCCTTGAGCGCGTTGATGATTTTGAGTTTGGCCTCGGGGAACATACGCGTAAAAAGATAGGTATCTTTCACACATTGCTGCAATTGCTCTTTTGAAAGTTGCAAGAGTTCATCGCCCGAGATACTCTTGTCATATCCCACAAAACCAACCTGTCTGGCAATAGTAGCCGTAGTGGCAGCGTTGTCGCCGGTAATGATCTTAACGGCAATCCCGGCTGCATAGAAGTCGCTTAGAACCTTGCCGATATTCTCCTTAGGCGGATCATAAAAAGCCACAAGCCCGAGAAAATCAAACGCTAGGTTTTGCTGTAAAACAGGCCACTGCTCGCCTTCAAAATGACTAATCCCAACACCAAGTATGCGATAACCCTCTTTTGCCAGACTGGAAACGGCTTCGTTGGTTTGCCGCTCCTGATCTGGGCTGAGGCGAGAAACTGCCATGAGTGCTTCGGGTGCACCTTTTGCTGCGATGATGCGTTGACCGTTGGCGTTCTCAAAAACGTGCGTCATCATGGGTGGATTGCCGCTTAACGGGTATTCCTTAACCAACCGGTATGCCGGCCGCTGATCCGATTCGAAAATATCCTGATACGACTGATGCAGTGCTATTTCCATGGCGTCAAATGCAATCGGCTCACTGGCCCACATGGCCGTGGCCAACAATTCCTTTTCGACTTCCGATAACGCACCGTTGGGATCTACCGGATTTGTTGAAGCCAACGCGTACAATTTGGCCAACGTCATTTTATTTTGCGTAAGCGTCCCGGTCTTATCGGTACAGATGACCGTGGCGCTCCCGAGTGTCTCTACGGTTTTCATCTGCTTGACCACGATTCCTTTTTTCATTAGCCGCCAGGCACCGAGCGCCATAAAAGTGGTAAAGGCCACGGGAATTTCCTCGGGCAGGATACTCATGGCCAAGGTGAGCGCTTTGGTCAGGCTGTCGAGCAGGCTTTTGGAATGGATATAATTGATGGCCCATACGATCACGAAAACAATGGCGCCGGCCAGTACCATTTTCTTTACGAAATTGCCAATCTGCAATTCGAGTGGTGTTTTTTCTTCTGTAATCGCTTCAAGGCTGCTGCCAATCTCTCCCAATCGGGTATCGTTGCCAATGGCTGTAACCGTAGCAATGGCCAGTCCGCTCGCCACCGAACTGCCCAGGTAAATAAACGGCGCTTCGTGCGATTGGTCTTTGGCAACCGGCAGGGATTCTCCGGTAAGGATCGACTCGTTTACCGAGAAGTCGTTGGCGTGAACAATCGT
>JAKQJQ010000104.1 GCA_029561105.1 Bacteroidota bacterium
GAATAGCCCCGGTCGTCCGCAGGGCCGATCAGTTCTAAAAAAATCGGCAAAAAACACGTTATTTGCTATAAAATCGGCAAAAAATGGAATACAATCTGTTTGATTTTTTTGGCAGCATTGATGATCCTCGAAGAGCACAGGGAGTGCGGCATTCACTCCCTGTGTTGCTTAGTATAATTGTTATGGCGATTCTCAGTGGCTGCAACGGCTTGAAAGGCTTTGCTCGTTTTGCCAAAAGCAATGAAAAGGAATTGAGGTCAATTTTTGGTTTAAAGCATGGAGTTCCGACGTTTGGTACTATTCGCAGCGTTTTACAAAGTCTGGATAAAGCTTCCCTTGCCAAAAAATTCGGCAATTGGATGAAAGCTTATCATCCTGAGGAGGAACAACATTGGGTTGCCTTGGATGGTAAAGGACTGCTTTCAACCCTGAGCAATCCCAATGACTCACTTCAAAGCTTTGTATTGGTGGTAAGTGCTTTTGGTCAAAAAAGCGGATTGGTTTACGGGGTAAATACATTTGACAATGGTAAATCCGGTGAAGGCCAAGCCCTTGATGAACTCATGAAAACTCTTGGTTTAAAAGGCGCTATCTTGACAATGGATGCCTTGCATTGCACAAAAAAAAACTTGATTTAGTCCTTTCACTAGGGTGTGATTTCCTCATCCAAGTGAAAGCCAATTGCCATACTTTATATGCAAGAATTGCGCTATTCACTGCGTTTCACTTGCCTATGTCTACTTGTGAAACGTACGAGGAAGGACATGGACGATGTGAATTCCGGAGAGTGGAGTTATTTGAGAATAAAGCGGAGCTGCCCCAAGTTTGGCATGGCATTACTCGCTTGGTGAAAGTACGACGATGGGGCCTTCGGGAAGGAAAGCCTTACCAACAGCTCAGCTTTTACATTTTGAGTAAACCGCTCAACTCTGTACAAGTAGTCGCCAGGGGAATCCGAGGACATTGGGGTATAGAGAATAAATTGCATTGGGTGAAGGATGCCATTCTTAAAGAAGATAAAATGACTATCACTCACCCAACGCAAGCTACTATAGCGGCTCTCCTGAATACTACAGCTATGAATATGCTGAGGCTGGCAGGATTGCTCCCAAACAAAGATACCCTTGCTGGTTTTGCGAACAAAGTCAAAAAAATGTACAATTTGTTTGTCTGCAAAACCTGAAAATTTAGAACTGATCGGCCCTGCGGACGACCGGGGCTATTCAAAATTCAACCGCATCCGCGGTTTGTTATCCCAAAAATTCGGGATGACTCATGTTCATTCGTCTTTCGCCACCCGAATCACTCTTCACTCGTCCTTACCCCCCCGCTTTTTTCGTCCCTGTATACCCCTTTTCCAGCAAGAGCTGTACCACCCGTTCGCGGTGATCGCCTTGCACGATGATTTCGCCGTCTTTGGCGGAGCCGCCAACCCCACATTTGGTTTTGAGGAATTTGCCCAATTCTTCGAGGGCGGACTGCGGGCCAGCAAATCCAGTAATGAGGGTTACTTCTTTGCCACCGCGTTGTTTGCGGTCGATGAAGACCCGGAGTTTTTGTTGGTTGGGCGCTACTTCTGGCGCTTCTTCCTCTTCCTCGTATTTGTATTCAAAATCGGGATCGGTGGAGTACACCACGCCGCTGCGCCCTTTGGTGTTGTTGTCCTTGTTTTTGTCTTTTTTGGCCATGATTTGGGTTTTATGAAAGTTGAGGAGGTTGAGAAGTTGAGGCTACCGCGAGCGACAAGCCAAAGCGACACAATTGTTTTGGTGTCAAAATCGCTCATATGTCGCTCGCGGTAGCCTCAACCCTCTCAACTTCTCAACCTTCTCAACTATTTCAAAGAGACAATTGATTCTACAAATTTCAAAATACCCTCCCATTGTTCAGGTGCAAACAGCTGCCAAAACCCATCCCTCCGCATCCAGGTACCCTGGCGTTTGGCATACCGACGACTGTTGCGTTTGATGAGCTCAATTGCTTCATCGCGGGAGATGCTGCCTGCAAAATAGTCAAACAACTCCTGGTAGCCTACGGTTTGGAGGGCGTTCAGGTGCCGCTGCTCAAACAGACCGCGGGCTTCCGCTTCCAGGCCATGCTCCAACATCTGATCTACCCTTTGGTTGATGCGCTTGTACAGGATTTCACGCGGAACCTCCAACCAAAGGTAAATGGGGGTAAAAAAACGAGTTTCAGCCTGATGGGTACGGAAACTGGAAAAAGGAAGCCCGGAGGCGCGAAACACCGAGATTGCCCGGATCAAACGGTGCGGATTGGATTGATCCACTTCGGCGAAATAATCGGGATCAACCTCGGCAAGTTCGGTTTGCAAAGCCGCGAGTCCGGAGTTTTGATACAGTACTTCCACTTCTTCCCGAATCTGAGTTGGTACATCTGGAAAAACATCCAAACCTTCGCACAATGCTTTGATGTACAAACTGGAACCTCCCGCCAGAATGACCACCTGGTGCTTTTGGTACAATTGAGTCAGGAGCGCCAGGGCATCGCGTTCAAAATCGCCAACATTGTAGGTTTCACAAACAGAAAGCCTGTTGATGAAGTGGTGGGGAACCATGCTGAGCTCCTCCGTAGAAGCTTTGGCCGTACCAATGGTCATTTCCCGATAAAACTGACGACTGTCGGCAGAAAGAATTTCCGTATGAAAATACTGGGCCAGGCGGACGGCCAAAGCGGTTTTACCACTGGCCGTAGGGCCACCGACCACGATGAGGTATTTTTTTTCCGGAAAAATGACTGCTGTATCCACGAATTTCTGGTTTCTGCTACTTTCCTTAGCGCCTGCAAGTTCAAAAAGATTCCTCATTTTCAAAAATCAAAACTAATTACCTTTACCACTCGCTTTAACAAACTTTAAACTGGATGCTTTACTACCTGGTTCGCCCTATCGCCCGTTTGGGGACTTATGTCTTTTTTCGGAAAATATACTTTGCCAACGAGGATCGAGTTCCCCGCAATAAATCGGTTATTTTGGCCATCAACCACCCCACGGGTTTTATGGAACCCATCATCATGGCTGTGTTGTTGAGTAAACCCTTGCACTTTCTGGTGCGGGGAGATTTTTTTTCCAAAAAAATATACGGGTCGCTGCTGCGGGCATTACACATGATTCCGATCTTTCGGATGCGCGACACCACCGGATTCAGTGGCGTAAAGAGCAATTTTTCCACTTTTGAAGCCTGTTATGCCGGGTTAAAAGAGGGAAAAATCATCATGATTTTTCCGGAAGGCCGCACCGAGTTGGAAAAACGGCTGCGTCCCCTGCAACGTGGTTTGGTGCGTATTGCTTTTGGCACCCTGGAGCGCTACCCCGATTTGGAAGACCTGTATGTTGTCCCGGTAGGCGTCAATTTCACCGATGGTGAACAAGCTCGTAGCGAAGTGATGATCAATTTTGGCGAACCCCTTTCGACCCGTACTTTTTACCAAACGGGGGCTGTGACGGAGGGTGACGCACTATTGGAAGCACTCGCGACGGCTATGGCCAAAAACATCGTCATTGTGGAAGATGCTGCGGATGACGAGCTCGCGGAGACTCTACTCACCCTCGACCGCAACGAACGCCGGGAAAAAATCTTTCCGGTTATAGCAGCTGATGCAGCTTGTTTGTGGCGGGAGAAAGCCATTGCTACCCGCATCAATGAACTACCGGGAGCAGAAAAAGAAGATGTAAAAATGAAGGCAAGCGCCTACCAAAAAGCGCTGAAGGCCGCAGGGATAAACGATCGCGCCCTTGCAAAATCTCAAAAAAGTGGGGTAGGGGAGTTGCTCTTCCTGATTTTGGGCTGTTTACCCGCCTGGATCGGACGGGCGTTTTGTTTTCTTCCCGCGCAATTGGCGCAATACATCAAGGCCAAAAGGGTGCGCCGCCTGGAGTACAAACTTCCAGTATGGGCGGGGGTGTCCTGGGGGATGTTTTTGGTGTATTACCTCCTGTGGCTCTTAATTGCCGGGCTTTCGGGACAATGGCTGATCTTGCTCATCGCAGTATGCTTGGGTGGTTTGGGTTATTTTGGCCTGTATTACTTTGAGTATTACGCGCATTGGAGCAATGCACGTCGGTTTCAAAGGCTGTCTTCAGCACAACAAGCTGCATTACAACAACAACGCGCTCTCCTTACAACAAGTCTACCGCCATTCACGCAATAAATCTGCGCCAAACGGATGCTGCTGGATGCGTTTGCGAATGGATTCTATAGTCCAAACCAAAGCTCTGCTACTTTCAGGGTCGTAGAAATAGGCATTGTTGGCCGTAGTTGGAGTCAAACCTTTCACGATGCCAATCAGTTTGCCTTCCTGATTCAAAACAGGACTACCCAATTGATCGTCCAGAACATGCGCGTTGCTGAGCAAGTAAGGAGTTGACTCCGTACTTTCACCCAAAAGGGTACCATAACTCAAACGCAAGGAGTGGTCAGCATCAGGATACATCGGATAATTGGGCAAGACCTCACTCATGGCAGCCCTCAATTCATCGGCTTTGCGGTAGGCTTTTTGCCGCGCTTTGCCCATAGCGGGGACTACCTTGTCCGCGAAAAATTGCAGCATACTGTCAACCAATTGTACCGCCGGATCAATGGCAAGCACATCGATATTGGACAAAAAATCTTCATTTAACCAGCCGCTGATCAGTTCGGGCTGGCCAAATTTGCTTTTGATCAGTAGGGTTTCACTGAGTCGTGCGTAATCTTTATTGGCGTATACGGCTTGTCGGACAGCATAAGGGGCCAGGTGCGCTGCCGGCAAGTTTTGGTAATAGCGTTGCAGCAGTTCGGGCAACAGCAACTCATTTTCGGTGGCGGGTAAGCGGTTAAAAACCTCCGGGAAATACTGACTTTCTTCGGTACTGGGCAAACGGTGCGCCGAAGTACCGATCCTGCCTCGCCACATGGTAAAAAGCCGCACGGCTTCAAAAAAACTGCAAGGACTATACACAATGCCTTTGGTGTACACTTGTGCAGGCACATAGCGCTTCAAGTCCTGAAAAGCCAAGCGACAAGAATCCAACAAGGTTCCATAACGAGCCTTGAGCTCGGGACGCTGGCTCAGTTGGTGGCGAAACTCCGCTTCCTGAATGGTGCGTTTGGGCAAAGCCTGGGCCAACAATTGCTGGTCTTCGTAATGCCTGAACACCCCATCTTCGGTGATGAAAGGTGGCCGGGTGACATAGGCGCCCAAGGCGCGATCCAGATCCTGGTGGCATTTGGCCAATTCCAGGGCGACGTCCAGTTCAAAACCCAGGCGATGAATGGAGGAGCCGCGGGGATGCCCCAACACCACATGATTGGGTTGGTTTATTTCGTGTTTACCGAGGGGGATATAGGGAGTAGTGCCAGCTGGAGTTTCGGCATTTTGCGCTTTTTCAGGACTTGTGTGCATCCGCAGGAGTACCCCAATTTGCTGTTCCCGCGCACCTTCCACTGGTAACTGAATGACGCCAATCAATTGCAGCGCCGTATACCGCTTGTAGCGCTGCTCGACTACTTGCGTTGATTGTGCCCCGGCGAGGTGGGTTTCAACCGCATAAGAACTACCGTCGGGTTGGGTTTCGTACGAGGTGAAAAAAAAGGCCTGACCCGGTTCCAGCCTTTGGTCTTTTAAGGGCTTTGAGTTGACATATACCTCCGCCGGAAAACCTTTGAGGGGGATTTCTTGCCCGCTTTGGGCCAGCCAAACGCCATGATTGGCTTCCATCAGGGGCCAAATGGAATCGGGCACTACCGAGGGGCTCAGGAGTCCAAAGGCCAAACCCTGCGCATTGAGGAAAACGGCGTTACCATAATCAAAGCGGATGACGGCATTGGCCAGCCCATCGTGCTTAGCGTTGGTCAACTTTTCAAGGGGAAACGCAAGTCCGGCAGCCTGGAGCTTTTCCTGAACTTGGGGAATTTGATCGATGCTCCAGAAGCCTTCCTGGGCATTTATGACAAAAGGAATAAATGAACAAAATAGAAGTAAAACATAATTCTTCATGCCCTGGATTGGGCTTTTTTCTTTCGCACAGATTTCACGCAGATTTTTTTCACAGATTCTACGCAGATTTTTCTGTGTGAAATCTGTGTGATAATCTGCGTGAAATCTGTGTGAAAAAAAAATAGATAGCGTGTCCTGCATGTCATGGTGTTTCATTGCGAATAGAACGCAATTTTCATTTTTTTCACCAAAAAAAATTAGGAATAAATTCGGTAAGAAATAAAAAAAGTCAGCACCATTGCTGGGCTGACTTTGTGCCGAAGAAGGGACTCGAACCCCCACACCCGAAGGCACACGCACCTGAAACGTGCGCGTCTACCAATTTCGCCACTTCGGCTTAAATTCTTTTTTAATTAAGTGTACCGGAGGCGGGACTCGAACCCGCACACTGTTGCCAATACTGGATTTTGAATCCAGCGCGTCTACCAATTCCGCCACTCCGGCATTCTCTATGTCAAATCCTACGCACTTGTTCGTAGGCTGTACCACCTTTTTTCATCGGCGGTGCGCAAATGTAGAAAGGTTTTCCTTTATGCGCAAGAGGTAGCGCTTTTTTAAGTAAAAAATTTTGATCAGATTTAGTTCCTCCGGGCTGGCTGTTTCTTCAACATAGCCTTGCAGAATGGGTTTAATCTCGGCTTCCAGTTCGAGCTCTTTTGTTTCAACCGCTTGTTTTACAGCAGTAAAAATCGGCTCGTCAAAATCGAACTCCAATTCCATCAACTGCTCGTTGATGTCCATCATTTCCATCAAAAAAATTTGTGGAATTTCGTTTTGTCCTTCTACCAACAAGCCTTTTTCTTCCAAAATGTACTTCATTCTTTGGTCGGCATCGCCCAAAGTGCGGTAGGCTTCGTTGTTGAGGCTGGACAATTGGAGAATCTCCGCTTGTTTAGCGTCGGATTCCAGGGTGTAAAAATCGGGATGGTACCGCTTGCTGTTGCTCAAAAAACGTTTGCGCAAGTCGGCTGCATCGAGGATGAAGGAGACGGGGAGTTCGAAGAAATCGAAGAATTTCATAAAGAAGTTGAAGGAAGTTGAGAAGGTTGAGAAGTTGAGGCTACCGCGAGCGACGTATTCATCGTTCTGCCTTGAATATTTTATAAAAACGTTGTCAAAATCGCTCGCGGTAGCCTCAACTTCTCAACCCCTCAACTCATTTAAATATTCTGAAAATATCCAGTCCATTTGCAAACAACACCAAACCAATCACGATGATGAAGCCTACGATGGTGGCGTATTCCATAAATTTATCACTGGGTTTGCGGCCAGAAACGATTTCGTACAAGAGGAACATCACGTGACCGCCATCGAGCGCCGGGATGGGCAGCAGGTTCATGAAGGCCAGGATCAGTGAAAGCACCGCCGTCATGCGCCAGAAACGTTCCCAATCCCAAACATCGCCAAACATGGTGGCAATGGAAGCAAAGCCGCCCAAACTTTCGGAGGCTTTGATTTTGCCTTTGAACATTTGCCCAAAAGCTTTCACCTGATCGCCCAAAAAGGCTACCCCTTTCACGACCCCGGCGGGCAAGGCCTGGCCGAGCGTATAGTCTTTGCGTTCAATTTTGAAATAGTAGGCAGGCTCATAAGACGCAACCCCGATTTTGCCTTCCGCCGTGGTGGTAACCGGCACGATCACGGTATCTTTTTGATTGCGGAGAACGGTCACTTTGATCGCTTTGTTTTTGAGCGGAACGACCATTTTGGAAAACTCGTGGTAATATGCAGTTGGCTGGCCATTTACGCCAATAATACGGTCTTTGAGTTTGAAGTCGGCATCCGCTGCGGGCGTTTTGGGCGCAATCCGACCAATCACGAACGGCATCCGCACGCCGTACAGACCTTCGTCTTTGCTGGCGTAGCTCGACAACACCTGTACAAATTTGGGATCGATGGGCAAGGTCATTTTTTGACCGTCGCGCTCAATTTCCAGGCTTTTGGCGTTGTTGATCACGATTTCACGGCGAACCTGATTATCGCCAAACTCGGTCAGTTGACGGCCATTGACCGCCAATACCTGGTCGCCGTCGCGCAAGCCCATGTCTTCACCCAGTTTGCTGACTGCGATGCCGTATTTCACGTTTTGGGTGGGCAGGAATTCTTCCCCCCAGGTCCACAATACCATGCCATACAGGAAAAAGCCGAGGATAAAATTGACCGTTACGCCGCCCAGCATGATGATCAGGCGTTGCCAGGCTGGTTTGGAACGAAACTCCCAGGGTTGGGGTGGACCAGCCATTTGCTCGCGGTCCATACTTTCGTCGATCATCCCGGAAATTTTGACGTAGCCACCCAAAGGCAACCAACCAATGCCATATTCCGTTTCACCTTTTTTTATCTTGAAGAGGGAAAACCAAGGATCGAAAAAGAGGTAGAATTTCTCCACCCGGGTTTTGAACCATCTGGCCGGGAAAAAGTGCCCCATTTCATGCAACACAATCAAAATGGACAGGCTCAAAAATAATTGACCCGCCATAATCAAATAACCCATAATTCCTTTTTGATTTTATTTTCGCAGTTGTTTAACATTGCCGAGGAACTTTTGGTTGCCTCCCGGGCAAATGTAAGCAATTTTGTAAAAGTTTAGCACCCCGACTTCGTCGGGCTGGAGGGTGTTTCTAGCCACAAATGACACAAATTTTCACAAATCAAATTATTCACGAATGAAATTTGTGAATAATTTGTGCAATTTGTGGCTAATTCAATCTTGTTTGACTCCGCCGCAGGCGGGGTGATCAACGTTTTTAATCGGTTTATGAACATCTTTTACGCATCAAATATTGTAGGCAACTTGCTGGAGCTGGACGAGGAAGAAACCCGGCATTTGCAGGTTTTGCGCTACACGCCCGGGCGAACCCTGAGCGTGGTAGACGGCAAAGGCAACTGGTACGAAGCGGAATTGCTGGAGCTGGGAAAAAAATTGGCGCGCGCCAAAATCAACACCCAAAAACAGCAGACCCAACGCAAGCCCTACCACCTGCATGTGGCCATTGCTCCCACCAAAAACATCGAACGCCTGGAGTGGTTTTTGGAAAAAGCAACCGAAATTGGGGTGGATGAAATTACCCCTATACTGTGTCGGCATTCGGAGCGTACCCAGGTGCGGCAGGATCGTTTGGAGAAAATCACCCTCTCGGCGATGAAACAATCGCTCAAAACCTTTTTACCTCGCCTGAATCCCTTGCAGCCTTTAAAAACTTTTTTACCCGCACAAGCGAACTTTTCCGGGCAAAAATGCATTGCCTGGATTACCGATCCACCTGCGGCGCTCTTGCAACAAACTTACCAGCCGGGTCAAAGCGTTATAGTCGTGATCGGCCCCGAAGGAGATTTTGCTCCCGAAGAAATTGGGCTGGCTACCCAATGCAATTTTGCACCCGTCAGTTTGGGCCAAAGCCGACTGCGGACCGAAACTGCCGGGGTAGTGGCGGTGCATACGATTGAATTGATGAACGGTTGAAGGGTTGAAGAGTTGAAGAGTTGAAGAGTTGAAGAGTTGTCGGTAGCGCGAGATTTGGAATACTGATCTAGAATTTGAGATTGATGATCAAATAATGCGCTACCCACAACTTTTCAACTTTTCAACTTTTCAACTTTTCAACTAATTTAGCCCAAACAAACCACTATGCTATTCTTATTCTTATTGCTGAATTTTTTTGCGCCCACGCAGCCTGAGCCAGTGCCCGCGGGTATGAAACTGGCTTTATTGAAGTACAACGGCGGAGGTGACTGGTACGCCAACCCCACCGCCCTACCCAACCTGGCGCGGTATTGCAATCAAAACCTGGGCACGGCTTTTGATCCGGATTATGCCACAGTGGAAGTAGGGAGCCCCGAGCTGTTCAATTTCCCGTTTCTGCACATGACCGGACACGGCAACGTGGTTTTTTCGGACATGGAGGCCCAAAACTTGCGGCAATACCTCATTGCGGGCGGTTTTTTGCACATCGACGACAACTACGGGATGGACCCCTTTGTACGGGTAGCCATGAAAAAGGTCTTTCCAGAACTGGAGTTCACCGAGCTGCCTTTTGGCCATGAAATTTACCGTCAGAAGTTCAATTTTCCCGGCGGGCTACCCAAAATCCACAAACACGATGACAAACCACCCCGGGGTTATGGCCTGATCTGGCAAGGCCGCCTGCTTTGTTTTTACTCATACGAGTGTGACCTTGGCGACGGCTGGGAAGACCAGGACGTACACAACGATACCCCCGAGGCGCGCACCCAGGCTTTAAGGATGGGGGCGAATTTGGTGCAGTATGCGTTTCAGCAATAGTTGAAAGGTTGAAGAGTTGAAGAGCTGAAGAGTAGTCGGTAGTCCGAGATTTGGAGCACTGATCCAAAAGTTAAACTTAATGATCAAATATTGTGCTACCGACAACTTTTCAACTCTTCAACCTTTCAACTCTTCAACTATTTTATACTTTTGTCGAAGCAGCGGCGATGCACTGCGCGGGGGATATGGTCTCATAGTTCAACGGATAGAATAGGAGTTTCCTAAACTCTAGATACAGGTTCGATTCCTGTTGGGACCACT
>JAKQJQ010000113.1 GCA_029561105.1 Bacteroidota bacterium
GCAAATTTGTTCTCCACACTTTCATTCACCACCACGTCGATTGAGATGTCATGGTTGTGCAGATGACCTTTCAAATAACCCAACAACGCATTTTTCTCCGATTCAAAATCAATCTTCGAGCCTTCATTGGGCAACTCGATCGTGATTTGCGTGCCGTTCAAAACCGGATCGTTAATCAGCAGCAGCGATTCCATGATCTTAAATCCTTTGTCGCCGAGTTTCTGCGCGTATTTGTTCCAGTACAGTAGCATGTCGGTTTCAGAAAAAGGCTCGGTAGGCAACTGCACCGATTCCTTAACCACAGTTTTTGAACTTTCCTGCAACTCCCGTTTGGCGCGGATACTCGCTAACGACAACGCCGACACCTTGGGTTCGTTATGTACGGGAATGGTGGTTTTTTCGGTGACGGTTTCTGTCGTTGTGGTGGTAATTTCTACCGATTCATCGTTGACATCAATAGTGGTAACGGTGGCAGTTTCGACAGTTACCGATTCGTTTTTTAGTGGGATTGCGTTGTGCGGTGTTGCCGGAACGTCAAGGATTTCTGGCGCTTCAACCGAGAGTTCTAAAACCCGTCCGTAGAAATGTTTGGCAGGGATTATAAATCCGTCAACTTTTTTTTTTCTCCATCGAAGTTGATGGAGGCGAGTTGCATCAGGCAAAGTTCAACGAGCAAACGCTGGTTTTGCGACACCTTATATTTAAGGTCGCAGTCGTTGGCAAGCTCAATGCCTTTGAGCAGGAATTCCTGCGAAGCTTTTTGCGATTGCAATGCGTATAATTTCTGGGCTTGTTCGCCGGCTTCTAGCAATACCAAAGTCGCCGGTGTTTTGCAGACGAGCAGATCGCGAAAATGCGAACCCAATCCGGCAATGAAATGGTGTCCGTCAAATCCCTTTGAAAGCACTTCGTTGTAGGCCATGAGTACTTCGGGGATTTTATTTTCCAGAACCAAATCGGTGACCTGTATATAGGTTTCGTAGTCGAGTACGTTTAGGTTTTCGGCCACGGCCTGGCGCGTGAGGTTGTTGCCGCAGTAAGATACCACACGGTCAAAGATAGACAGTGCGTCACGCATGGCGCCATCGGCTTTTTGGGCGATGATGTGCAGCGCGTCGTCTTCAAAAGCAACGCCTTGACTTTTGGCCACTTCGGCGAGGTGTTCTTTGGCATCCTTGACGGTGATGCGCTTAAAATCGAAAATCTGGCAGCGCGATAATATCGTGGGGATGATCTTGTGCTTTTCTGTTGTCGCTAAAATGAAAATCGCATGTTTCGGAGGTTCTTCCAAAGTTTTGAGGAAGGCGTTGAACGCAGCCGATGACAACATGTGCACCTCGTCAATGATGTATACTTTATATTGTCCGGTTTGCGGTGGGATGCGTACCTGATCGATCAGGTTGCGGATGTCATCTACCGAGTTGTTGGACGCGGCATCGAGTTCAAACACATTGAATGCGAAATCCTCATTCGGGTCGTCATAACCCGGCTGGTTGATTTTTCTCGCCAAAATCCTTGCGCAGGTAGTTTTCCCCACACCACGCGGACCAGTAAACAAAAGGGCAGAAGCGAGGTGATTGGTCTCGATGGCATTGAGTAAAGTGTTGGTAATGGCTTGTTGCCCCACAACATCCTTGAATGTCTGCGGACGGTATTTACGCGCCGATACTACAAATTGTTCCATAGAAAAATAAAGAGTAGCAAATATAACTTTAAAATTTAAAGTTCAGAACGATTCTGCGGGTGAAAAGTGAAAAGTTATAAACGATTCAAATGGGTGCAACCTGAATGGATAGATAGACGAAATGGCATTTCCTGCATCAGCCTAAGACCTCCGCAATCTTTTCATTTTCCAGTAAATCCACCAAAGCATATTCTTCGGGATCCAGTTTGCGTCTGCGATTGTTTGGCGGATATTTGGCAATATTGCCGTTCTCGAAAGCCGCCATTACCGTGGGATGTACATAATATTTTTTGCAAACGGCGCGCGTGTTACCCAAATTTGAGGCGACTTCATCGAGGACTTCTACAACCCGTCGGCGGTATTCGGTTTGACTTTCGGGACGTTCGAGTTTCCTGAAACACTCGAGCGCCTTGACGCTTCCGGCCCAGGCACGAAAATCCTTTGCGGTATAGTCTTCGCCGGTAATCGCCTTAAGATAGTTGTTGACATCCGACGAGCCGATACAGCAATGCTGTCCGTCAGGAGTATAATACTGGAACAAATCCTGTCCCGGTATGTCCTTGCATTTTTTGATCAGGTTTACGAGTTTCTTGCTATGGAGACCCATTTTGTGTTTGATGCCTTTCTTACCGATGAATTCAAACCATACTTTAGATTTTTCAAACTTGACGTGTTGGTCCTGCATCGTAGTGAGCCCAAACGAACCGTACAATTTCTTGTAAGCGTCGTTGCCAATGCGGATGTTGGTGAGTTTAATGAGTTTCACCACAAGTGCCAACACCTTCTCATACGGCAGCCCATTGCGTGCCAGATCGGCGTCTACCTGTTTGCGGATGACAGGCAGCGCTTTTGCAAACCCAAGCAGTTTATAGAATTTGGATTGGTTGCGGATTTTGTTCCATTGCGCGTGGTAACGGTATTGTTTGCGTCCTTTGGCATCGATTCCGGTGGCTTGCAGGTGTCCGTTTTCGTGTGGTGAAATCCAGACGTTTTCCCAGGCCGGCGGTAGTACGAGTTTTTGGAATCGCGTTAAGAGTGCCTTGCTTCTGATCTTTTTGCCTTGGTCATCCACATAAAAAAAGCCACCCTCGGTTTGGTACCGAAAATAGCCTTTGTTGATATTAACCGAATAGCGCAACCCTACCGATTTGGCTGTAATTTTAGGATCGCGCCCGATTTTTTCGAGTTTCGACTGGAGCCGGTTCATGCGCCAATCAGTGGTTGTTTTGTTCTTGATCCTTACGCCCTTTGATGCTCAGTTCGTTGAGGACCATAGCGGCACTGTTGTCGGTAAAGGCCGAAAGTCCGGCCACGAAAACGCCTTTTTCGCCGGTGCTGGATTTGATCCCGAATACCATTGCTTCGTCGCCTGGATCACTTTCGCCTTCATAACGATAGACATGTTCAATCTCAAAATCATGCGGGCTGTCAATAATGCGCTTTTCCTGCGTATTGAAGTCTACCGTGAATCCTTTTTGAGCCAATTCTTCTAAAGCCCTCGAGACTGTGGCGTAATGATACATCTGACGTTCCATGATGGTGTGTTTTAGTTTGTTATTTCTAGGAATAAAATTAGTTCCAAACCACCCGCTTTTGCTTATGCTATTAGAACAGAAAGTTATAAAATTAGCTGCACTGGCAAATTTTGTTGTAAGTTTGCGCCGCAGACCGCCTTATCGCTGCTCTTAGGAGTGGAGGAAAGTCCGGACACCACAGAGAAGCATAGCGGATAACATCCGTCGGCTGCAAGCAATTGCGGTTAGGACAAGTGCAACAGAAAGCAAGTACAGTTCGGCTGTAGTGAAACCAGGTAAACTCTATGCGGTGAAATTTCAAGTATATCAGCAGTTAAGGGCTTCTCGTTCGTTGCTGAAGGGTAGAAAGATAGAGCCTGTGGGTAACTCCAGGCCCAGATAAATGATAAGGGTTCCGATCCGTCGGAATACAGAATCCGGCTTATAGGTCTGCTTTTTTTTAGTTCCAGGATGCAGGGTGTAAGGTGCAAGGTACAAGGTACAAGGTAGAAGGTGCAAGGTATCGGGTCAATTGGTATAATGGTCAATTTCCATCGATGAAAATAAAAGCTCAAAGTTTGGTAGCTAAACTTCTCACCAACCTCACATTTTGGGTGCTCATCGCCATCCTCTTCGGGATTTTTCTCGGGCATTATTTTCCTGGGCAAGCGATGCAGATGGAAATCGTAGGCAAGACTTTCGTTGATCTCATCAAACTGTTTATCGCGCCCATTATTTTCCTGACCATTGTCTTGGGCATTTCAAGTATGGGCGACCTTAGAAAAGTGGGGCGCATTGGGGCCAAATCGTTGTTGTATTTTGAAATTGTGACGACGTTTGCGCTGGTGATTGGTATCGCTGTGGCGTATCTTATACAACCCGGAAAAGTCGACAAATCGGGACTTAGCATTCAGGATCCGGCGAAATTCACGGCCAATCCAAAGGCTTTCAGTTGGATGGATTTCTTTCTGGCCAATACCACACTACAGGTTCTAACTGCGGCTATTATTGTAGGCGTGGCTTTAAATTTCATCAAACAACGCGAATCAGTTATTTTGTTCTTGGGCAGGCTGTCAAAAATTGTTTTTACGGGATTGAAATACGTGATGTATCTGGCACCAATCGGAGCATTCGGCGGAATGGCGTACACGATCGGAAAATTCGGGCTCGAAACCCTCATTCCGCTCGCCAAACTTATGCTCACCGTATACATTACCATGGCGCTGTTCATTTTTGTGGTTTTGGGTAGTATCCTCAGGTATTACAAGATCAGCATCCTTGGGTTGCTTCGCTATATTAAAGAAGAACTGCTGATTGTTCTGGGGACTTCCTCATCCGAAGCGGCTTTGCCATCCATCATGGTCAAGCTCGAAAAATTGGGTTGCAGCCGATCGGTAGTGGGACTCGTGATTCCCACGGGTTATTCGTTCAACCTTGACGGAACCTCCATTTACTTATCGATGGCAGTGATTTTCCTCGCGCAGTTGTACGACGTTGATTTGAGTTGGTTTGAAATGGCAAGCATCATCGGAATCCTCATGATAACCTCCAAAGGTGCAGCCGGCGTTACCGGAAGCGGATTTATCGTGTTGGCTTCTACGCTTACGGCCATCCACAAAATTCCCGTAGAAGGTTTAGCGTTCCTGCTCGGCGTGGATAAATTCATGAGTGAGGCGCGCGCCATTACTAACCTGATCGGCAATTCGGTGGCGACGATTGTGATTGCAAAAAGCGAGAATGATTACCTCACAATCTAAAGATTTATTTGGTGTTCGGTCGATTCGCTTCGCTCGGGTCTTCTGAGCCTGATTTCAACGCTGATTTTTGAATCGGTTTAAACAAGGTTTTCGGTGATTACCTTAATGGCCAGTTCAAGTGCATTTTTGGTTTTGGTCTTTATTAGGATATTTTTTCGATGGGTGTCTACGGTAAATTTGCTGATTGAAAGTGTCCTGGCAATATCGGCGGTTTGTTTGCCATTGAGCAACAACTGCACGATTTGCTTTTCACGCTTGGTGAAAATATCACGCGATGGTTTATATACTTGGCGTACGTCCACATCGTAAAATGACGGTTCACCGTCAAGTCCTATAAATGACAACACCGATTGATTATTGGTTTTGAGGTTGCTGATATCTGTATGCACACCTAGAGTCTGCTGCAGGTTTCTGTGTTCGTCACATTGCAAAACCACAACTTGTTGCAGGATTCTCAAATACTGGCCAGAAGCGTTGCGCACCCGATAATCATAACTTACTTTGTATTTTTTGAACTTTTCGTGTGGCAGCTTGCTGAAAAAATCGATGACGGTATTTTCGTGATTGAGGAACACCACCTGATCATCCGGATGAATTTTAGACATGAAGAACTCTACATTGAGCTCTGCCGGTTTATAGCCCAACACATTCACAATCTCGGGGCTCATGAATTCAAACCTGAGATTTTTGATGTCGAAAATATAATAATAGTAATTGCCAATCTGGAAAATGTCGAGTATTTTTTTCTGAAAGTCAAAATCGAAAACTGTCTCAGTAGGGACGGCATTTTTGGTAATGCGCGACCACACTTTTCTGGCTTCACTGTAAAAAGCTAAATCCATAATCCGGCGTTTCATGCTAATTTATAAAATTTTAACCAGTTGAAAATTAAAAAAATACCAGTTGATAGGTATTTTTTTAGATTTCTTTTTTGGTTAAGTTTAGCATTCCTACAAGTCTCCTTGTTTTCTACCTGCAAAATTTATTTAAAAAATTTCACCAAGATGAAAAAACTGTACGTGTTTGTCATTGCCATGCTCTTGTGTGCCAATGTAGGATTTTGCCAATGCCCGACCGGAGCAATATATTTTTACAGTCAGGCCGATGTAGACAATTTCGCAACGAATTATCCGGGTTGCACCAGCATCGGCGGCATCCATATTTATTTTGAAGTCGCCAACCTCGATGGTCTGAGTCAGCTCACGTCGGTTACCGGCGACGTGGAGATCGCTTCGTATAGTAATGGTTCGGATGTGAACTATCCGCTTAGCGATATCAGCGGTTTGTACAACCTGACAAGCATAGGAGGTAGCCTTCACTTTTATAATGTGCCAAACATCAATGGATCGAATTTATTCCCGAACCTCACGCATATTGGCGGCCATATCAACATCCTGGCAAAAACCCCTGCAGCGATGAACGGATTCAACAGCCTGCAAACCCTAGACGGCAACTTCAATGTCACTACCGAATTCCTTTCCAGCCTCAGCGGTTTTTCCAGCCTCACCAGGATTGGTTATCCGGGCTCTGACTATGGTACTTTTTCAATTTCGGATTCGAGCTTGCTTACGCAGGTCAACGGGTTCGGAAGCCTGCAATACATCCGTGGTTTGGCAACGATTACAAACAATCCGTTGTTGCAACAATTACCCAATTTCTCGAGCCTGACGCAATTGGGTTCTCAGCTCGCCATCCAGAACAACAACAGTCTGCAAAGCATTTCGCAGTTTAATAGTTTGCACACCATGCAGGGAACGCTTTATTTGAACAGCAATGCAGCTTTGCAGAGTATCAGTTTCCCCAATTTGGTTACTATTAATGAAGGCCTTAGCGTCCTTTCGAATCCGTCGCTAACGACTGTTAATTTTCCGAGTTTAGAGCAGGTAGCCGGTACATTCAATGTGAGCAACAATACTGTATTAACCAATCTGGGCTTTACCGATCCTGACCTTGTTGTTGGTTCAAATATCCACATATACAGCAATCCGCAGTTGTCGGTGTGCAACAAGCCCGGGTTTTGTACCGCAACCAACTTTTCATCGGTTTATGATAACGCCCCTGGTTGTAATTCGGTTACCCAAATCAGGGTTTCGTGCGGACAGCCCCAGAATTGTTACCACGTGAGTTTGTCTTCGCAACAGGATGTGGATAATTACCCAATGAATTACGGTTGTACTTCGCTCGAAGGCAGCCTGTACATTTCGGGCAATGACATCACCAACCTCAACGGGCTTTCGCAATTGACAAGTGTGCAGTCGTTGAGCATTTCCTCGGCCCCGTTACTAACCGATTTTTCTGGCCTGAACCAACTTCATACCATCAGCGGTAATTTCGATGTGAGTGGCGAGATGGCATCTAACTTGACTATGAATTTCTCGTCGCTGCAAACTATCGGCGGCAATTTTACCATAAATAACATCACTGCGCTCAGTACTTTTTCTGGATTTACATACTTGCAGACCATTGGCGGGAATTTCCAGATTACCAATAACACGAACTTGCTTTCGTTTACGGGTTTTGGCAGTTTGCAGACAATTACCGGTTTTTATGATGTATACAATAATACCAGCATGACCGCTTTGCCAACCACGACTGCATTGTCGGCCATCGGCGGGTATTTTAGAATTACCAACAATCTAAATAGTACTATGGCCGGACTCAATGCATTGACGAGCGTTGGTGACCATTTTAATTTATATGATAACCCTGCACTTACCAATATTTCGGCATTGTCTAACCTTTCGTCGATTAATGGTCAGTTGTATGTTGCGAGCAATCCTATGCTGGTTTCGCTTTCGGGTCTTGATAACCTCTCTACAATAGGTGTGACGGGGTTGACCATTACGTCTAACCCGCAGCTTTCCTTGTGTAATATGGCGGCAATTTGTTCATTGATTCCGGTTGTCTCCAATAATATTACCGATAATGCGCGCGGTTGCAATAGTAATACGCAAGTCTTGGTGTCATGTGGCCAACCCCAAAATTGCCAAAATGTTTACTTGTATTCGCAACAGGATGTTGACAATTACGATTACAACTTTGGATGTAATGCGGTTGGCGAATTGTACATTTCGGGGTCCGATATTGTAAATCTCAACGGGCTCGGCCAGATTACTTCTGTCGTGAATTTGAATTTAATTAATTTGCCTGCCTTGCAGGACTGCTCGGGTTTGGATAACCTTGTGACCATTACAGGGAACTTTACCATAGATGCTGCGAAGCCAACAACATTATCAATGCTGCCCAATCTAATCAGCGTGGGCGGCAATTTTTCTGTAATTACTTATTGGTTCTATCCGCCATCCATGCTTACTTCGTTGCAGGGATTCACCAATTTGGTTTCAATTGGAGGCAATTTTGAGGTATACAACAATACTAGCCTAACACAACTGCCTTCGTTTGCGAGCCTCACTTCTGTAGGCGGCATCAACATTTCAAATAACCCGCAACTCACCAACCTTAATGCGTTGTCGCACCTAACCACAGTTAACGGAAGTATCGCTATTAACTATAATGATACGTTAAATAGTATCTACGGACTCAACCAAATGACAACATCAGGCATTACCAGCCTGCAAATCAACGGCAATCCGCAATTGTCTTTGTGCAATGCCACGAGCGTATGCAATTATATTTCTAACCCTTCGGTTTACATTTCAGCCAATGCGGCAGGATGTTTCAGCGTAGCCGAGGTGGAAAGTTCGTGTACCAACCAATTACCGGTTTACGGAGGTGTTTCTGCGCCGGTGTATTTTTGTGCGGGTTCGGCTGCTTCGGTTTACATTTACGGATTGTTTCCTAATAGTGTTTCGACAGTAGGTTATCGCATCGGTACCGGTCAGGAGCAGACTGCCGGTAACGTTACGGCCGACCTATACGGGAATGCCATTTTGCAAATTGTTTTTGCGGCCTTGGATGAAGGCGAAACATTGACCATCACCAGTATTACCCGCAGCGACGTTTTAGGCGAAACATTGAATGTGGCTCAGAACAATACCGCATTGCTCATTCGTTACCCTGAAAATACTTATTATCGGGATGCCGATTCAGACGGTCAAGGCGATCCAACGGCTACTGTGCAAGCGTGTTTTGCGCCTCTGGGTTACGTGTCCAATCAAAATGATTGTGATGACACCGATGACACCAAATTTGTATTAATTACCTTTTATGAGGATAACGATTCAGACGGCTACGGAGCGGTAAATCCGGTTACATTCTGTACCGATTATACTACGATCCCGTCGGGGTTCGTTACCAACAATACCGATTGTAATGACAACAATCCCGCAATCCATCAACTGTTGTCTTTCTATGTCGATGCAGACCATGATGGCTTTGGATCATTGGCAACCGCTTTGCTCTGCGAATCATCGCCGCCCGTAGGTTACTCGGCAGTTTCAGGCGATTGCAATGATGCTAGTGCTAGTATCAATCCTGTCGCACAGCGTTTGGAATTTTCATCAAGCCCTAATTTTTCCACGTCGATTTGCGCACCGCTGACTGGAACGATCTATACGACATTTTCATTCGAAGCAGTTTATTACGATGCTAACAATACTTTGCCGCCGACTTCGTTTCCGAGGGTTTACCTCGATTATGAAGGGAACGGCGTGCTCAATGATTCGTCCGATCGGGTAGTGGTAATGACACCTTACGATGTCAACGACCTGAACACCGCCGACGGCAAGCGCTACATCGCTACGATCAATAACCTTCCGAATGGCGTAAACTGGGAAACCCGTATACAAATCAGCCATTCGGGTTGTTTGACAACTTTTGGACCGTTCAATTACCCTGATGTACGCATCGATCCAGATTTGCAGATTTTCGCCAACGACATTACCCTGAGTACCAACCATCCTGCGGTTTCATCACCGTTAACAGTAAGTGCCGTGATCCGCAATGCCAGCGATTATCCAACGCAGTCTTTTTACGCGCATTTGGTCAACCAGTACGATACCAATATTGTTTATGGCGATGTTTTGGTTTCGGGGCTGGCTCCGCAGGCGTCGACTATCGTGAGCTGGGACATTATGACACCCGCCGAGCCCGCCTGGTGCCCGATGCAGGTGGTAATCGATTATACGGATGTCATCAGCGAAACCAATGAGTTTAACAATTCGGCGGTGCGGCCGTTCATCAATGGCAATTACAACCTGCTCGGCGGCATTGATGTGATCAATGAAACGATAAGCCCCGAGGTTTCGTACGCTGCACCCGATACCTTTGTGTATGTAAGCGGCAGTGGCAGGTATTACGATGCGTTGCGAACGTTGCCCGATGACGTTGTTTCCGGGGCAACGGTAAATGTACGGATAGTCGAAACCGGCCGTACGGGTTTTGGCTACACCAATGCTTATGGTGATTTCTTTTGCAGTATTCCCGCACCCGAATCGCCCGGGATTTACCATATTGAAGGCGAGATGACCGATTTTACCTTTACGGGTTATTTTAACCTTACTTTTGAAAAGATCACACCCGTTGTCACTTGCATTACTGATCTTTCGGTAGCGATTCAACCGGCATCAGCCACAATTATTGAAGGGCAATCGGTGTTGGGCAATGTGACGGTAATGAACAGTTGCGCGGCAATCAGCAGCCCAACTTTGTTACATTTCAGCCAGGATTCGGGCAGTCAGCAGGTTAGCGACTTGATGGTTCCGGCATTGGATCCTTACGATTCTTTCACGACTTCGTTCAGCAACATCGTTTTCAATACGCCCGGAACTTATAGCATTTGCGCTACGGCTGATGGTGAGTTCAGCATTTCTGAGGCCAATGAAAATAACAATTCGGGTTGTATGATCGTAACGGTACTGCCCAATATGCCGGACATTTACCCGGCTTCAGGGCCAAGCGGCAGTACTTGCGAAACAACACGAACTGAAAACTTCTCGGTGATGAATTTGGGCGGTGTGGCCAGCGGTGCTTTCAATTGTGAAATCTTCATGAAGAAAGACGAGGTGGTAATCGGGACTTATTACGAAACCATAGCAGCAATTGATGCAGGAACGGAATATGGTTTTACAAAACTCATTAATTATCCGTCTCCCGGAAACTATTCTTTTGAGCTGCATTGTGATTACGACCACCAACTTGCGGAGACTAATGAAGGCAACAATATTGGTTATTTCGGGAACGTAATCGTTCGGGAACCACAGCCCGATATCGCTTTGGGCGTTTCTTTTCCTGTTTCTGAATTTTTGTGCGAGGCCAATAACAGTATGGGCTTTATCATATCGAATGAGGGCTGCAGCGCTACCGGTACTTTCAATTGTGACATATTGGTAAAACGCGACGGTATACTGCTCGACACTTTGCACGAGACAATAGCCGGAATAGATGCAGGCAGTCCTTATTATTTTACCAAGCCGTTTGTATTTGATACCGTCGGGCATTACACCTTTGAATTGCGCTGCGACGTAAACAACGCCGTTACCGAAACCGATGAAACCAACAACACCAACATTTACCACAAATACATTACGGCTTGCAAGCCTAACCTCGCTTTCGATTCGGGTTGTGAAGTATTCGATGTACTACCGGTGGATCCGCAACATCCCGAAATAGTTATCTATACAGCAACTATCCTCAATAACGGGAATGCAACAGCCGACGCCCCAATCGACGTGCGCTTTAAAATTACAGATCAATTGTATTACGACATGGCATACAGTTACGATCTCGCTCCGGGTGCATCGGCAGTGCTAACGATGACCGTGCCGTCTGTGGCTCCGGCTACGCGAACATTGAAAGTCATGGCAGATTATAACAACCTCATCGATGAATTCAGCGAAGACGACAACCAAATCGAAGGCGAACTCTGCTGGGATTTCCAACCCGTTGACAGGCCGGTTGTTTGCGGTGACGATTTCTGGAAGTATTCTTATGTAAAGCATCAGGAGGTTCCGGTTAGTGTAGCGTTTAACCAATATCATTTGTATGATGCCTCCTCGGTTGAGGTAAAATTCGAAGTTAGCGGCCCTGGCTTGGATGGTTTAGTTGACTTGGGAACAGTGTTGGTGAACAACATCCAGCAAAACTGTGCATGCCCTTATGTTGCGGCGCTTCCTGAGACTTTTGTGGTTCCTGAAATTGGCACCTATACTTTTGTGATGACGGTCGACCCGAATCATGTCTATACAGAATGCGATGAATCCAACAACGTACTCATCCGCTCAATCCAGGCCACCACGTTACCTGATTTACGGGTTCTGTCGCAATATATCAATCCATCGCTGCTTAATCCAGATCCGGGAGAGCCAATCCAGCTTGACGTTACGTATGAAAATATCGGCAATTCAAACATCAGTGACAGCATGCAGTTTAAGGTTTTTGTTGATGCCGATTTACTCTACACGACAACCGTAAGTGGATTGCCATCTGGCCAAAACCAAACGATACATATACCGGTAAACTGGTCTTCAACTGTTGTGGGCACGCATACCATCAGGACAGTAATCGATAGCGGTAATGCCGTGGTAGAATCTGATGAGCTCAACAATACTGCAACGCGAGCCATCATCGTAGGAGAAGCGTCTAACCTATATTTCCAGAGTTTCACGACAGCCAACTATTCACCTGCGCTAAACGCCAACATCGTTTTCAACGCAGTGATTGGCAACAACGGTGATCTTCTTTGCCTGGCCGATTTGCAGTTCTATTATATTAACGATGCTTTTCAGGAAATTGCCATCGGCACCCAACATATTTCGGTTGGCGCCAATAGCAGTATCACAATTGAGATGCCTTGGACTGTCTACGACAACGACACGACGATTTACGCAAGGATCATTAACCCTTCAACCCTAGAATTCAATGATGAAGACAACGTTGTTTCACTAATGATCGGCAAAACCGATCTAAGTCTCAAGCTTTTCGTTGAAGGTTACTACAATGGTGCAGGCGCAATGGTTCCTGTGAAACTCAATCAAGGCGTGGCCGGAGCAAGTGCAGACGACGTAGAAACATTGACCGTTCAGCTTTTCGAAGCGGTGACGCTACAACCCGCAGGCACTACCACAGCTATTTTGCACACCAATGGTTCGCTAGACTGTAACTTTAGCCCGCCGCTCAAAGGCAATTACTACATCGTCGTGAAAGGCGGAAATGTATTGCAGACCTGGAGCGCGCTTCCCAAGAAACTGGGTGCAGAACCGTTGTACTATGATTTTTCACTGGCCGCATCACAAGCTTATGGCGATAATATGCTGGAAGTGGAATCCGGTGTCTGGGCGATTTATTCGGGTGATATCAACGACGACGAGAACATTAACAATCTCGATTTTGGGTTATGGGAAACCGATGCGAGCGAGTTTGCCTTTGGCGACTATGTGACCGACCTTAATGGCGATGGCAACGTTGACAATCTTGACTTTGCCATTTGGGAAACCAATGCCGGTAATTTTATTTATTCGGTTTATCCGATGCACTAATCGGGTGTTTCGGCTTGCTCAAACTCAAAAAAAGAAAACGTCGACCCACCATAATTTTTCTGGAACGAATAATGAGGCAGGTGCTCAAGTTTGGTGTGCTTGGAGTGTTCAATGATCATCATCCCAGATCCGTCCAAAAGCTCGTGCTCAAAGACAGAAAGCACTATTTTCTCAAAAGTTTTTTGGTCTAGGTTGTAGGGTGGATCGGCAAAAATAACATCGTAAGTCACCTTGGTTTTGGCAACGAAAGCCAGCACATCACTTTTGATGGCGGCAATCGGGAAGTCAAACTCCGACGCGGTCTGTTTGATGAATTTCACACAGCCAAAGTCACCGTCTACCGAAGTGATGTTGGCGCTGCCGCGTGAAGCGAATTCAAAAGAAATGTTCCCGGTTCCCGCAAACAAGTCGAGCACTTTAAGATCGGCAAAATCAAAATGGTTGTTGAGTACATTGAACAAGGATTCCTTGCTCATGTCGGTCGTTGGCCGTACCGGAAGGTTTTTGGGTGGCGAAATGCGTCGGCCTTTGTATTTGCCAGAAATAATCCTCACGATTGTAAAAGGATAAAATGCCTGCGATTGTCTTGGGCGCTGAGCGCGTTTTTCTGCTCGAGATCGGCAGTGTCAAACAACGAAACATTCCTGATGTATTTATACGCGATGGCAAAGAACGCATCGTCCTGGCTGATGTCACCCAAAAATTCAAGCCTGAATGTTTCGGGGTTCAGGTTGAGTTGTTCGGCGGTGAAAAGCAGGTAGTATATCAAGTCTTCGGGCGTCTTGTAATCGAACGAATTGAACAACAACAAATGTTGGTTCTGTACCATTACGATTTCAAAATGACCGGCGGCCATGTGTACAAACATCTTCTTTTCGTCTACGTTTTTAGACAACTCCAACAGTTTAGAAACCAAAGCGGTATGGGCATGTTTGTATACAAAATTGCCAAAGGTGTCCACAAAGAAATTGTTGATGTCGGCATACGGGATGTACACCGTATTCATCTGGTACGACGCCAGCGTGTCAAACGCAAAAGAATCGGTCTCAAAAACCTTGTTGTTGAATTGCAGGTAATTGCCCAGGCAATCCTCGTCGAACAAAGCAGCCGGGACAAAAGTAGCCAGGTTGTTGTCGTGCAGTACCACCACTTCATCATAGGAATCGCCCAGTTCTTCATGGCTGGCAAAGGCATCGGCATAATATTCAACCACCGTTTTTTTGTCGGAAGGGTCAAACGCAATTTCCCTAAAAGCCAATGGTATTTGGTTGAGCGTATCAAAACTGCAGAAAGCCATGCTACCCGGCGCGACTTTCACGGTGAGTTTCTTATATTTTTTTTCGGTAATATTGGCCGGATTTACGAGCATAGTTTTATTCTTGGCTTGGTGCCACGCAAACTTACAATTTTTTTATAAAGTTTTAATTTCGACGAGCAGAAAGTTCTGTGGCTTTTTGATGCTTTGTCCCGCTGTACGCTTTACCCGAGCGAAGCGAAGCGAACTGACCGAACACAATTAAAAATATTTTATTGTGAAGTAATCTTTTGCGCTGTTCACTACCCAAAAGGATAGCCGCTGCCATCGGGGCTAGGCTCGGGGATTGATGATTTTCATGAGGTGACGTAGCGGTTTCGCGAAGGAGAGGCAAAGGCACACCAATGCAAATTTGCAGCTATTTTTCTTTGCGCATCTTCGCATCTGCTTTGCGTGTCTTCGCGTAATAACGTACCTTCGCCCACATGAATGCCACGCAATTTTACAGCGTCCTCACACGCAATTTCCCATTCCAACCCACCTACAAACAGGACATTTTTTTCCAGATGGTGGCGCAGTTTGCTTCGAATTCAAACAACGACGAAATCTTTGTACTCAAAGGCTACGCCGGAACCGGGAAAACCACTGTCATCTCAACACTCGTCAACAACCTTTCAGAAATCAACCGCAAATACGTGCTGCTTGCGCCAACCGGGCGCGCGGCCAAAGTCATCGCCAATTACTCGCAGAAGCCCGCGTTTACCATCCATAAGAAAATTTATTTCCCCAAGAAAAATTCGGGTGACGGTCTCAGTTTTACGCTGCAACCCAATAAACATAAGAACACCATTTTTATAGTCGATGAAGCCTCGATGATCTCAGACGTAAATCAGGAAAGCAAATTGTATGAAAACGGTTCCTTGCTCGATGACCTGGTATCTTACATCTATTCGGGAGCCAATTGCAAAATGATCTTGCTGGGTGATACTGCGCAATTGCCGCCGGTAAACCTGGATATCTCGCCGGCGCTCGATACGCGTACTTTGGCGCTGCATTACCAAAAGGAAATCAGACACATTGAACTCGATGAAGTCATGCGGCAGGGCGAAAAATC
>JAKQJQ010000119.1 GCA_029561105.1 Bacteroidota bacterium
GTGAATTCAAAGTGCCGCATATCTCCTGTAACGTGGCTCCACGCTCACGCATGTCACGTGCAATCTTTATGGCGTTCTGATACTTCTCATCGCTCAGCACCGCTTCCCTTCTCGACTGCGCCGATGCCTCAGCCATTTTCAATATATGCTCCTTGGGTATCTCGGGTCGTCCAAGACTCGTTCGCCATACACCGTTTTTTGACGTAAAACCACCTTTCTCGGCAATCTGCTTCTTACGTACATCCAATGCGAGTTTCGTGTTTATTCGCCCGATAATCGCCTGATGCTCGTACACGGCGAACAACATTGTCAGTATTAGTCGCGAACTGCTCGGAGCATCACAAAATCGGATGTTCTCCTCGCCCATCTCATCCAATATCGCCAATGCGTCCTTTGCATTCCTGAACCTATCAGCCTTGGCTATAACCAACATGGCATCGTTCGCCTTGGCATACGCAATGGCGTGTTGCAGTTCCGTACATCTATCAAGTTTCGTACCACTATATACCTCTACAAACTCCGCAATAGGTTCCCGGTTGTTCATGAAGTATCGGTTAATGGCTTTCTGCGCCTCAAGCCCAAGACCTGAGTCGCCCTGTTTCTTTGTGGATACACGTACCCACGATACATATTTTCTATCCTTTTCCATAATATTATGCTTTTGCTACAAAGGTAGTTTAAAATTATTACACTACAAAATATCTTTATAAATTTTTAATCGTTCGGTTGGTTATTTAGGTCGTTCGTTCAGTTGTGCGATTGGCTGTTATTTGTTGGTGTGGTTGGCAGTCGTTCGCCCAGTCCCATAGCAGTCGTTCAGCAGTCGTTCAGCAGTCATGCAGACCATGGTCGCGGCAGCACGACACGACACGACACCACACGACACACCAGGTAGGCGCATAAAAAAAGGTGGGACAACGCCCGTAATAGGCATCGTCCCGCCTCAATCACTTGCGTACACCGTCAAACATTTGACCTATACCATCCAGCAAACACCCGATAAGAAGTATAATAGCAATCATTTTACATCCTCCCCCGCACCTTTTTCGCCTCTGTAAATATACCGGTTACGTCTTACACGCTCATCGTAGGAACGTGCATATTCTCGTGTTGCGTTTTCGGGCTTAACAAGGATTACCGTTGTTTTATCAATACGCAATGGCACAAGCCCTTTTTCGCGTTTCTTCTGGGCATCTATCATGCGCTTTAGTTCACCATAACGTGGTTTTTCGTCAATACGCATCAATTCTCTCTCTGATGCGGCACTTTTTAACGTGTAGTCTTTCATTGTTGTATAATTTTACGTTCTTCCGCATTGCGTAGCAATTCGGCATTTTCAAATTTGCGGCTCGCCCTGGTGGAGCGTTTACCTGATACTCTTTTTAGTTTCATGATTCCTTTTGTTCTATAATTTTATAAATCGCGTTTTGAGAATAAGGCTGATTTTCGCCATCCAATTCAATGGTGAATAAAAGCTCGTGAAAAGTATCGGTAAATTTTGAATCTATTAATACGTCAAATCTACCATCAAAATAATATACAAATGCCTGGCAATTACCAAGTGAACGTGTTTTCCGTACAATGGTTGCGGCAATGTAACGTTTTTGTTTTTGTGTGAGTGTCATAATGATATTCGTTTAGAAATTCTCACATAAACAAATACTGTCAAAATCAACGCCACAACAAGCAGCGAGACCCCGATCCAGAAATTTTTAC
>JAKQJQ010000123.1 GCA_029561105.1 Bacteroidota bacterium
AACTTCCATTCAGAAATCACTTTACTTACGGTGACCCAAAATAACAACCCGACGCTTTTCTGCGCACCCATCGGCCACAGACAGGAACGCGGCGACTATCAGGAAAGTTGGCAACCCTCAAAAATATCCGATAAGGATTTGTTCGAAGCGCAAGACATGGCCGAAAAAGTTACCGAGGCTTTGGGCGGTGCAGGCTTGTTTGGTGTAGAATTTTTCCTGACCGATGAAGGCGTGTATTTCTCGGAATTGTCTCCGCGCCCGCACGATACGGGCATGGTAACGCTTGCGGGCACGCAGAACTTCAATGAATTTGAATTGCACCTGCGCGCCATCCTAAGTTTACCGATTGCCGAAATCACTTTAGAGAAAGCCGGTGCGAGCGCGGTTATCCTGGCCTCAGAGAACTCGGCCAACCCAACTTATTCAGGGATCGAGAATATTGCTGCATTGCCAAAAACAGATTTTCGTATCTTCGGGAAACCGAGCTCAAGACCTTACCGCAGAATGGGTGTGGCTTTGGTCAGTGACACTTTAGATACGCCCGTAGCAGCCATAGTTGAAAAAGCAAAAGCAGCGGCAGCTTTGGTAAAAGTGCTGGCGTAATGGAACCCATCCTTCAAAATATTGCCCGATTTATAGACCTCACGCCACAAGAGCAGCAACACTTGCTTTCTAAAACCCAAGTCAGGCATTACAAAGCCAAAACGATGGTGTTGCATGCGGGTGAAATCTGTAAAAATTCCTACTTTGTCAATCACGGTTTGCTGCGCAATTTTAGCATCAACGACCATATCGTAGAGCACGTCTTGGGTTTTGCGTGCGAAGGTTGGTGGATCGGCGACATGTACAGCTTGCTCTCGCAGAAACCGGGTCAGCTTTTCATAGAAGTGCTCGAAGACTCGGAAGTGGTTTTGCTGTCAAAAGAAAACCAAGAGCAACTGTACCACGAAATCCCCAAACTCGAACGCTTCTTTAGGATACTCACAGAAAACTCGCTTGTCGCACATCAGGAACGCTTGATGGATAATTTAAGCTTGTCGGCGGAGGAACGTTTTGATAAATTCTGCAAACGCTATCCCGACATCATCCAGCGTGTGCCGCAAAAGCAGATCGCTTCGTATATTGGCGTGACACCGGAGTTTTTTAGTAAAATGAAAAGCCGCATGTTGCGGAAGTAGTTTCGCTCGCGCCAAAGCGATTTCTTTTGAAAAAGAAACAAAACCCTACTTTTGCCTCGCCGCAAATCGAAGATTATTGCATCCGTTCGCCCTATGGTCTCGGGTCACCGAACACCGCTTACAAATATTAAAGCGGTGAGGTAGAAGAAGTAAAAATTTTCTTTAACTTTTGTCTGGCCACAAAAGTTACAAAAAGGCCTAGCGACCAAATCACAATCTTGAAAACTACCTCAGAACGCGGTCTCCGGGCTATGCCGCTCGCCTTACAGGCTCGACTCTCACGCCCTCCGATGCCGCTTTTCTTCGTTGTTTTGCTTCGCCAGTTCGGCCTGAGGCCTCGGGTCTACGATTCTAATTTAACGTCGCGCCAAGTAGGAAGTATCTATTTTATTTTTCGCTAGCTGCGCTGCACGAAAAATCCTCCTAAGAAAGTTTTCTAATCAAAGGACGATAAATCTCCGGTTAGAATTTTCGGCGCAGCGGGCAAGCCAAAAATCAATAAACACTTCCTAATTGGCGCGGCAGTCATAAGATTTGCGTTAAGAAAATCAATACCAAAAGCCGTTAAAAACGAAAAGCTGTCTGAGCCGCAGGCGAGTTTTTTCGTTTAGGCTTTTGGCATTGATTTTTAGCAAATCTTATGTGCCGACCGCCTTTTTGCTACTTTTGCGGCGAGGCAAAAGTAGGCCCTCGCGGCAGCGATAGCCCCGATTGAGGTGAAAATCCTTTTACGGCGCAGTGCAACGGAGACGTAAAAGATTGCAACGGAAAGCGGGAATCAGCTCCTCAATTTCTTAATCCAGGTTAAGTGCCCACACCCCATGATGAGTGTAAATTTGTATCATAATAATCACTAAATTTATACAACATGACAACAATCATCCATAAAGCCGACTCCAGAGGCCACGCCGATCACGGTTGGCTCAATGCTTACCACAGTTTTAGTTTTGCGGGATATTACGATCCTGAAAGAATCCAGTTTGGGGCATTGCGTGTGCTCAACGATGACACGATTGCTGCGGGAATGGGCTTTGGCACACATCCGCACGACAATATGGAAATCATCACCATTCCGCTCGAGGGCGACTTGGCACACAAAGACAGCATGGGCAATACCGAAATTATCAAATTCGGAGATGTTCAAGTCATGAGCGCCGGCACTGGAATTCAACATTCCGAATTCAATCCGAATCACGATAAAAGAACCAATTTGTTGCAAATTTGGGTGTTTCCGAAAGAGAGAAATGTGGAGCCGCGATACCAACAAATTACGCTTGACACCTCAGACCGTCATAATCAATTTCAACAAATTCTTTCTCCAAATTCTAACGATGATGGTGTTTGGATTCATCAAGATGCCTGGTTTCATATGGGCAATTTGGATGCTGGAACAACCGTTAGGTACAACCGCAAATTAGATGGCAATGGCTTATACATTTTTGTGATTAAAGGCAGTGTAAAAATAGACGGGCAACAACTTGAACAACGCGACGGTCTTGGCATTACCGACTTCAATGAAGTAACTTTTGAAGCGACTTCAGATGCCGAACTATTATTAATGGAAGTTCCCATGTTAACAAACTAAAACCATGGAAACAGAAGTACTGCAAAAAATCAACGATAAAAATGGGTTCTTTTATATTGATGTGAATGGGAATCATGAAGCCATAATGACCTTCGTTTTTGCCGGCAGCGACAAAATCATTATTGATCATACCGAAGTAAAACCTGGAAATGAAGGCAAGGGTTTTGGTAAAAAAATGGTCGTGAAAGCGGTAGAATACGCTCGAGCGAATAACATCAAAATCATTCCGCTCTGTCCGTTTGCTAAAAGTGTTTTCGACAAAACACCTGAATTTAAAGACATTTTATAAATTATAATAATACGCTATGGATGCAAAAGATTTAAAAAAGGAATACAGCAACGGCGAAGTGACCATTGTTTGGCAAAACAGCAAATGTATTCATGCTGCCGAATGTGTAAAAAATAATCCAGATGTTTTCAAACCCAAAGAAAAACCGTGGATTACTCCAGAAAATTCAACGACTGATAAAATTATTGCAACCGTCAACAAATGTCCTTCTGGCGCACTAACCTATTACAAAAATTCTTAATGAAAAAAATTATCGCATTCGCCGGTTCTTCCAGCAAAAACTCGATTAATAAACAATTAGTGACCTATGCGGGTTCACAATTTGAAAATGTTGTGTGTGAAATCCTCGACTTAAATGAGTACGAAATGCCCATTTATTCTGCCGACCGTGAAATAGAAAGTGGTGTTCCACAATTGGCCATCGATTTTTTTGAAAAATTAGGTTCTGCAGATTTGATACTAATTTCGATGGCAGAACATAACGGAGCCTATTCGGCTGCTTTCAAAAATATTTTCGATTGGACATCACGCCACAACAACAAATTATTTCAACAAAAACCAATGCTTTTAATGGCTACTTCTCCAGGACCACGTGGCGGATTAAGTGTACTTGAATTGGCAAAAGACCGCTTTCCTCGTCACGATGCAAATGTAGTGGCGACCTTTACTTTGCCTAGTTTTCGTGACAATTTCGACCCAGCAATCGGCATCACCAATGCAGCATTAAAAATCGAATTGCAAACTATTGTGAAAGGCATTGTATTCTAATAAAAATGCTACTTTTGCTTTTCAAAATTTGAAACTAAACATAACTATTTAGCATTGATGAGATGCTGAAAATAAATTTATCACCAAATGAAAGCATACGTTTTTCCGGGGCAAGGCGCCCAATTTACCGGAATGGGTAAAGAATTATATGAAACTTCAACTTTGGCCAAAGATCTATTTGAAAAAGCCAATGAAATTCTCGGCTTCCGTATTACGGATATTATGTTTGAAGGAACCGCAGAGCAATTGAAAGAAACCAATGTTACGCAACCCGCCGTGTTTTTACATTCCGTAATCTTAGCCAAAACGTTACAAGATTTCAAACCAGAAATGGTAGCCGGACATTCTTTAGGCGAATTTTCAGCTTTGGTTGCCAATGGCGCTTTGTCTTTTGAAGATGGATTGAAATTGGTTTCACAACGAGCGCAAGCAATGCAAAAAGCATGTGAGATCAAACCATCCACCATGGCTGCTGTTTTGGGATTAGACGACAAAATTGTAGAAGATGTTTGTGCGTCAATTGATGGAATTGTAGTCGCTGCAAATTATAATTGTCCAGGGCAATTGGTTATTTCTGGCGAATTCTCAGCCGTTGAAAAAGCTTGTGAAGCCATGAAAGAAGCGGGAGCCAAACGCGCATTATTATTACCAGTTGGCGGCGCTTTTCATTCGCCAATGATGGAGCCTGCACGTGAAGAATTGGCCGCGGCTATCGAGGCTACGACCTTTTCGACTCCTATTTGCCCAGTATATCAAAACGTGACCGCTGCTGCAGTTTCGAATCCGAATGAGATAAAGAAAAATCTCATTATACAACTTACTGCTCCAGTCCGTTGGACGCAGTCGGTGCAACAAATGATTGCCGATGGAGCTACTTCATTTACGGAAGTTGGACCGGGTAAAGTTTTGGTTGGATTGGTTAATAAGATAGATAAGGAAGTCGAAACAATATCCGCATAAACAACACTACCACGTCATTGAATAAAATCCTCATAAACAGATGTTTGTGAGGATTTTCTTTTTACATTTGAATTACATTTAAATCGAAATCCTATGAAAATCAAGAACAAAGACTTTACGATAGGAACAACTTTTCTTCTTTTTTTTTCGTTCACTTTCTTATTTGGACAAAATGAAAATAGATTTTCTCCAATAGATAGCGGTGGTTTTGAATACACTAAAAATGATGAACAAAATCCGTGCATTAGTGCGGAGGAATACGCTAGAATTGAAAACGAAATTAGCGCCAATGTAGCGAAAATTGGGTTTGCCAATCGAAGTGCTAATAGTGCTTTAACAACTTCTCTTAGTTGGCCATTACGCCCTGCTTCGGGTTTTTCGCAATGTAATTATCACTTTATTGCTGCCTATGTAGACCAAAATACTGCAACGACTGCCATACAAGATTACAATTGCGAATCGAATACTTATGATGGGCATCAGGGCACAGATATCTCAATTTGGCCGTATGCTTTTTACAAAATGGATAATAGTCAAATTGAAGTTATTGCCGCGGCACCAGGAACCATCATTCAGCGCGCCGACGGTAATTTTGATCGAAATTGTGTTTCTAATACGATTCCCGCCAATTCTATAATTATTCAACACGCAGATGGGACCTATGCGATGTATTGGCATATGAAGAATGGAAGTGTCACTTCAAAAACTGTAGGACAAACGGTCGAGGTCGGCGAATATTTAGGAGTTGTTGGAAGTTCGGGCAGTTCTTCGGGACCACATTTACATTTTGAAATTCGAACGTCCGCTGCGACCAATTCCTATAAAGATCCATTTGCAGGAACTTGTAATTTACTGAATGCGACCTCTTGGTGGGCAAGTCAAAATGCACATACAAACCCAGCCATTTTTAAAGTTTCTGTAAACACCACCGATTTGGTTGCCCCTGGTTGTCCAACAACGGAAACGCCTAACGAAAGTGATTCTTTCACCATCCCATTTCAGGGCGCAGGTTTGGCCCCAGGATATGCAAAATTTTATATTTTTCTGCGAGAAGCCACAGTGGGAACCAGTGTTGACTTGAAAATATTAAATCCAAATGGAAGCACCTTTAACAGCTGGACGTACCCAATTTCGACATTTTATAAAGTAAGTTATTGGGGGTTTTCAAAAGTATTGCCCACAGCTCCTGGACTATACACTTTTCAAGCGACGTATAATGGAGTAACCTGTTCTAAGACCTTTCAAATACAAAATCCATTGGGGATTTCTTCAAATGAATTGACAGAATTGGTACTTTACCCGAATCCGGTAAAAGATCAACTTCACTTAATCGGAAATGCCATAGAAAACGCAAATTACTCGCTTTCGTTCATGACTATTTCGGGGCAAATTATTAGGAAAGAACAATTTGAGACCCGCAACAATGAAATAGAAAAGTCAATTTCAGTTTCTGACTTTCCAGAGGGAATTTACTTTTTAGAAGTTACTGGACCCAATTCCAAATTAGTAAAGAAAATCATTAAACAATAAAAAAATCCCGAATACAAATTCGGGATTTTCTATCTTATAATCTCACAGTCTTACCATCTAACTTCTAATTTTCTGTTCCCATTTCCAGGCGCTAGCTAATGCCTGTTCAAGCGTAGATTGTGCTTTCCATCCCAGAACTTGATTTGCTTTATCAGTATTGGCATAAGCGGATATGATGTCTCCTTCTCTTCTACCGACAATTTTATAAGGTAATTTTTGGCCGCTAACTTTTTCGAAAGTATTGATGACTTCTAGCACGGAGCTTCCAGTTCCCGTTCCTAAATTGAAGGTTTCAACTTTAGCTAGATTCTTTTTATTGATTAGACGTTGCAATGCAATCACGTGTGCTTTGGCTAGATCAACCACATGAATATAATCGCGAATACAAGTCCCGTCTGGAGTCGGATAATCATCACCGTAAACCGATAATTCCTTGCGTAAACCGATGCCTGTTTGGGTAATAAATGGAATAAGATTTTGTGGAACACCAATTGGCAATTCCCCAATTTCAGCAGATGGATGTGCACCCATCGGATTGAAATAACGCAATAATATAGCGTTGATACCGCTTACTTTACACACTTCATTGATAATCTCTTCCCCTATTTGTTTGGTATTTCCGTAAGGAGAAATGGCAGGTTGTACTGGCGCATCTTCTGTAATCGGCATTTTCTCCGCTTCACCATAAACCGTACAAGAAGAACTAAAGATGAAATTAGCTTCTGGTTTTTCCTGCAACTCTTGAAGTATATAAATTAAGGTTGAGAGGTTGTTTTCGTAATAAAGTAATGGATTTTCGACACTTTCCCCAACTGCTTTCGAAGCGGCAAAATGTATGATGCCCGAAACATCTTGATGCTTTTTGAAGAAATTTTGAACTGCTATTTTTTCTCGCAAATCCATTTTTTCGAAAAGAGGTGTTTTGCCAGTGATAGCAACAATCCCTTTCAGCACCTCTTCAGATGAATTAGAAAGATTGTCAATGATGACTACCTCAAATCCTTCGTTTTGCAATTCAACTACGGTATGTGAACCGATAAATCCTAAACCTCCTGTAACTAATATCTTCATAATTGTATTATTTTTTTAAGACCAAACGCGTGACAAAGAAGGCCACGGCAAAAACAACGATAAAAAGAACGACTTGGGTGAGCAGCTTTTTATTTCCGGGTTCCATCGCTTATCGGTTTAGGAATTCGATAATGGCGTCGGTGATGAATCGGATTTGCTCATCATCGAGCTCAGTATGCATGGGCAATGAGATGACTTCCTTGACCAATTGGTTGGTGATGGGGAAATCGGCTTCGTTGTACCTCGGGTCGAGATACGCTTTCTGCGAATGCAATGGGATTGGATAGTAAATGGCACACGGAATGCCTTTATCCAGCAAATGTTGCATGAGTGCATCGCGGTCGGCATCGATAATCCTTAAAGTATACTGATGGAAAACATGGCAATCGCAAACCTCGCAAATGCTGGGCGCGATGATGTTTTTATGTCCTTGTAAGATAGCGGTGTATTTTCTTGCCGCGTTTTGGCGGGCCGCATTATAGCTATCGAGCAACGGCAACTTGGCGTTGAGCACGGCAGCCTGGATGCTGTCTAACCTTGAATTGACACCAACTACATCGTGGTGGTAGCGCACATACATCCCGTGGTTGACGATGCCGCGTAATTTGTGGGCGAGTGCGTCGTCATTGGTGAAAATGGCACCGCCGTCACCGTAACAACCCAGGTTTTTGGATGGGAAAAATGAAGTGGAGGCCACATGTCCTACGGTACCTGCTTTTCTTTTGGTCCCGTCAGAGAATCGGCAGTTGGCACCGATGGCTTGGGCGTTGTCTTCGATTACATATAGGTTGTTCTCGTTGGCGATTTTCATCACGGCCTCCATATTGGCGGCGCGCCCAAAGAGGTGTACCGGAACGATGGCTTTTGTTTTTGGGGTGATGGCTTTTTTGATCGCCTCTATTGAAATGTTCATGTTGACCAGGTCTACATCCACCAAAACCGGCGTGAGTTGCAAAAGCGCAATAACCTCAACGGTCGCGGCAAAGGTGAAATCGGCAGTGATGACCTCGTCTCCGGGTTGCAGGTCGAGTCCCATCATGGCGATTTGGAGCGCATCGGTACCATTGGCACAAGGAATTACGTGCTTCACGTCGAGATATTCCTCAAGCGATTTTTGGAACTTGTGGACTTCGGGGCCGTTGATGTAAGTGTTGGTATCTAAAACCTCCTGAATAGAAGCGTTTACAGTTTCTTTGATCTTTTCGTATTGGCCTTTGAGGTCAACCATCTGGATTTTTTTCATTGCCTGTTTGAATTAAAAACAGCACAAAACTACTAATTAAATGATGCACGGCAATGAAAATTCTATAAAGAGGCGTATTTTAGCGGGCACAATTGACTTGCTATGTTTTTCCTGTATAACCTCTTTGTCGCCTTTGCCGGATTTGTGCTTGAAATCGTAGCTGTTTTCAGCCCGAAAATGAAGCTTTTCGTACACGGAAGGCGCACCGTTTTTGCAACGCTGGAGCAAAAAATTGGCCGTGAAGACCAAACCATCTGGTTCCATGCGGCTTCTTTGGGTGAGTATGAACAGGGGTTGCCGGTGATTGAAAAAGTCAAGGCGCAGTACCCAAAACATAAAATAGTACTGAGTTTTTTTTCGCCGTCGGGTTATGAGGTGCGCAAGAACAATACGGTGGCCGATGTGACGGTTTACCTGCCGTTGGATTCGGCACAAAACGCCAAGCGATTCCTTGATTTGATACATCCCGAACTGGTGTTTTTCATCAAATATGAATATTGGCCCAATTATTTGCTCGAACTCAAAAACCGAAATATCCCAACCTACTTGATCTCGGGTATTTTCAGGAAAGACCAGGCGTTCTTTAAATGGTACGGCGGATTTTACCGACGTGCGCTCGATACTTTCAATTATTTCTTTGTCCAAAACCAATCCTCAAAAGACTTGCTGGTTACTCTAGGTAAAACCAATGTTTCTGTTTCTGGCGATACGCGTTTTGATCGGGTCGCCGCCATACTCGAACAAGACAATCGCCTCGATTTCGTCACCGAATTCAAACAAAACAACCTGACCATTGTGGTGGGCAGTTCGTGGCCCAAGGATGAAAACCTGCTCGTGGATTACATCAACAAAACTAAGCGTAATGTAAAATTCATCATTGCGCCGCACAATATCAAGAAAGAACAGATTCAGGAATTGCAAAGCTCAATCTCCAAAAAAACGGTGTTGTTTTCTGAAAAAGAAGGCAAAGACCTTTCGGATTACGAGGTCTTAATCGTAGACACGATTGGCATACTAACCAAAATTTACAGTGAAGCCGACATTGCCTATGTGGGCGGTGGATTTGGGAATCCTGGTGTACACAATTTGCTGGAGCCGGCTACTTTCGGTGTCCCGATTGTAATCGGCCCGAACTATTCGCATTTTGCAGAAGCTACCGCACTGGTGAATATGCAGGGCTGCATCTCCATTTCAAGCCAATCGACGCTCAATGAAGCCTTTGAAAACCTGATCCAAAACGAAGACATCCGCTACGAAAAAGGACACATCTGCAGCACTTTTGTCAAGATGAATAAAGGTGCCACCGAAGTGATACTGAAACAAATTGCCCATGCCGACGACGTATAAACCGCTAACGAGCAACGACATTGATACCATTACGCTGATGATGCAGGATTTCTACGCGATAGACGGCTATCCGATGGCGGCGGAAGAGTCGAAAAAGCTGTTTGCCGAATTCCTGTTGGACGGCAATCTGGGTAAAGCGTGGCTGATTTCTTCAGGTGAAACGATTGCAGGTTATGTGATTTTGACTTTCGTTTTTAGCTTTGAGTACGGCGGCAGGATTGCGTTCCTGGACGAGTTATATATTAAGGAAGAAATGCGCGGCAAAGGTATTGGGAAACAAGCCATCGCTTTTGTTCAGGAAGAAGCGGGCAAAGCACACGTCAAAACCGTTTATCTCGAAGTCGAGCCGCACAATGAAAAAGCGCAGCAATTGTATCGGGCCAGCGGATTTGAAATGCACAAACGAAAATTAATGCAGTATAAAACCAACAACCAGTAACTATGAAATTTTTAAAATTATTTGTTTTATTGTTTATCGTCCAGGCCAGTGCGCAACAGGGCGGCATGTGGATCCCGTCGCTTCTGAGCGGAATGAATGAAAAGGAGATGAAGCATTTGGGGATGAAGATGACCGCGGCCGACATCTATTCGGTGAACAAATCGAGTTTGAAGGATGCCGTTCCGCACTTTAACGGCGGTTGCACGAGTGAGGTAATTTCGCCAAAAGGCTTGTTGCTCACCAACCACCATTGCGGTTTTGACGTAATCCAGAATCATTCGACCGTGGAGCATGACTACCTGACCAACGGATTCTGGGCGTATAAGATGCAAGACGAATTGCCAAACGAAGACTTGGTGGTAACTTTCATCATCAAGATTGAAGATGTGACCACAAAAGTTCTGGAAGGAACCTCGACACTTTCTGAAGCTGATAAGCAAAAAAAGATCCAGGAGAACATTGCCGCTTTGAGTAATTCGCTTCCCAAAGAAAGCTGGCAGGAAAATAAAATCCGTACATTTTACGAAGGCAACCAATACATGCTTTTTGTAACCGAAACATACAAAGATGTTCGTTTGGTGGGTGCTCCGCCATCATCAATCGGGAAATTCGGTTCGGACACCGACAACTGGGTTTGGCCAAGACATACAGGCGATTTTTCGCTGTTTAGGATATACGCCGACAAGAACAACCGTCCGGCTGCCTATTCTAAAGACAATGTGCCGTATGTACCCAAACATTTCTTACCCGTTTCGCTAGATGGTGTGAAGGAAGATGATTTTACAATGGTTTTTGGCTATCCGGGAAGAACAACCGAATACTTGCCTGCGGTTGCAGTTGCACAGATTGTAAATGAATTGAATCCTGCAAAAATTGAAATCCGCGATAGGGCATTGAAAGTGGCCGATGGCTTTATGAGAAAAGACAATGCCATCAAAATCCAATACGCTTCTAAATA
>JAKQJQ010000136.1 GCA_029561105.1 Bacteroidota bacterium
ATTTGATTTTTAGCTAATCTTATGTGCCGACCGCCTTTTTGCTACTTTTACCTCACCGCTTTAATATTTGTAAGCGGTGTTCGGTGAATCTTCGATTTGCGGCGAGGCAAAAGTAGGGTTTTGTTTCTTTTTCAAAAGAAATAGCCCCGATTGCAGCGGATGTCCTTTTGCGCGAAGAATGAGCGCAAAAGATAGTAGCGGAAAGCGGGAAACAGCTCCCAAAATTTTAGATTTTATTGTGAATATCTTCACTAAAAAAACTCCTATAAATTCCCTAAATTTGTGCACCTTACATCAATAAAACCCCATTAAAATCAATGTCGAGTATCATTCAACTGCTTCCCGATCACGTTGCCAACCAGATTGCCGCCGGTGAAGTGGTGCAGCGTCCGGCATCGGTGGTCAAGGAGTTGCTTGAGAACGCCGTGGATGCGCAGGCTACAGACATCAAACTCATCATCAAGGATGCAGGAAAGTCACTCGTACAGGTTATAGATAACGGTAAGGGCATGAATGCCGAAGATGCGCGTTTGTGTTTTGCGCGCCACGCTACTTCAAAAATCCGCCAGGCCGAAGATTTATTTGCTTTGCATACTAAAGGGTTTCGCGGAGAAGCTTTGGCGTCTATTGCTGCCATTGCTCACGTAGAGATGAAAACACGCCAGGAACACGATGAACTCGGCACCCATATTTGTATCGAGGGCAGCAAGTTTGTTTCGCAGGAAGTTGCGGTGTTGCCCAAAGGCACGTCGTTTGCAATTAAAAACCTATTTTTTAATATTCCGGCGCGGCGCAATTTTCTCAAGTCGGATGTGGTGGAGTTCAGGCACATCATGGACGAATTTCATCGCGTGATTCTTGCGCATCCTGGCATCCACTTTACGTTTTACCACAACGGCAGCGAGATGTTCAATCTGCCGCCATCTAATATCCGTCAGCGCATCGTCAATGTGTTTTCGGGCAAGACCAATGAAAAGTTGGTTCCCGTCAACGAGGACACCGAAATCGTGAATATCAGCGGTTTTGTTTCTAAACCGGAGTTTGCCAAGAAGAATCGCGGCGAGCAGTTTTTCTTTGTCAACGACCGTTTCATCAAAAGCGGCTATTTGCATCACGCGATTATGGCGGCCTATGAGGGCTTACTCAAAGACGGCTGTCAACCGGGATATTTCTTGTTCTTGCAGGTGCCACCGCATACCATTGACATCAACATTCATCCCACCAAAACAGAAATTAAGTTTGATGACGAGCACGCGCTGTACGCGATTTTGCGCTCGTCGACCAAACACAGCCTTGGTCAATTCAATGTGTCGCCGGTACTCGATTTTGACCGCGACCCGAACCTCGATACGCCTTACCAGTACAAAGACCTTGATGCGGTCATCCCGACAATCCAAATCGATGGGAGTTTCAATCCGTTTGCCGAAGAAAAACAACCGCGCCAATCCAGTTTGGGTTTGGGTTATCGCGAAAGCAAACGCGAGCCGGCGGGTTGGGAAAGCCTGTACGTAGGCCTCAAAACCGACACCGATCTTGTAGAAGAAGTGCCCATGCAGTTTGAAAGCGAAACCGTCACGGCATCGTTATTTGAGGACGCAGAAACCGTGGAAACGGGCAGTAAAATGTACCAGATCCATCGCAAGTACATTGTCAATCCAATCAAATCGGGTATGGTCATCATAGACCAACAGCGCGCGCACCAACGCGTGTTGTACGAGCAGTTCCTGACCAATATGACTGTGCAGCATGCGTCGAGCCAACAGCTGCTTTTCCCGCTGCATTTGTATTTTTCGACATCGGAGTTGCAGCTCATCGCCGAATTGCAGCCTTCACTGGGCAACACCGGTTTTGTTTTTGAGGAAATGCATGCAGACAGTGTCGTGATTTCGGGTTTGCCCGTAAATGTCACCGAAAGCGAGGTTTCTATCGTACTGGAGCAATTGCTTGGCGATTTGCATGATGGCATCCCCGAAAGCAGTTTTAGCCAAAACGACACGATTGCCAAATCGATGGCCAAAAGCCTGGCGGTAAAAACCGGGACCTATTTAACCGAGAAAGAGCAGGAGAGCCTCGTCAATGGCTTGTTCGCCTGTAAAGAACCCAATGTTTCCCCGTTCCAGAAACCCACTTTCATCACGATGCGTGTGGAAGATTTAGATAAAAAATTCGCAGTATGATGCAGATGACCCCGACTGTTAAGCAGTTATTGATTATTAATGTTTTGTTTTTTATTGGAACCTTGATTGTGGGACAGCCGGCGTATGAATACCTTGGACTGTTTTACATAGAAAGCTCTAGATTCCAGGTTTGGCAATTGTTGTCGCACATGTTTATGCACGGAAACGTGCTGCATATTGCTTTTAACATGTTTGCGCTGTACTCTTTTGGTTCGATGCTCGAGCACTTTTGGGGCGCAAAGAAGTTCCTGTTTTTCTATATCTCCTGCGGATTAGGCGCAGCACTGTTCAATATGGGTATCAATTACTACCTTTTCCACGATGGGTTGAGTTCGCTCGTTGCGCAAGGTTTCTCGCAGGAAGAGATCATTGCGGTTTTAAACGGCAAAAACAACCAGGAATTGATCGGGATCTTAAACGCAAATTATCAGAGTATGACCGGCGCCTATTTGGGCAGTATGGTCGGCGCATCGGGAGCGATATATGGATTGCTCGTGGCTTTTGCTTTTATGGCACCCAATGCCGAACTGGCGTTGATGTTCATCCCCATTCCGATTAAAGCAAAATACTTCGTTCCAGGTTTGCTTTGTCTCGATTTATTTCTAGGGGTGAAAGGGAATTCTATTTTTGGAGGCGGAACCGGAGTGGCGCATTTCGCGCATATTGGTGGTGCGCTTGTAGGTTTTTTGATGATGTGGTACTGGAAGAAAAACGACATGAACCGTCACCGTTGGAATTGATAGCACAATAGTATGGGTATTTTAGACGACTTGAAATTGCAATACAAAATGGGTGGTTTTGAACAAAAAATCATCTATTGGAATGTAGGTGTCTTTTTGATAATCCTGTTGGTCGAGACCATTGGTTTCGGGCCTTTTCTGCAAGAATGGCTGGCGCTTTCCTCAGTTCCAGAAAGCTTGCTGTTGAAACCCTGGACTTTGCTCACTTATGCTTTTTTACATTTCAGGTTCCTGCACTTGTTGTTCAATATGCTCGTACTCAATTTTGCAGGTCGGTTATTTTTGACTTTTTTTTCACAAAAACAATTTCTCGGCTTGTACTTGCTGTCTGCGATTTTCTCGGGAATTGCGTTTGTGGTTGGGTATTACTTCCTGGGCGCTGCCTCTACGATTGTGGGCGCTTCGGGTGCCATTATGGCGATACTCGTGGCAACGGCAACCTATGCGCCTCACATGAACCTGCGATTGTTACTCATTGGCAATGTCAAGCTGTGGATGTTCACCACAGTAGTGGTTGCCATCGACCTCATACAGATTTTTGCCGAGAATACCGGTGGGCATATCGCACACCTTGCAGGTGCCTTTTTTGGTTTTGTGTTCATAAAGTTGCTGCAATCGGGCACCGATTTGAGTAAAATCGTTACTTTTATTTTGGATGGGATTTCAAACCTGTCGCCGGGCGGCAAGAAAACAACGTTTAAGAAAGTACATCGCAATTACAATCCGCCGCGACGGCCAGAACAGAAACCCGTCTCGCGCATCGTAACGAAAGACAAAACGCAGCAACAGATAGATGAAATTCTCGACAAGATCAGCAAATCGGGCTACGATAGCCTTACCGCAGCCGAAAAGGAATTTCTTTTTAAAGCAGGAAAATAACCAATGAAGCGACTGTCATGGTTCAATAAGGCAATGTTTTTTTTCAATATAGTGTTGGCTGTATTGACTTTCATTGCTTATGTATTGCCGTTCCTCGCACCCAAATGGTTCCCTATATTTTCGGTACTTACCTTGATCTTACCACTGTTTTTAATCCTCAATGCATTGTTTTTTGTGTATTGGCTGCTGCAGTTCAAAAGGCAGGTTTTTCTGTCGGCGCTCGCGTTATTGGCAGGCATTACCTTTATCAATAAGTTCTACAAATTTTCGTCGCAGGATTTGCCCGAAAGCGACAACGACTTTGTGGTGATGAGTTACAACGTGCGTCTGTTCAACCTTTTTGAATGGTTGCCCAAAGAAGATGTGGCCAGCGAAATCCAAACCTTTATCAATGAAAAGAACCCTGATATTTTGTGTATCCAGGAGTTTTCGTACGCCGCCGACATCGATCTCAAAGTGTATCCGCACCGTTACATTTTCATGCAGGGCAACAAAATCAGGACCGGACAAGCCATTTATTCAAAGTTCCCGATCATAGACGAAGGCAACCTGGTTTTTCCTAACTCCAACAACAACGTCATTTTTGCAGACATCAAGAAAGGCAAGGACGTGATCCGCGTGTACAATATGCACCTGCAATCCATCAAGATTTCGCCCGACGTCAATGAAATGTCTGAGAATGTTGACGAGATTAACCAGGAAAAATCAACGATGGTTTTACGCCGCATCAGTCGCGCGTTCCGCAAGCAACAGCAACAGGCCGAAATTATCAAGGCGCACAAAGCCGATTGCCCGCACCCCATTATCATCTGTGGTGACATGAACAACAGCGCATTTTCTTACGTGTACCGCAGCATCAAAGGGAATCTCAACGACACCTTTGAGGAAGCCGGTAGTGGTTTTGGTAAGACGTACAATTTTAGGTATTATCCCGGTCGCATCGACTATATTTTTGCCGATTCGGGCATGAAGGTAAAAAGCTTCGAGAATTTTCCCGATTTTGTGAACTCCGATCACTTCCCGATCATGACGCGCCTGGCGATCGAGTAACTAAAGCTGTTGATTTTTGAGGTAATCCAAAGCGAATCTTCCCTCGTTGAACAACAAATCGAGTATACTCATATTGTTTAAAAATCCGTGCTTGTCGCCAAAAACCTGGGTGTAAGGCTCAAATTGCGCGGTGTCTTTTTTTCCGTTCACCAAATACCGAAAGTCGTTGTACTGGGGAACTTCGTGAAAATACTCCTGCGTCACCCCAAATTCATGTTTCATCCCAAGGCATTTGCTGATAACAGAAATGGTCTCGAGGTTCAAGTCCATTAAAAACGTGTGCTTTTTAGTGAAAATCGGCGTGATTGCATCCTCAAAATATTCAAAGAAAGGCGAGGTGCGATACGCCGCTTCGAGCGATTTGAAATGTTGTTTCTGCCAATCGAATGCCGTTTCTAACCGCACATCCTTGGTGCGTTGGTGCGCCTCTTTAGTATGCTTGATGGGCACGTTGAGCAACTGGATGCCGTTTGGGCTGTAAATGTACATGCGGTTGCGGTTGGTCTGTTTCTGGAAATTGTCCTCCATTTCATACACGAGCCCATCGGCTTGCGCCATCGCCACAAAATGGCTGATTGACGGGAAATAGGTGGGATGCAACAACAACTTCATAACTTACTCGGCGTTGCTCTTGCGCTTGTCCAAAAAGAACGTAATCCCAAAATAAGCCGCGAGTGCGATCAGGAAGAACTTGAAATAGGAATATGGTTCGCCATCGCCACCCACAGTCGTAAACATGCGTTCCCAACGGATTTTGTTGAAGCCCTTGCCATTGGCGTTGGTGCTAAGCCAGATAAAAACGGGTTTGCCCACCACGTGGTTTGCCGGAACGTAACCCCAATAGCGACTGTCCTCAGAATTGTGGCGGTTGTCACCCATCATCCAATAGTAGTCTTGGCCAAAAGTGTATGAAGTGGCAATTTTTCCGTCTATGCGGATTTCACTACCGTTTACCTTGAGGTCATGTCCTTCGTATTCGGTAAT
>JAKQJQ010000141.1 GCA_029561105.1 Bacteroidota bacterium
TCATACGCCGGTAGCATTTACTTGTTTGACATACTCGGCTTTCAACGATTTGGGAAACAGGTTGGCGATGCTGCAATGGCGCAACTCCATGAAAGTCGAAACAGGAAAGACGTAGACATTGGAGATTGCGTTTTTGGTTTCGGCGCTGCCTGTGGCAAACAAACGTTCGGCGAGCGCAAGGCACTTTTTGGCGCGTTGTACGTTGCCCGAAATCAGGAAAGTTTTGGTGATTTCGGCAAAACGTGCTGCCTGCTCATAACTCGTGGTAGACTGATTTTTCATCATAAAAGATTTATGGATTTTCGGGCCGCATGCCAAAATCTGTTCCCGAAAAACGAAACAAAAACAATCCGTTTAAATCCAACTACTTACGACATATCTTAAAAAATAAGCCACAAAAAAAGCCTATCGTTTTGATAGGCTTTTCTCATTTCGATACGGGTTATTGTATTTTGTATTCGTCGAGTTTGCGGTATAAGGTCGCGATCCCAATCTCGAGCAGTCGCGCCGTTTCGGCCTTATTGCCTTTGGTGTAGTTGAGTACTTTCTGGATTTGTAATTTTTCTACACTCGCGAGCGAGAACGCCGAGACCGATTTGCCAGATTGGTCTGACTGGTATTGGATTTCGTACGGAAGCACCTCTGGGGTCAAGCTGTCATGTTCGGCCAGGATTACAGCGCGTTCAATCACGTTCTTGAGTTCGCGCACATTGCCGGGCCATTGGTAGGTTTCGAGTTTTTGCAAAAAACCAGGTGCAACGGCAAACGGCTTTTTGTTAATCTTGGCCGAAAACTCCCCGACAAAAAATTGGGCCAGCGGCGCGATGTCCTTGACCCTTTCGCGCAAAGCAGGCAGTTGGATGCCAAAGATATTCAACCTGAAATACAAATCCGATCGGAAACGGTGTTGCTCGCTTTCTGCCTTTAAATCACGGTTCGTCGCGGCAATGAGCCGAAAAGTGGATTTTCTGGGAACCGTGTCGCCAACGGGAATGTATTGGTTGGTTTCGAGCACGCGCAGCAATTTGGCCTGCAATTCCAAAGGCATTTCGCCAATCTCGTCGAGGAACAAGGTGCCGCCGTTGGCTTCTTCTATAAACCCTTTCTTGTCTTTGAGCGCGCCGGTGAACGCACCGGCTTTATGGCCAAAAAGTTCGCTCTCTAAAATTTCCTTGCCAAACGTACTGCAGTTGAGCGCCACGAACGATTTGCCTGCGTGTGCCGAGTTTTCGTGTATGGCCTGGGCAAAAACTTCTTTTCCGGTGCCGGTTTCGCCGGTGAGCAGCACGGTGGATTCGGTTGGGGAAACTTTGCGCGCCAGGGTGATGGCTTGCTCTAAAGCTTTGGATTTGCCGATGATGCTATCGAAAGAATACTTGTCGGCGATGCGCTTCTCAAGTTGTTGCACCTTTTTTTGCAGTTGCCGCTTCTCGAAAGCTTTGTAAAGCAGCGGAATAATCTTGTCGTTGTCATCGCCTTTCACGATGTAGTCGAAAGCGCCGTTTTTCATGGCTTGCACGCCATCGGAGATTTTGCCGAATGCGGTGAGCAAGATGACTTCTGTAAGCGGAAAAGCCGTTTTGATTTTCTCAAGGAAATCAACGCCATTGCCGTCGGGAAGTTTGACGTCGCAGAGCACCACATCGATCTCGTGTTGGCTGAGTTTCAGGAAACCCGATTGGAGGTTACCGGCCTCGATGACATCGAAACCTTCGGAGGTGATAATCCTGGCGAGCAGCCCGCGCAGTTTTTCTTCGTCGTCAATGATGAGGATGTTTTTCACGTTGATGGATTTACTTGGCAAAATTAGGTGTTTTAGGTACCTAACATTTAGCAATACGTAAATTTTCTTTTTAAACGGATGCCCTAGCCCTGATGGCAGCGGCATCCTTTTGCGTAATGCAATGGAGCAAAAGATACAGCGGACAGCAGGAACTAGCTCCCAAAAATAATTTTCAGGTTTCATTTGACTTTCACCTTTCCTCTTTCTTCTTTCCTCTTTCTTCTTTCACCTTTCATCTTTCATCTTTCTTCTTTCTTCTTTCTTCTTTCTTCTTTCTTCTTTCTTCTTTCTTCTTTCTTCTTTCTTCTTTCACCTTTCAACTTTCAACTTTCAACTAACTTCACTACTTTTACACCTCCAAAAACCCACACTATGTCTGTCGCCAAAAAAGATTACAAACGCATTACCACCAAGTCACTCATTGAGATGAAGGCCAACGGTGAAAAGATTTCAATGCTTACTGCCTACGATTTTACGATGGCCAAAATTGTAGATACCGCGGGTGTCGACGTGATTCTTGTGGGTGATTCTGCGAGTAACGTCATGGCCGGACACGAGACGACCTTGCCCATTACGCTGGACCAAATGATTTACCATGCGTCATCGGTGGTGCGTGCCATTGATCGCGCGCTGGTCGTGGTAGATTTGCCTTTTGGGAGTTACCAATCGGATTCTAAGGAAGCGTTGCGCTCGTCTATCAGGATCATGAAGGAAAGCGGCGGACATGCCGTGAAACTGGAAGGCGGCAGCGAAATCAAGGAATCGATCAAAAAGATATTGAATGCAGGAATTCCGGTCATGGGGCATTTGGGCCTCACGCCGCAGTCTATCTACAAATTCGGCACATACACCGTGCGGGCCAAAGAAGAAGAGGAAGCCAACCAGTTGCTTGAAGATGCCAAATTGCTCGAACAATTGGGATGTTTTGCCATAGTGCTTGAGAAAATCCCGGCGCATTTGGCCGAGAAAGTGGCCAAAAGCATCTCTATTCCTGTTATTGGGATTGGTGCCGGCGGCGGCGTAGACGGGCAGGTTTTGGTGATCCACGACATGCTTGGGATGAACAATGAATTCAGCCCGCGTTTCCTAAGGAGGTACCTCAACCTTTATGAGCAGATGACGGGTGCGATTGGGAAATATGTGAGTGATGTGAAGTCTAGGGATTTTCCGAATAGTAGCGAACAATATTAGAGACGCTACGCTATAGAGACGGCTGCGCCTATAGAAACGCTGCGCTGTAGAAAAAAAGAAAGAGACAGAGAAATTTTTTAAACGCCAAGATTGATTTTTATGACACACCGTTTCAAAGACCTTGAAATTTGGAGGCAAAGCCGCGCTTTATGTGCTGAGATTTATCTGATAACAACTTCTTTTCCCGAAAATGAAAAGTTTGGGTTGACCAATCAGCTGCGAAGGGCATCTGTGTCAATTCCGTCAAACATTGCCGAAGGCTCGTCGAGAAATTCAAATAAAGAACTTTGCCGATTTCTCGATTTTTCGTTGGGTTCGGCCTACGAAGTTGAGACGCAGGTATTGATCGCAACCGATTTAAATTTCATTCGCTCGGCCCAGATTGAGATAACTATTCAAAAACTGCACAGCATAATTAAAATGATCCTGAGTTTTAAAAAGTCACTTAACTAACAACAGCTTCTATAGCGAAGCGTTTCTAAGCCGAAGGCGTCTCCATAGGCGCAGCCGTTTCTTCAGCGAAGCGTTTCTAAAGCCACGGGCGTCTCCAATGAAAATCCTCTCCATCAAATCCAACCTCCAAATCCTCCACGAAGACAATCACCTGATCGTCGTCAACAAACGCGTGGGCGACATTGTGCAGGGCGACAAAACCGGTGACAAACCGCTATCTGACGTGGTTAAGGAATACCTCAAGGACAAATACAACAAACCCGGCGAAGTGTTTTTGGGCGTGGTTCATCGTTTGGATAGACCAACGACGGGAATTGTAGCTTTTGCGCGAACGTCGAAAGCGCTTTCGCGGATGAACGAACTGTTTGCAAGCCGTGAAACCCAGAAAACCTATTGGGCGGTCGTGAAAAACAAACCACCAAAAAACCACGACCGACTCGTACATTTCCTCAAACGCAACGAAAAAAATAATACCTCAAAGGCGCATCTCAAAGAAGTGCCTGAAAGCAAAATGGCAAGCCTCGATTATACAATCATTGCCCAACTTCAAAATTATGTTGCGCTCGAAATCCGGCTGCATACCGGTCGCCACCATCAAATCCGTGCACAACTTTCGGCAATCGGTTCGCCCATAAAAGGCGATCTCAAATACGGCTTTGACCGCAGCAATCCCGACGGCGGGATCCATTTGCATGCGCGGCAATTGTCTTTTGTGCATCCGGTTTCTAAAGAGCCGCTTACCATTACCGCACCGTTGCCCAAAGATCCGGTTTGGGATGCGGTGGGAAACTAAATAACACTTTTGGGCGTTTCATCTTTATAAAACATTGGGTTTAATTGTAAGGCTATTGCCAAAAAAACACTTAAATTCACAGTCTTTCTTTGTACAAAATGAAAAAACCACCGCTATGATGAAATCACTGTCTATACTCCTGTTTTTTACCGCTTTTCCGCTTTTGGCCCAGGAACATTTTGCCGGGATCGGGACATCGCAACGCGTAGGCATAATCAACGCAGGGATCAATCCCGCCGAACTCGCCAACCTCGAAACCCCTTTAGACATTAACGTTTTCGCCGTAAGTGTTAAGGCGTCGAGCAACAAGGTTGGTTTTTCAGACCTCCTCGCGAATGCTACCAACCTCAAAGACCGATTGTTTGAAGGCGATGGCGCCTCAAGCCTGAGTTTTGACGGTGAGATTTACGGCCCATCGGTGGCTTTTAGATACCTCCGGTGGGGATTTGCCGTTTCTACCAAGGCGTACGCAAAACTCGATGTTGTTGATGTGGATAACAATCTCGGAGATGCACTTACAGAAAGCGTAATCAACTCCTTTTTTGTCGGGTCGGCTACAATCAACAACAATTACAACCAAAGGCTCAGTGGTACAAGCTGGGGCGAAGTGGCCTTGTCTACAGCTGGGACTTTATATGAAGATGGCCGACACAAGTTCAGTGCCGGCGGGAGTTTCAAGTTGCTGTTTCCGGGTTCTTACGCCAATTTTGGTGCCGACAAATTCTCGGGAACCATCAACAACAACCTGGGAACGGTAACCCTGACCAATACCAACGCCAACCTCAATATCGCCTATTCGGGTAACCTTGGCGACGATTTTACGCAATTCGGCGACTACGCCAAATCGTTGTACGGCAAGCTCAATGGCGTGGCGGTAGACCTTGGCGTGAACTATCAGCTTAAGGACGATGATGGCACGCATTACAAACTCAACCTCGGTTTGGCGGTCAGAAATATAGGCGGGATGACTTTTAAATCGGCCAATAATTCGGCCACCGATTATGTGCTCAACATCCAACCCGGCGAAAGCCTCAACCTGAACCAGTTTCAGTCTAACAGCAGCCTGAGCGCTGTAGAACAAACTTTAATCGCGAGTGGTTTTTTAAACAAAAATGCTAAAGAGAAGACCGATTTCAAGGTACAACTCCCGACTATTTTTTCTGGTTATGCCGATGTCAAGATTGTCCCGTCGTTTTACGTGACCTTGTTTACCCAGCAAAGCCTCAAAGGCAATAACGACAACGATCAGATCATCAGTCGCAATGTGATTTCCCTCACGCCGCGGTACACGCTCAAAAACTACGAGATCCTCCTGCCCTTTTCTCACAATGAATTGTCTGGAATCGCCGGCGGATTGGGCTTTAGGGCGTACGGATTTTACATAGGTTCTGGTTCTATCATCACCGCGCTTGCAAGCGATAGCAAACATGCCGATGCTTATTTGGGCTACAGCTTTAAGCTGGATTAATCGGGGTGGTTTTTTATAAATTTGAATCAAATTCGCACACGCATGTCTTTTAAAACCGACCTGAACTACCGAAAAGCCGCACTTGTAAAATTGTTGCACGCCATCAATCGTCGCGAAGCCGATATTATCAAGGCATTGCAGGAAGACTTCAAAAAACCGGCTTTCGAATCGGTCTTGACCGAGACTGCAATCGTACAGGCCGATCTCAAGGCTACGATCAAAAAATTACACCGCTGGGCCAAACCGCAATACGTATTGCCGAGACTCGTGAATTTTCCGACAGTCGATTACATCATACGTGAACCTTACGGGAAAGTACTTATCATTGCCCCTTGGAATTATCCTTTCCAACTGGCTTTCTGCCCCTTGATTGCGGCGGTTGCTGCGGGAAACGAGGTGACGCTCAAACCGTCCGAACTCACACCTGCCACGTCTAAAATCACGGCCGATATTATAGCAGAAGCTTTTCTTTCAAGTCATGTCGCTGTTGTGCAAGGCGATGCCCAAACCGCCACCGATCTGCTTGCCAAACGTTGGGATTACATCTTCTTTACCGGCAGTGTTGCCGTGGGTAAAATTGTCGCCAAAGCGGCCGCGGTACATCTCACGCCGGTTACTTTGGAACTCGGCGGAAAAAACCCGTGCATCGTAGACCAAACCGCCAAGCTTTCGCTCGCCGCAAAAAGGATTGTTTGGGGCAAATTCATGAACGCAGGCCAAACCTGTATTGCGCCCGATTACATCTTGGTACAGAACAAAGTAAAATCGGCATTCATTGCGCTGCTCAAGGTACAAATAGAAGCGGCTTACGGGATCAACGCCGAAGCTTCGCCCGATTTGGCACGCATCATCAACACCAGGAATTTTGACCGACTTAAAAAACTGCTCGACGGGCAAACCGTTTTGCACGGCGGGCAAACCAACGCCACTGATTGCTATATAGCACCCACGCTCATTGACGAGCCCACACTAGACAGCGCGTTGATGCAAGGCGAAATCTTCGGGCCGTTGCTGCCCATTCTTTCGTATGAGAATGACGAGGAATTACAGACCATTATCGGCCGTTACGAAAAACCGCTGTCGTTATATGTATTCTCGACCAGGAAAGACTTTATAAAGAAAGTATTGCAGGATTTTTCATTTGGCGGTGGTACGGTCAACGATACGGTCATCCACTTTTCTAATGAGCGGTTGCCTTTTGGTGGTGTAGGACATTCGGGCATTGGTGCTTATCACGGAAAATTTGGTTTTGAGACCTTTTCGCACCGCAAATCGGTCGTAAAAAAAGGCAATTGGCTCGATATTCGGATACGTTATGCGCCTTACGGTGACAAAATCAACCTGATTAAAAAAATCATGCGCTGGCTGTGATGGCATCCCTTTTTTTTTGTAGTATTGGGAATCCGTTAACTGTTTGTCATGTCTATCGATACCCGCATTGAAGAAATCAGGCGCCAAGGTTACTATGTTGATTTTGGCGATGTATTCAACCAATCTTATGCTAATTTTAAAAAAATCGCACTCAACGCGGGCTTGGTATTTATCCTGCTCGTGCTGATGCTGGGAATTTTCATGTTTGGATTGGGACTAGTGGGTGTAGGCTTGTCTTCATTTGCCACCGGCATAACCAATCTGGATTTCTCGGGATTCTCTACAGTGGGATTGCTGATTTATTTTTTCGCCGTGGTTCTTGTTAGTGGGCTCGCGGCGCCAATAAACGCAGGTATTATCAATATGGCTTACCTGGCCGCGCACAACAGGGAGTTCTCGGTAAGCACCGCTTTTGGTTATTATCAATCGAACTATTTTAAAGAATTGTTTGTTGTGGCTGTATTGAGCACTTTTTTAAACCTTGTCGTAAATTTTGCTTTAGAATCTGTAGGTTACGCTTTTTTAGGACAAATTTTCAACTACCTCGTGGCCTTTTTCCTGATGCTGAGTACGCCGCTGATCATTTTTGGTGAAGTCAAGGCGATCGAATCAATCAAACTGAGTATCCTGATTGTATCCAAACAGTTTTTCATCTTGCTTGGATTGGCCATCGTGTCTGTGATTTTTTGCTGCCTCGGGATTTTCGGGCTTTGCATAGGGATCTTTTTTACCATTCCGTTTTTACACGCCACGACATACAGCATTTATGACAATATCATTGGTACCCAGGGCGGTGATGAACTCGACGAAATCGGCACAACCGCAGAATAATTCATCGCGTCGCTGCGACGGCGTTATTCTTTGTTTGAAGGCCTATTTATTTGAAATATTTTGGTACATTTCTGGGGTAAAATTTGCACCTTTGCGACCTCCAAATCAAACTTAACTTTATATGTTATACTGTCATAGCCTCTCGCCTATGCCTGTTTTAAGTATTATCTCACAGCCACTGAGCCTGTTAGGGTTCATCCGCCAGCAGCCCTATCTATTCCTGCTATTGGTACCTGTTTTCATTTTCATTTTATTTCTGTTGCTCAAAAACTTTACAAAGCTCCAGCTGATTTTTATACGTAAAAATGCCGGGCATTACTCCAGGATTGATCCGCAGGACAAGGAATACCAACATTATCTTTTGCTTTTGGGCGGACTTTTGCCATTGGTAGAGATAATTTTCGAGGTATTTAAAGTACGTGAAAAAAGCCTGCTTTTGGTCAACTCAGGACTTGGCTTGCTGTTTTTGGCTTTGTATTTCATTAGTAAAAAATCGACTTTGGTGTTGCGCAACATCAAGCCGTTTTTTGTGGTGGCTTATATCATTTACTTTGGTATTATCTCGCGCAACCTGATCTTCAGATCGTTTGACATGGTGCCCATTATTGGTTTTGTACTGGCGTTTTTCTTTGCTTATAATGTCATCAAACCCATTCTGGTTTACTGGTTTTTTGTGATGGCGAGTTTTGTGTTCCTCGCGGTTTCATTTGCGTTCGAACTCATCCCTTTCAAAACCAATGTAGTGCTTACCAATTATTGTATCTTGGTGGCCTTCATCAATTTCATCCGACACATCGCCGTACTCAATACCAAAGACAAATTTCGATTCACCAACGAAATCGTCAACAAGGGCAATTCGCTTACGATTGCTACCAATATCAAGGGCGAGGTTTCATTCTGCAGTGAAACCGTAACCGAAATTCTGGGCTACCAGCCCGAAGAAATGCTGGGCATGGGTTTCTGGATCCTAACCGAAGATCCCGAATTCATTGGCGAACAATACCATGAAGCATTTATAGACAATAGGCTTCACATTAGAAAACTCAAATGCAAAAACGGAGATTATCGTTACATCCAGTGGAAAGATAAAAAATTCAACGAGGACCTCGTCATCGGGATTGGGCAGGATGTCACCGAGCAGGTACAACTGCAGAACCAGTACCAGAACATCATCGAGTCGGCCACCGACATCATTTACGAAGTAGATCCCAACGGCCTCATTACCTACGTCAATCCCTACGCAATAAAGGCTTTGGGCTATACCAAAGAAGAACTTTTGGGCAGCCTGTACACCGATTTTCTCAGAAAAGACTACCACGACCGTGCCCAGGAATTTTATCTCGATGTGAATCGCGCCAGCGAGGATTACCCCGATATGGTGTTCCCGCTCATCAAAAAAGACAGAGACACGATGTGGGTGTCGCAAAGGGTCACGGTGCGCAAACACGGCGACGAGGTGCTGGGCTACTCGGCTTTTGCGCGAGACATTACACTGATCAAGAACCTCGAAAGCGAGCATTATGCGCGGGCCCAGAAAGTGCGTACCCATAATGAAACCATCAAACAACTCACCTCAAAAAGTTATTCGAACAAGGAAAGTTTCAACACCATCCTCAAAAATATCCTGAGTACCGCGTCTAAAAGTTGCCTGATTGACCGCGTGAGTTACTGGACGTATCTTGACGAAGGATTGCGTTGTGAAAACCTATATTATCTGGCTCTTAACCGCTTTGAGAAAAATTTCTTCATGGACAAGGAACAATATCCCGAGTATTTTGCGGCTTTGCAAAATGGCTCTCAGATTGTTGCGTCTAACGTCTATGAAAATCCGGTGACCAAAGAGTTGAGTTACTCGTATTTCCCGTCGCACAACATCCGATCACGCATGGAAACGCCTATTTTCATCAATGGCAAACTCACCGGCATATTGTGCTTTGAGATTACAGACCGCCACCTGGAATGGGATAATGAAGACATCAATTTCTCACGGTCTATTGCCGATTTGATCGCCATCGCCATTGAGTCACAGATGCGCATCGAAGCCGAGAAAAAACTGGTATACAAAAGCGACATCCTCAGCGAGATTTCTAAAAACACAGAAAAATTCCTGTTGTCTAAAAACACCAAGGAAATTTTTCAGGGCATCCTTGAAACCATCGGAAGCGTTACCCTGGTAGACAAATTGTCGTTTTTTGAGAATGACGCCGAGAACAACCGCGTGGTGCAAAAATACCGCTGGCTCAGTGAAACCGGTACGCTTGCCGAGCTCAACCCGTTGATTTTGCAAGTGCCGCACCACAAAATTCCCGACGTGATGGAATGTTTGTGGCAACGCAAGCCGTATTTCTCGATCATCCGCAAGATCAAGGATGACAACACCAGGGAATTGCTTACCTCGCTGGGCACCAAGTCTATTTTGTTCCTGCCGATTTTTGTAAAGGAAAGCCTCTACGGGTTCATCGTTTTCATCGTAGAGAAAGAAGAGCGCGAATGGACCGCCGATGAAATCAACACGCTCCAAACCCTTACCAACAACATCTCTTACGCCATCGAGCGCAACATCAACGAGGCAATAATTCTTGAAAATGAGGAAAAGTTCAGGCTGCTCGCCAACAACATTCCCGGCGTGGTGTACCTGTCTAAAAACGACGCTTACTTTTCTAAGATTTACCTCAACGACCAGATTGAAAAACTCACCGGTTTCCCCAAATCGGACTTTTTGAGCAACAAACTGCTCTTCTACAACATCCTGCATCCCGATGACAAGGAAAAAATCGTCAATGCGCAGCGCGAATGTCTTGCCGAGAACAAGCCGTATCACTTTGTGTACCGCATCATTCGCAAGGACGGACAGCTCGCCTGGGTGGAGGAATTTGGTGAGGCAATCTACAAAGACGGCCAGATCGATCTGATCGAAGGTATTTTCATCGACATCACCCAACGCATGGAAGCCCAGGAAGCCATCAAGGCCAAAGAGTACGCCGAAGCCGCCAACCGCGCCAAGTCTGAATTCCTGGCCAATATGAGCCACGAAATCAGGACGCCGCTCAACGGTATTATCGGGTTCACCGACTTACTCATGAACACCAAGCTCGAAGGGTTGCAGAAACAATACATGAACACGATCAACCAATCGGCGCATTTACTCATGGAAGTCATCAGCAACATCCTGGACTTCTCTAAAATCGAATCGGGGAAATTAGAGCTCGATATAGAAAAGTACAACCTCGGCGAATTGACCGGCCAGGTAATGGAACTCATCCGCTATGATGCCAACAGCAAGCCCATTGAACTGGTTTGTAACATTGGCCCCGAAGTACCCAAATTTGTCTGGATTGATTACATCCGTCTCAAGCAAATCTTAATCAACCTGCTGGGCAACGCAGTCAAATTCACAGAAAAAGGAAAGATTGCGCTGGGTATCGACGTGGTTTCCAAAAGTAAAAACCTGGTCACTTTGCGTTTTTCGGTGAAAGATACCGGTATTGGCATCCGTAAGAACAATCAGGAAAAAATATTCGACGCATTCTCACAGGAAGACTCCTCCACCACCAAAAAATTCGGGGGTACCGGTTTGGGACTTTCGATCTCCAACCAACTGCTCAACCTCATGGACAGCCACCTGGAGCTTGAAAGTAAATTTGGCGAAGGCAGTGAATTTTTCTTTTTTGTGACCTTTAAGTTCAGCGACGCCAACAAGGAAAAAGCAAAAAAAGACGACGCGGTTTTATCGGGCATTGCGCCGCACCAGACCGTTGCGGGCGTTCCCATCAAAGTGTTACTAGTAGAAGACAACAAAATCAACATGCTGCTCGCCAAGACGCTCATCATGCAAATACTACCCAACGCCACGATAATAGAAGCCGCCGACGGACAAGAAGCCGTAACTATATTTGGCCAAAACAAAATAGATGTTATCTTTATGGATGTGCAAATGCCGGTGATGAATGGTTACGAGGCCACACAAAAAATACGTGACCTACAACAAAGCCATGTCCCGATTATTGCGTTAACGGCCGGAACGGTCATCGGCGAGAAAGAAAAATGCCTCGAAGCCGGTATGGACGATTACGTCTCCAAACCGATTGTCAAGCAAACGCTTGAGGAAGTCGTCGCCAAATGGATCGATCCGAGCCGCAGCATCAAAAATGAAAAAGAAAGTATCACCTAAAACAATATCACATGAAATGGATCGGAAGAAGACAAAGTGACAACATGGAAGACCGCCGTGGTATGTCTGGCGGCAAAGTAGCCTTGGGTGGCGGAGTCATCGGGATCATCATCCTGCTGATTAATTTATTTGGCGGACAAAACGCCCAACAACTCACGCCGGTACTCGAACAATTGCAAGGCGGGCAGCAAACCGAGCAAACCGCCGTGGAGCTCACACCCGAACAAAAACAACTCGGGGAATTCGCCGCAACCGTCCTGGCCGATACCGAAGATGTCTGGAAAAAAATATTCGCCGAAAACAACCTGACCTACGAAGAACCCAAAATGGTGTTGTTCACAAGCAATGTAGAGACTGGTTGCGGCTCGGCAACAGCAGCCTCGGGCCCATTTTATTGCCCGGCTGATAGGAAAGTCTATATGGATCTGGCTTTTTTTGAAGAACTCAAGAGCCGTTTTGGCGCAGAAGGCGGAGACTTTGCCATCGCTTATGTCATTGCGCATGAAGTGGGCCACCACGTACAAAATTTGCTTGGGACTTCAACAAAAATGCGACGCGACCAGGAAGGCTTATCAGAAGCCGAGGCCAACAAATTGTCTGTTGCGCTCGAATTGCAAGCCGATTTCTACGCGGGATTGTGGACGCATTACAACGAAAACATGAACAGTGTCCTGGAACCCGGCGACATCGAGGAAGCCCTTAGCGCCGCCAATGCCGTGGGCGATGATGCCATACAAAGCAAAATGCAAGGCCATGTGGTTCCCGATAGTTTTACCCACGGCACTTCTGAGCAACGGATGCATTGGTTCAATAAAGGTTTCAAATCGGGCGACATCAATCAGGGCGATACGTTTAAGGAATTGCGATAGAAAAAGTGACAAGGTGCAGGGTTCAGGGTACAAAGCCCTTGATACCTGAGCCTTGCACCTTGCACCTTGCGCCTTGCACCCTGAACCCTGCACCCTGCACCCTGAACCCTGAACCCTGCACCCTGAACCCTATATCCTCAAAAAATGGCGACAGTAAACAAAACCACAGAAAACGAAAACAGCGTAACCGATTTCATCAATACGGTGCCCGATGAAGCCAAGCGTGCCGACAGTGTCAAAATCGTCGAAATCTTCGAGACGGCCTCGGGTTTCAAGCCAAAAATGTGGGGAACTGCAATTATCGGTTACGGAAGTTATCACTACAAATACGATTCTGGACGTGAAGGTGACGCGCCATTGACTGGCTTTTCACCAAGGAAAGACGCGTTTGCGCTTTACATTTCCCTGTTTGAAGGACGCGAAAAATTACTCGAAAAATTCGGGAAGCACAAAACCGGAAAAGGTTGCATTTATATAAAAAAACTCGAAGAGGTCAATGTTGATATCTTGAAGGAAATGATTCAAAAAGGAATCACACACATGCAGGAAATTTATCCTGACTAGCTACACCTCGTCGTCTTCCTCGGCCATATTCGACTTGGCATAACCGCGCCATTTTTCAATGACTTCTTTCATGTCATCTGGCAGTTCGGTATCAAATCGCATCATTTCACCCGTTGTTGGATGCACAAAGCCCAAGGTTTTGGCATGCAACGCCTGGCGCGGTAAGATCTTGAAACAGTTGTCTATGAATTGCTTGTATTTGGTAAACGTCGTGCCCTTCAAAATCAAATGTCCGCCGTAGCGTTCGTCATTAAAAAGCGGGTGCCCGATGTGTTTCATATGCACCCGAATCTGGTGCGTACGCCCAGTCTCTAAAATACACGAAACCAACGTCACATACCCAAATCGCTCCAAAACCTTGTAATGCGTGATGGCGGGTTTACCAATTTCGGGATCAGCAAAAACCTGCATCTGCATGCGATCTTTGACATGGCGTGCAATATTGCCTTCAATAGTCCCTTCATCTTCCTTGACATTGCCCCAAACCAGTGCAATGTATTCGCGTTCGGAGGTTTTCGCCTCGAACTGTTTGGCCAAATGCGTCATGGCGGATTCGGTTTTGGCAATCACCAAAAGTCCCGAAGTGTCCTTGTCGATGCGGTGAACCAATCCGGGACGTTCGCTCGAGTTCATCGGCAGGTTCTCAAAATGGTACGCCAGTGCGTTCACCAAAGTCCCGGTGTAATTGCCGTGACCCGGATGCACCACGAGCCCCGGTGGCTTGTTGATGAGCAACAAAGCGTCGTCTTCATACACAATATCGAGCGGAATATTCTCGGGATCCACCCGATTCTCATAAGGCGGATGCGCCAAAAGGATGCGCACCACATCGAGCGGCTTTACGCGGTAGTTGGATTTTACGGGCACATCATTCACATAAATGTCTCCGTTTTCTGCCGCTTTTTGGATTTTGCTGCGCGTAGCGTTGGCAATGAAATGCATCAGGAATTTATCGATACGCAACAATTCTTGCCCTTTGGGGACATCAACACGCAAATGCTCGAATAGATTGTCGTCTAATTCTTCGGGAAGTTCGTCGTTACTATTCATTCGGTACTTCTGGATCGGTGGCCGTGGTATCTACTTCTTCTTCAAATCCGACTTTTCCGTCGCCCAAAACCAAATCAATTTTTGAGGATTTGAAAACCTTGTCCCCAGGATTGAGTTTCTTACCATTGAAGTGCATTTCAAGTACCATGTCACGGCCCAGGTAGGGTTTGTAGGTAATCTTTCCTTCCTCCAGCCCAAGCGCCTTTAAAGTGGGCACGGCTTGGCGGTAGGTTTTTTCAATCAGGTTGGGGATCCTCACGGTGCTAAAACCCGATGAATTGATCTTGATGTATATCTTGCGGCCTTCCTTGACTTTAGAACCCGCAATCGGGTCTTGTTCTACCACCGTATGCTTGGGAAAATCCTTGCGGTAATCCACGCTGTCCAGCAGTACGTATTCGAGGTTGATCGCATCAAGCTTCTCCTCCACCTGTTGTTCGGAGAATTTGCGCAAATCGGGCACCAAAATTTCATCACCATGGTCTGTGGTAAAAGTAAGCCAATGCATGAACAAATAACCCAATACGAAAACAATGGCCATGGCAATCAGGATCTGTATGAAAAAGTTTTTGCTCGTGAGGTATTCGCGTAAAGTCATGTTGCGTTAATTTTTACTGGTAATGGTTGGGCCAATCGCCGCTCGTGTGCAAAGATATAAAATACTAAAGGCAGTTGGTTTGAAAAAAAATGATAATTTTGTTTGGGATTTTTAGGAGCTAATCCTGCTGTACGCTGTATCTTTTCTGCGCTAAAGAAGCGCAAAAAAGGATGCCGCTGCCATCAGGGCTAGGCATCCGCGAAACCTGAACCCTGTACCCTAAACCCTGTACCTCAAATGAAAAACATTGCCATCATCATGGGCGGCTACTCCAGCGAGTTTGAAATCTCCCTCAAAAGCGGCGGCGTCGTATACCAATTTCTCGACAAAACCAAATACAACGGTTTTCGCGTGCATATTTTTAAGGACAAATGGGTGTATGTCGATGCATCGCAAAATGAATATCCCATAGACCGCAACGACTTCTCGGTCACGGTAAACGGCAACAAGATCACTTTTGATGCGGTGTTCAACGCCATCCACGGCACGCCTGGCGAAGATGGCCTGATGCAGGCGTATTTTGAACTGCTTCAAATCCCACAAACTTCGTGTGACTACTACCAAGCCGCGTTAACGTTCAACAAGCGCGATCTATTATCGGTACTCAAACCTTACGGAATCAAAACCGCCGTGTCGTTCTACCTCAACAAAGGAGAACACATAGACACCAACGCCATTGTGTCCAAAGTCGGTTTGCCGTGTTTCGTAAAACCCAACAAATCGGGTTCGAGCTTTGGCATCTCTAAAGTTAAAACCGCCGCCGAATTGCCCATCGCGATAGAAATGGCCTATAAAGAAGACAACGAAATAATTATAGAGAGTTTCCTCGACGGCACCGAAGTCTCGGTGGGTGTCATCAATTACAAAGGCGAAATCACCGTTTTGCCCATGACAGAAATCGTGTCCGAAAACGACTTTTTTGATTACGAAGCCAAATACCTCGGTAAATCCCAGGAAATTACACCTGCCAGGATTTCACCCGAACTCACCCAAAAAGTAGCCGATACGGCCAAACGCGCCTACGAAATCTTAAAGATGAAAGGCTTCTCGCGCAGTGAATTCATTATTGTAAACGATGAGCCGTACATGCTGGAAATGAACACAATTCCCGGTCTCACCACCGAAAGCCTGATTCCGCAGCAAGCCAAAGCCGCCGGAATTTCGCTAGAAGATTTGTTCACCAATGCAATTGAATTGGCCCTTAAAAATAACGGATTGTAAAACCACAGTCTTTCGTCTATCTCGTTCGGCTTTCCCGTTCGACTTTCGACTTTCGACTTTCGACTTAAACCCATGAGAAAAGCCATATTCCCAGGATCCTTCGACCCCATAACCAACGGCCATTACGACCTCATCAAACGCAGCATTCCGCTATTCGATGAAATTGTCGTGGCCATCGGGATCAATGCCGAGAAGAAATACATGTTTCCGCTCGAAGACCGCAAGCGCTTCATTGAAGAGGCTTTTGCCAATGAACCATCGGTGTCGGTAGTTACTTATGAAGGACTTACGATTGATTTGTGCAAAAAACTCAAGGCGAACTTCATCCTGCGCGGCCTGAGAAATCCTGCCGATTTCGAGTTCGAGAAAGCCATCGCCCATACCAATAGAAAGTTGTCAAAGATTGAGACGGTGTTTTTACTCACGGCGGCCAATACGTCATACATCAGTTCGAGCATTGTGCGCGACGTGATCCGCAACGGCGGCGATTATACGGTTTTGGTGCCGGGTTCGGTGAAGGTGAAATAAGTAGCGTCGATTTTGTGAAAAATGAAACACAGATGGCACAGATTTGCGCAGATGTAGTTCGGTAAAAAATCTGTGGCAATTTGT
>JAKQJQ010000146.1 GCA_029561105.1 Bacteroidota bacterium
AATATAAATTCCTGAGTTTCCTATATCTTTTATAGAAATCCATTTTACACCTTCAGAGAAAGAAAACCATTTAGGTTCTTTCCTGGGAGGCGTTCTTCCAATTGTAATATTACAAATATCTTTTAATTTCTTCACCTCCCAACCCTCAGGAATCAATCCCAATTCACTTTCCACAAACTCACCATCCTGAAACGGGCCAAAATCGACAAACCAATGTTTGTAAAGTGCCATGGCCATTTCTTCAAGGGTTTTGTTGATGTCGAGGTTGTTTTGGATTTTGTCGTCTATGGTGGAGAGGATTTGGGATATGGATTGTTGCTCTTTTAATGGCGGAAATTTGAATTCTAAATTGCCTATGTCGGTTAAATTAATATTAGGTTGCGCCGATTGCCCGCCACTTGCATTGACATAATTAACTAAGATGGGATTTCGAAGTGAAAAACTAACAAATTTAGAATTTGCTTTTGATTCGTTGACTCTAATAATTCCATTTGCTTGATTAGTATTTGCCGGCAGATGTTGTTTTTGAACTATGCCTGTTTTTCCTAAATAAGCTCCTGCCATTGAAAAAAGAATGTCATTTTGTTTCAATTGAGAGCGCTTCAACTTTGCGTGCGCTTCCTCGGAGATTTTTACAAAAGAGTTTTCGTCAAGCCTACCATCGTAATTCGTACTTTCAGATTTGATAAAATTGACTCCATCTTCTGTAAAACCGTAACCATACGTTGACGGAGTTGTTCCTTTAGTAATGAGATCTGTTAAGTCAGAGAGTTTATATGTTTTCCAGTCGTTTGGCATTAATTGCTCATTTTTAAAATTTTCCCTTTAATCAATTTCAATATTTCAGTTAATTCCACGTACTTTTCCTTGTGCTTCTCATACGGGTACAATTTTGTAAATTCTCTAAAAACTGCAATCTTATTAATGCCGCCATCCGCAAACTGTTTAAAATGGTTATTCACCGCATCTAAAACAGGTAGCTTACATTTTTTAATTTGAATTGGTTCAAATTCCTTTTTCCATTCAACTGTGTCCGCAACAAAATTATAGTAACTATTGTAAGCGGCTAGGTAGCATCCTTGTTCTACCATGTCTTCAATAGTTCTTTTTAAATCGTCCTTCAGTTTTTCGTTTAAAGTAAGGTAATCCCAATTCTTATTGTCAAGAATATGGGCTTTGAATTTGGGTTTGCTGATTTCACTTAATCCTGCCGCGTCGGAATCCAGTAGAACAATCCCTTTCAAATCGAGGCTATTCAAGTATCTCACGGATGGAACTACCTCGGTGGCAGTGTCAGCACTGTAAATGTGAATCCACGTAAGTGGCTCTAACTCGTCATCCTCGTGCATGATGTAATGCAAAATATACTTGTCTGCGTTTCCCTCAACAACCAGATTTAAATCATTTACTAAAAATGAATCATTCAGGAGTAGCCCTAGTTCCTTCCTAAGAATTTGATACTTGTTAGCATATACTTTAGTAATTAGTTCAGTACCGTCGTTGCCTTTTTTAACTAAAATCAAATTATCCGGTTTGCTTTTATAACAAAGGAAAGGATTGTGTGTAGTATAAATTATCTGGTCTGTCTTAGCTATAGTTTGGAAGATTTTTAATAAATCTCGCGCTCCCTCGGGGTGTAATGACACTCCTGGTTCATCGAGAAGAAATACATTTTGTTTGGTGTCAATTGTATTTAAAAAAGTCTTATTGATTAAAAACGCGAAGAAATATTGAAAACCTACACTACGATCGCTTAACCCGTACGATCTTTTAGAACCGTCCTTAAATTTCAGTAAAAACTTATCTCCTGCATAAGCAATTTCGACCTTTAAACTGGTGTCTTGTTTATAGTTTTTCTGTAGAAGCTCCGTAAGTTTCTCGTTAACAGCGGTTAGTTTGTCATACAATTTGTCGACGTTCGTGACGTCAAGGATATTAAAGTCTCGTACCCCACCGATGTGGAATAGCCTTTTAAATGAAGTAGTTTCAATATTTGTCCGTTTTAGCTCCTCAATGGTTAAAGGCTTTATTGTCAAAGCGTCATTGGTAAACAATTCTATGTGTGGTATTAAATCATCCAAAAACGTTTGTTTTACTTCTTCATAGGTAGTTTTTTCAGTTAAGTCCTTGAGCCTTGAAAATTTATTGTTACCGTATACAAATTCAATATCAACTTTTTTGCTGTCCGCGCCATCAACTATTATTCTAATGTGCTTATATGTAAATCTATTTTCGATTGCTTTACCGTTACTATCAAACTTAAACGGAATCGTTTGTTCTAAAAATTCAATATCTTTTTCATCTAACAAGAAATATCCCGTAATCATAGGGAGTTTATCAATATCGTACCTTTTTGAATTCTTATTAATCTTGTCCGTAGTTAATAAATACTTATTGAAATTTAAATGACTTATTGCGTCTAAAACGGCAGATTTTCCAGATTCATTTTTGCCTACTAAGCAAGTTATATCGTGGAGCGTTAATGATATTTTTTTGATAGATTTAAAATCTTCTATAATTACCCTTTCTAACAACATACTATAGTTTTTTAAAATTCTCCAATATCCTCTTCTGCAATTCATTCCCCTTCTCAAACTGCACCACCAACTGCGCCTTAAGTCCCGCCATCTTATCCTCAAACAAAATCCCATCATCCTCAACCTCCTCAGTACCCACATAAATACCCGGCGTCAATTTATAATCCTGTTTGCGTACTTCATCCAAGGTTGCGCTGTAACACATACCGTCTATATTGCTGTAAGTCGTTCCGGTATTTCGCCAGGTATGATAAATATCGGCGACCTTGTCAATATCGCCATCGGTAAACACACGCAGTTTGCGGCTTTCCATAGTACCCATTTTACTGGTGTCTATGAAAAGGATTTCATTTTTGCGTTCGCGGTGTGTGCCGTCTTTTCCGTCGCGGTTCTTACTCAGGATGTAAATACAGGCGGGTATGCCTGTGGTAAGGAACAATTTATCTGGCAGGCGCACAATACAGTCAATCATGTGGTTGTTGACCATATACTCGCGTACGTTCTTTTCGCCTTTGTTGTTTGAGGTCATCGCGCCGTTGGCCATTACAACCGAAGCTGTGCCAATGTCGCTCAAGTGGCTCCAAAAGGTTTGCATCCACATGTAGTTGGCGTTTCCGTCTGTCGTGAATTCTTCTTTTGACCCGAAGAGGCGTGGGTCGTTTTCAGGTAAGTCTTCGGGATGCCATTGGCTTACGTTAAACGGTGGGTTAACGATGATAAAATCGGCTTTGAGGTCGGGGAATTTATCTTGTAGTAAGGAATCGCCCAGTCGCACATCAAATGACAAATCCCTTAGGGCAAGGTTCATTTTACAAAGTCGTAAGGTGCCGTCGTAGCGTTCCTGCCCATAGATGGCAATGTTTTTTTTGTCGCCACCATGCGACTGGATGAACTTGAGTGATTGCACAAACATGCCGCCACTACCGCAAGCGGCGTCAAAGATTTTACCTTGATAAGGCTCGATCATTTCTACCATGAGGCGTACGATACTGCCGGGTGTAAAGAACTGTCCGGCGCCACTGCCTTCGGCTAAGGCAAACTTCCCGATATAATACTCGTAAACGCGTCCTAAAACATCGCTTTCGGGATTTTCCTTTTGCGACAACTTTGGGTTAGACAGTAGGTTAATCAAACCACCTACCTGCCGCGCCGTTAATTGGCTTTTTACAAAAATACGCGGCAAGATGCCTTTCAAGTCTGCGCGATTGGCACCCAGTGCAGCGTCGAGGGTATCGAAGGCGTCATCTACAATAACCTTAATATCGTCTTGCTCGGCATTTTGTTTGAGGTATTCCCAAGTAGCTTCCTTTGGGATAATGTATACATTTCGAGACAAATATTCATCGGGATCATCCAGCACATAATTATACTCTTTATCGTCGGTCGTGTAATAGTCCGAGTTTTTGTCGTGCAACAAACTTCTTAATTCTTCGCGGCGCATTTCATAGCGCTCAGACATGTGCTTGAGAAAAATCATGGGCAACACATAGTCCTTGTATTGGTTCTCGGCTACTGCTCCACGCAATTCGTTGGCTGCTTTCCAGAGTTCTTGTTCAAAATTTATATCGGCTTTTATTTGGGTCTTTGCCATGTGAATGTTTGCGCTGTTTGGTTTGCCCAAACATACCAAAATTCTCCCAAACCACCGCTACTTTCTATGGCTATTCCCATTCGTTGCACAATTAGAATAAATCACTCGTCGCCCAACTGCACCAACCCAACTTGTGTCAAAATCCCCACCACCAAAAAAATTGACACAAAATCTGTGTCAAAATTCACCACATCAAAAAATTTGACACAAAATCTGTGGCAAAATCTTTGCCTGCGAAAAAATTGACACAAAAACCCTTTGCGATATGAAAAAAGAGTACGCCATCAGAACCTTACTGGGCATTACGCAAGAAGATGCCGCATTGATATTCAGGATAAGCCGCAGCCAGTGGTCTATGTTTGAGTCGGGCAAGCGCGACCTGCCCCTCGCTGCCCAGCAGTTACTCGCCGAAATGCTCACGCACGTACAGTCGGGCCAAACCGCTAAAACTGCAGCTCCAGAAAAGGTGGCCGCCCAACAGCAGCACATTGAACGCCTGATTCGCGAAAACGAATACCAGCAACTGCACTTGGCGCGTAAAACGGCCGAAGTCGCTAAAAAACAAGCGGCCCAGCAGCGGCTGGCGCAAGTCGTAGATTTCCTGCAATCGCGACATTCGGGAACTCAAAAGGGCGCTGGCGTGCTGCAAACCATTGCGAGCAAAGCGGCTCCCGTGCTCGCGCCAGACCATTCGGCTACCCTGATTGAACACGAACTCAAACAGGAAGTGTTGGTGCTCGAAAAATTACTGCTCGAATCAAAACTCAGAAAAATTGGGGCAAGCTTAGTAAACAAAGAAACTGACGCTTGATTGAATACTATAGATATTGTACTCTAAGTGTTAAATAAATAATAATTATTTAATCATACTGTTAATTTGGCAAACGAATTGAAAGCCGCCAAAATAGTATTAACATTTAAAAACAAAAATTTATGAATTACTCTGTTATCAATTTGACACAGGTTGCCGATTGCAATGTTTTGCTCACCTGGGCAGCCAAAGAGAAAGCCGATTTAGAATTTAAAAAGCTTTCTGACCAGCGTTTAACCACCCGCTATGCCGAGACCTCGCTAGAGCTCGACGCTATCCTGCAGGGCGTATTGGCCGAGATCGCGGCCACCGACACCATCATCGCCGTGTTGCCCGATGGCCCTTCTAAGGACGATGCCATCAACAAGAAAACAAGGCTCGAGTACAAGAAATTCCTGCTCGAGACCAGAAAGGAAAGCTACGGGACGGTGGCGCTGCTCGAGAAGGAAATGGACCTCGGGCGCATCTACCAGGAAATTGCCGAAGTGGACGCTTTTGTAGCAGCCGTCGAGGCGAGAAAAGCCGAACTGCCGTCGTAAGCAGCAGTTATTGATTGGAGAGCGGGTTTAGGCCCGCTTTTTTTATGCTTGGGATTTTATAAAGGGAAAAATTCCGCAAAGTAGGCAGACCTTTGCAGAGCAGGGGAATATTTTCCTAAATTCGCCTTTCAATACCCCACCTACTGGCCTTTTCAAACCACAGCAATGACAAAACACACCATGAAAACGAACTCCAATTGCACCAAACGTTCCTTACTACTCTTGCTATTGCTAACCGGGCTCACCGCATTTTCACAACAAATGAAAATGTCCGAAACCGATTTGAACACGTTCTTGTGCAAGACCTGGAAAATCGATTTTGTCCTCATCAATGGCAAAAAGACACCATTCCCTTATTTGGCCAAATCCAGAATGGAATTCAAGCCCGATTACACCTTCCTGGAAACGCCCGTCACGCCCAAATCCGCCAAAGGCAACTGGAAATACAACATAGAGAAAAATTGTATCGAATTGATCCATAATGGCCGGTTGATCGCGACCATCCCAACCCTTTCCGAAAAAGAATTGATTTATGTACCGGTCATGAATGAGGAATCGAAAAAAACGATAACAAGTTCTGAAATGCATTTGATTCCGGAATAGATGGTCGAAAGTGGAAAGTGGAAAGTCGAAAGTGGAAAGTCGAAAGTGGAAAGTGGAAAGTCGAAAGTGGAAAGTGGAAAGTCGAAAGTCGAAAGTCGAAAGTGGAAAGTGGAAAGAATGACGAACCTGCTGCTCAAAGTCTTCTGACTTCGCGCAGCAGAATAAAAACGCAAAAGGCTGCTGAGCACCATCAAACCACCAACCGACAACCGGCAACCAACATCCAAAAAATCAATTTTATTTGTATGTTTGCCCCGTTAACAACATCTGCAGAAATTCTGCCGCAATATTTGGCGGTGTTTTCATAGATGGCTACCCAAAACCCATGCAAAAATATACCAGACTACTTTTTGTTGTGCTGCTGTCGGGCCTTGCCCCACTACTAACGGCACAAACCACACTGCTCGACCAATCAATGCTCAGCGCGGCGAGTTTCAACAGCTTTACCACCTACAGCGTGGCGGGCACCCAAACCTGGAACCAGAGCAACCAATACGGCGCCACGTGCACCGGTTACTCGGGTGGACAAAACTACCAGAACGAGGATTGGCTCATCAGCCCCACCATCAACCTCACCCAGACCGACAACGTCAAACTCACCTTCGACCATACACGCGGTACCACCGCCATCATGAACGTTGGGGTAGAACTGGGTTGGTACAGCGTTTATGCCACCGCCAATTATACCGGTGACCCCACCACCACGCAATGGATCGAATTAACCGGCATCAACCAAAACATTCCTGTGGGTTGGCAATTCATCCCATCGGGCGAGCTCGTGGTACCCGAGGCGGCCAAATCGGCCAACTCGCGTATCGCTTTCCGCTACATGAGCAGCAATACGCAAAGTGCCACCTGGGAAATCAAGAACATCAAGGTCAAGGGCGAGCCCCAGGGCAGCAACCCCAATGCAGGACTGTTCAAGGTCACCAACTGGAATACCGAGTGGCTGGGTTGTACGCAGTTCGGGCCCGTTAACGAAACCCAACAGCTCAACAATGTGGCAGCGGCCATGCTCGCCATGAACTCGGATGTGTTTTGCCTTCAGGAAGTATCCAATACAGCAACCGTGGGCGCACTCGTGACACTGTTGGGTCCTGAATGGTCGGGCAGCGTCGTGCCGGTGACAGCCTCCGACTGCGACCAGCGCCAAGCCATCATCTATAAAACTGCGCGGGTGCAGCTCGTGGGCGCCACAGAGCTTAGTACAGGCAGCCCGGCGCAGGGCAACTCGTACGCCTACAATTGGTCGAGCGGACGGTTCCCCGCGTTGTATACAGTAAACTTTTTGGCTGGCGAAAACCCCATACCGGTATCGCTGGTGAACATCCACGCCAAGGCCGAAGACGGCAATGCATCGAGCTATACCAGAAGGCTGGGCGCTTCGCAAGGCTTAAAGGCCATCCTCGACGGTGCGGCCTACAACACCAAAAACCTTATCGTGATCGGCGATTTCAACGATTATCTGGTGGGCACCACAAGCACCAGCTGCGCCTGTACCGATTCGCCTTATAAAAACTTCACAGACGACACGGCCGATTACAACGGCATCACCAAAAACTTCCCCATCATCGAGCACCTGATTGTATCTAATGAACTCTCGGGCAATTATGTCGCGGGCAGCGCAGCGCAGGAAGTGGCCGTAGCGCAGAACATTTTCAACTTTTACAACACCACCTCCAACCATTTGCCGGTGAGCGCCAGTTTTCAATTCCAGGTGCTGGGCGATCAAGCGTTTGCAAAAACACCCACCTGGTCGGTGTACCCCAACCCGGCAAAAACCCAATTGCATTACGACAACACCGGGCTCGACAGCCAAAGCTTACCCGCGGTTTACGACCTTACCGGCAGACCAATGCGCGTTGAAAAAACCAACGACCATACCATTGATGTGGCGGCTTTGCCGAGCGGCGTTTATTTGCTGAAGGTGGGAGCGCGTTGTGTAAGGTTTGTGAAGGAATAAAGACGTCTCCTTTTAAACAATAAAAGCCCGTTTGTTACGGGCTTTTTTGTTATTCCTTTTATTGAATTGCTTTGGCTTGGGTTCGGGTCAGCCCTTAGCTAAAACGGGTTCTTCGACCTCGTTCCGGCCTCTAATCAACATCTAACATGTACCATTCAAAACAATTTTTGGGCGTGCCGCTGCGTCGTCCCTCCTGGCGTCGCGCTTTCGCCGGTACGCGGTACCTTGGCTCAATCGCTCACGCGGGCGATGTTGGGTGGGAAGATTGGGGTTTTAGCGTTGGTTTATAGTTCTTTTTTCAGGAGTAATTCATCAAAGCTTCAC
>JAKQJQ010000158.1 GCA_029561105.1 Bacteroidota bacterium
GTCGCGGTAAAAATACGCCTCCTTCGTCGCCGGAGTATTGTAAGGAAACCTTTCGGTGGCCGCAGCCAACTGCTCGTCGGTCACCTGCGAAGAGGCGTATTCAATCAACTGGTCAATCCAGTTGTAACCCACACCGTCAGAGAATTGCTCTTTCTGGCGCCATAGGACTTCTTTGGGCAAATAAGGCTGTTCTTCTACATCAAAGGCTTTGCGCAGTATGTATTTCTCAACACCGTCGTAAGTCTTGGGTTGCTTTTCCCTGGCTTCAATAAGCATCGCCATATCCAGGAATGCTTTGTCGAGGAAAGGCACGCGCGCTTCGAGCCCATGTGCCATCGTCGATTTGTCGGCGCGCAATAAATCGGCGGTGAAAAGCTTCTGTACGCGTTCAATGGTTTCTTTCTGGAAGTCTTCTGTCGAAGGTGCATTTCTGAAATATAAATAGCCACCAAATATCTCGTCGGCACCTTCTCCAGATAAGACTACTTTTATGCCTTGTTGGGTAATTGCTTTGGATAGGAAGTACATCGGCGTACTGGCCCTGACCGAAGTCACGTCATAAGTTTCAAGGTGCCAGATCAACTTTTCAAGGATCTCAATACCTTGTTCGATTGTAAAATGCACCTCGTGATGCTCGGTATCCAAAAATGCGGCAACTTTACGGGCAGCAACGGCATCAGGGGCATCCTTATCCAACCCAATTGAAAACGAATGGAGTTTTTTGCCTTGCGCTGCCAGTAAACGTGCCGCAATGGATGATGTAAGCGAAGAATCAAGCCCACCCGAAAGCAATACGCCAATCGGCACATCGCTCATGAGTCTTTTGCGGGTCGCTTCTATCAAGGTTTCACGGATCAGGTCCAAATCGAGCGCCTTATCCGCTTTTTTGTAATCTTCATATTCAGGCCTGTAATATTTGACAAAACCGTCCTTTGGCGTGTAATAATGGCCCGGCGGAAAGGTTGAAAACGTTTTACATTGGTCGGCGATCGGTTTCATCTCGGAGGCGAAGTAAATTCTTCCGCGTTCGTCGAGGCCGTAATACAATGGCTTGACGCCCATCGGGTCGCGTCCGGCAATAAAGTCATCGCCATCCACTACCACAAAAGCGAAATCACCATCGAGCAAATGCAAAAAGTCATAACCGAATTCTTCATACAAATGCACGATTACTTCTGAGTCTGATTTGCTGCGAAAAGTATGGTGTTTTAAAATCCCATCGCGCAACGCCTGGTGGTTGTAGATTTCACCATTGTGT
>JAKQJQ010000169.1 GCA_029561105.1 Bacteroidota bacterium
AGTTTGAGGTAGGCTTCAAAATCGGCAGCCGATACTTTCTCGCGCAAAGCGGCGTCGGTTATTTTACCGTCGAGCCAATCGGCCAGGAATGTGTTTTCATTGTTTGCGTTATCCATCTTCATTTCATTTATTTGGGTCAAACGTTTTTGACGACCTGACGCAATGAGACGAGCGCCAGGTGCATCCTTTTTTCTACAGTTTTTACCGACAGGTCGAGCAAAGCCGCAATTTGGGTATAGGATTGGTTTTCAAACCGGTTCAGTAAAAATACGGTACGCTGTTTTTCGGGCAAATCGCTGATGGCTTTTTCGAGTCGCTTTTTGAGTTCGCTTTCCAGCAAGAGGAACTCGGGCGATTCGTGGTGTGTGCCGTTGGATTTTGATTGCAATTCAAAATTCAGGACAACTTTATCGTGCTTAATCAGGTTCAGTGAGAGCCGTATCGCGGTGGTGAACAGAAAACTTTTGGCCTGTTCTGGCTTGATCATGGCACAGTTTTCCCAAAGCACGACAAAGGCATTTTGCGCCGTATCCTCTGCCCTTTCTACATCCTTAAATTTGAATATCAGGAAATTCCGCAGCAATTTAAAATGCGACTCAAAAACCGTCTTGAAGACGCTTTCTGAGCACAATTGGGTTTCAGGCTGTAGGTTTCTTTGATGCATCCTTTATAAAAACTTATTACCACACACCCTTTCTGCAAAGTGTGTGTGGCAATAAAAAATAACTACTAATTTATTTCCCTTTCATTCCTTTAGTTGCACGAAGTGGCAATCTGAGCCTGGAATGCTGCGGCATTGGCAAAGATCATCGTTTGGTTGCCAAAAGTAACCGTTATCGGATAGACCATATTGGGTAAGGCACCCATCGCAGGGTTCCAATATTGCAACAATTCGCCGTTGCTGTTTACCGTGATGACCTGGCCGCTTGACATTACCTGAACAGGGTAATTCATCTGGAAGCAAGAGCCCAATTGGGTACCAAAGTTATTGGGTACTACGCCACAGGTAACAAAATCGTTTGGTGAGTGCCCGGCGCATTGTGCAAAACAAGCGTTGTCGTATTGCACTAGTCCTGTAGGCGTTTGCACACAAACCGGATCAAAATTCGTTGGGCAGTTGCAGATACAATTAGGCGTTGACCATGACGCATATCCAACACAGCCACCGGTCATTTCAATGTGCAAGTTATCTACGGTAGTCAGGGCCAGCGGATAATTGGGGATTGTAATGGGTAGATCAGCCAGGTTATAATTGCCCACAACTATACCAGAACCAGTCACCACATTAAAGTTGGTCGCCGTTGGATTGTTGTAAGTAAAATTGATGGTGAGCTCATAAGTGGCATTATTGCAAACACCAGGAGTAACCTGGACGTTGGTGATGCTGCAATCGGTAGATGGATTACAAGATACCAAATCATTTTGGTCATAACCCGCACACATAGCAAAACACAAATTGCTGTATACTACAATACCGTTGGGCGTTTGCACACAAACCGGTGCATATTCTAAAGTACAGATGCACACATCGCAATTGTTGATCATCTCGTACATCTCATAAATGTTATTGATAACCACGATTTCACCGCCATAATTGACCGAAACCGGATAGACGAGATTGATGCCGTAATTGTTATTCTGGCTGATATAATTTTGCAATTCTTCATTCGAATTTACTTCGTCGAGCAAGTCGTCTGCGACGATGATGCCCAACGGATACACGAATTCAAAACAAGCCGTTTGCGACAAATCAAAATTGAGCGTATTGAAACCACAATACTGGATCAGGGCAATAAACTGACCTTCGGTCGCTATGGTGTGGACTGCGCCTCCGTAGGTCACCTGGAACGGAAACCCGATTCCAACCACGTACAAACTGGGCGATTCGCTGCCGAGTACATCCAACAAACCTTCGAAACTGGTAATGGTGATTGTGGTGTTGTTGCTCAACGACAAAGTCAGCGGATAAACAAAATTAAAACAAAACGGATTGGTCGCTGTCCTGGCTTGTGCTTTGGCAGGCTTGCCACTGATTTCGTTGGCTTTCTTGATTTCGTTGATTGCCGTACGCAATGCGATACTTTTTTGCGGGATGGCCGCGGTCTTGTTTTCGATCGGATCAGAATCCGAACACGAATAAAAGGTAACGGTAGCAAACACCGCAAAGAAAAGTAAAAGTTTGATGGTTTTCATATCGTTGATTTTTTAGATTCTTAGCTTAGACAACTGTAAGTGCCAACACCCTCCTTTTTTTTCAAAAAAAAATCACCCGATGAAAATAAACAAAAAATCCCAACCTTTCGATTGGGATTTTCTTTACTTCTTGAAGTTGGCCAGACCTTGCTTGAGCCAGCTCTCATATTCGGAGACACTGACATAGCTGATTGTTGGCTTTACTGTATTGAGGTTGTTGCCTTCAAGGTCAATCAAAACATACAACGGCTGGGTATTGGTCTGGTATTTCGAGATCATGAATTCGGTCCATTTGTCACCGATGGTTTCTATCTCATCGCCATCCTTTGTCACGGTTTGTTCTGACGCAGGCAAAGGGCGTTTGTCATCTACATATAGCGAAATCAAAACCACCTCATCCCTCAAAATCGGCAAAATTTTGGCATCCGACCAAACGTTGTTCTCCATCTTACGGCAATTCACACAGGCAAACCCAGTGAAATCAAGCATGACCGGTTTGTTCACCGATTTGGCGTAAGCGAGTCCTTTTTCATAATCGTCAAAAACCACCAAACTGTGCGGGCCGCTTTTGGCACCTTCGGGCAGCTCAGCAATTGCGGCGGTCTCGCCACCAAGACCCAAGGGACTTTCGCTGTATTCCATCGGCGGCGGGAAAGCACTGATTAATTTGAGCGGTGCGCCCCAAATTCCGGGAATCAAATAAATGGTAAACGTAAGTACAAGCACACCCATGAGCAAACGTCCCGTTGAGATATACCCCAGCGGCCCGTCGTGCGCCAGTGTGATTTTCCCTAGTAAGTACATCGCCCAAGTTCCGAAAATGGCAATCCAGATGGCGATGAATACTTCGCGCTCAAGCAAGTGCAATTGCAACACCAAATCGGCATTCGACAGGAATTTAAACGCAAGGGCAAGTTCAAGGAAACCCAAACAGACTTTTACGGTATTCATCCAACCGCCCGATTTGGGCAAAGAATTCAACCAAGACGGAAATAATGCGAATAACATAAACGGCAACGCAATCGCCGAAGAGAATCCAAGCATACCTACAATCGGAGCAATACCGCCTTTTGACGCCGATTCTACAAGCAATGTCCCTACAATAGGTCCGGTACACGAAAACGAAACGATAGCCAACGCCAAGGCCATGAAAAATATGGCGATCAGCCCCGATTTCCCGGCTTGTTGGTCTACCTTATTGGCCCAGGATTGCGGCAACACGATTTCAAAAGCACCCAGGAAAGAGATGGCAAAAAATACCAAAATCACAAAGAATACTACGTTGAAAATCACGCTTGTAGACAGTTGGTTCAAGGCTTCGGCACCAAAAATTCCGGTGACGGCCAAGCCGAGTGCTACGTATATGAAGATGATTGAGAAAGCGTAGAAAAGCGCATTGGCGATCCCTTTGCTGCGCGTACCGCTTTGTTTGGTAAAGAAACTCACGGTAAGCGGAATCATCGGGAAGACGCAAGGCGTGAGCAAGGCGGCAAATCCGCCAAGGAAAGCGAGGAAGAAAATGGTGAGCAGTCCTTTGCTTTCTGCCGGTTTTTGCTCGGGCGCTTTAGCTTCCTGGGTGGTGTTGGCCGTGACAATTTCAGGTTGTGGTTTCACTTCTGGAACGGCTGTAGTTTGTGCGGTGTCTGCGGTCATTTCTGGAGTCACCGGCGCAGAAGCTGCCTCGGTTGGCAACTGGGCCGGTATGGTAAAGTTAAACTTTTCATTGCCATTGATACAAGAGGTTTTACAAACCTGGTAATCGAGCACGACCTCAACGGTTTTTAGCTTGGGGTTGGTCACGCTGATTTCCTGTTGGATATGCGCCTTAGACTCAAAATAGTATTCATTCACCTCAAATACTTCGTTGTATTGAGTCTTGTACTTCCCTTCGATTGCTTTGCCTACAAGCTTGTAATTCCCTTTGCTGTTTTTGAAATCGAATTCCATGGGCAGCGGGCCGCCTTCGGGTGTGAACTGCGAGTACACATGCCAATCTTTTTCTATCGTGGCGTCAAAGTGCAGGATGAAATTGGTGGCTGATTTCTTCTCGATTCTCGAAGTCCATTTCACGGGTTCGAGTAGCTGTGCGTTGGCAGCGACAAAGGTCAGGAAGGTCAAAATGGCAAACAGGATGTTGCTCCATTTTTGGCGGGATTCGCTCATTTGTTGTTTCATGGGGTTAAAGCTATTTTCAAAATTTGTTTCGTTGTTGGTGTGGGTTTGAACCGTTCGTCGGCACGACGCCCAATTACCCATACGATTTGGTTTGCAGAACACAATAGCCAGGTATTTTCCTTTTCTATCAAAGACAACTTTTCATCCTTGAAGAATTTACTGAGTTTTTTAGACTGGCCGTTCATGCCTGCGGGCAGAAAAACATCACCTTGTTTCCATCGCCTGAGCAGCAACGGAAACCCGAGTTTTTCCTCGTCGACAAATATAACGGAATTGGAACCGCCCGATTGTGCTTCAGTTTTACTAAATGTGAGTTTTAAGGGAATATTAACTTGGCTGTCCTTCTCAATCCAAAATTCCTCAGGCTCCGTTTCCTTGCCCAAAGGGCGTAGGATAAGAAAATCCCGGTTTTTTAACAGTCGGTATTCGGTCGATAATATTTGTTTGCCCGATTGGCTTTCTGCCAGGTGATAAATATCCTCCCAAGCGGTAAACCCAAATTCCCTGAGCCATTGGTACAGATACGATTTATAATTGGGTAATTGTTTGAGTTTTTTAAGGTTGAAATGGATTTCATCGTTGGCTTCCTGTGCCACCTGTTGGTACACCATTACTGCCGCATCTTCTGCAAGCTCCTGCGATTGCTGCAGGTATTGCTGGGTTTTTGCAAACGAAGCCAGGAAATCCGGATGCAAATCTTTTAACATCGGGACAAGGTTGTGGCGGATTTTGTTGCGCAAATAATTGTCTGAGGCATTGCTGCTGTCTTCGCGCCATTGGATTTTATTGGCGCTGGCATAATGCTCAATTTCGCTTCGATTGAAAACCAACAAAGGGCGGACAATCCTGTCATTTTGCTGCGGGATTCCGATTAATCCGTCTAAGCCCGTCCCACGCGAAAGGTTGATCAGGAAAGTCTCGAGGTTGTCGTCGGCATGGTGCGCGGTGAGCACGTAGTCGAAATTGTGGGTGTCGAGCAATTCGTAAAACCAGTTGTAACGAAGTTCGCGCGCCGCTACCTGGGTTGACAATTTGTAATCTTCAGCGAAGGTTTTGGTATCAAAATGCGTCACAAAAATCGGGATCTGGTGTTGGGCTGCGTAATCCCTGACCCATTTTTCATCGGCCACGCTCTCGGCGCCACGCAACTGGAAATTGCAATGAGCGATGGCGATTTCCTGTCGGGATCTGACGAGCAAATCAAGCATTACCATGCTGTCTATGCCGCCGCTGATGGCCAACAACAAACGTTTGCCTTGCAGGAAATTAAGATTTTTGGCCAGATGCGACTGGAATTTTTCAAACATGCCCAAATTTAGCAATTTCAATTGGATTAGGAGAGCACTTCGCGCATCGCCTTTGCTTTGAGCAAACATTCCTCGTATTCTTTTTCTGGAGTAGACAACGAGGTGATGGCGCTGCCCACAGAGAACGAAACATATTTTTTTTGAGCGTTATACAGAATACTACGAATCACCACGTTGAAGTCGAAATCGCCGGCTGGCGTGAAATAACCAACAGCACCGCTGTACAATCCGCGTTTGGTCTCTTCGAGTTTTTCAATGATCTGCATGGCCGAAATTTTGGGCGCGCCGGTCATGCTGCCCATAGGAAACGTGGTTTTGAAAACGTCGACAGAGTTATAATCCTGGGACAGTTTCGATTCAATCGTGGTAATCATTTGGTGTACCTGCATAAAGGAGTAAATCCCGCAGAGTTCTGCAACCTGTACCGAACCTTTTTGTGCCGTACGCGACAAATCATTGCGCACCAAATCGGTAATCATGATGTTTTCTGAACGCTCTTTTGGGTCTGATGCGAGCTGCTGCTTAGACTCGGTATCTTTATCAGCATCAGCAAAACGCGGCGCGGTACCTTTGATGGGCTGCGAAACGAGCCGCTCACCCGATTTTTGAAGGTAGCGCTCGGGCGAAGCCGACAGCAGGAAATGCTGGTTGTTTTTGAAAAAGACGGCAAATGGCGGTCGGGAAATGGCATTGAGTTTTTCGAATTTTTGGATGGGATCAATCGAGGCATTTTCGGCAAAAAACTCCATGCAGAAATTGGCTTCGTAAATATCCCCTCGATGGATGTGCGCCAGCATCTCGCCTACTTTTGCGAGGTAATTTTCTTTGGAAATCCGCTGTTGGACTGCCAGTTTTTGCGCATCGGATTCCCGACTGAAACGCTCGCAACCCAGAATCGCTTCAAAGTCCCCGTCTATTTCATCGTCGCACAAGGCCAGGTATTGCATTTCGAGCGTTTTGCCCTGAAGCAGGAAGATTTTCTTGGGTTGAAAAAAAAACAAATCGGGGAAACCCAATCCGTCAAAATTGTTTGAATGTAAGGCTTCTACATCGTTTTTGAGGTCGTACGACAGGTATCCGAAAAGCCAGTCTTTGGCGTTTTGCTTGTATTGTTTGAGGTCTTCGAATGCGTTGAGATAATCGGTTTGCAAAGACGTAAATGCATCCACGGCAAGTACACAGTCGTATTGGCAGTAAGCATCATGATGGTCATTGCTGTCCAGGTAGACAATTTCCCGTAGTGGTGCCGACCAATGCAAAAGCTGTTGTTTGAATCGGATCGGGTCTAAGATGGTCTTGCGGGCAGAAGTTCTCAAAAGTCAGGTTTAGCTCGGGCCAAAATTACAACAAAAACCGCAGAAAAATTGTGGCACGCTTTTTATTGCGGCGCAACCAACTTCTTAAAAATTTGATGCTTATCGATTGAACACTACTTATGGTTTAGCGCAAAATCCATTCACAATACGTTTAATCTTTAACAATCAAATTATGAGGACAATCATGAAACCTGCATGGGCCTTGCTGGCCGCCACTACTCTTTTTATTTCCTGCAAACAAGGCGAAACTGCTTCTGAAGAAGCTGCTGTCGCCACTTCATCGGCTAGCGAAAGTACCGCAATGGGCAACGCCGCGAACGCTGCCGATACCGCAAAAAAATTCAGCGACAACAGAAAATTCATCCGTACGGCCGATTTCAGGTTTAAGGTGACAGATGTTGCGAAATCGACCTCGGATATTGAGAAGACCACAACCCGATTCGGCGGGCTCGTGACCCATTCTAATCTGGAAAGCGTCATTTCGCATCGCGATGAAACCCAATTCAGCCAGGACAGTACACTGGTCACCACAAGGTATACCGTAGAAAGCAACCTGACGATCCGAGTGCCCAATGCCCAATTGGATACCGTAGTGCGAACCATTGCCAAAGAAGTCGATTTCCTGGATGCTCGCGTCATCAAAGCCGACGACGTGAGCCTGCAATTGTTGTCTAACCAATTGACGCAAAATCGCAATAGCACGCAGCAACGGCGCATTGAAAAAGCGATTGACAGCAAAGGCAAAAAACTCAGTCAGATTATCGATGCCGAAGAAGCGCTAGCGGGCAAAAACGAAAATTACGACCAGGCCAAACTGAGCAACCTCGCTTTGAAAGACCAGATTGCCTTTAGTACGGTGACTTTGAAAATCTACCAACCCGAAACCACGCGAAAGGAATTGGTGGCGAGTGTCGTGACGCCGCGGCCTAATATTGGCTTGCAACTGATCGAATCGATCAAAACCGGTTGGTACATCCTGGAATCGGTGCTGGCGTTTGTGGTACAATTGTGGAGCCTTGCCTTACTTGCATTTTTGGGCTTTCTCGTGTACAGGAAAACTTTGAGGAAAACAAAACCGGCACTTTAAGGAAAACATCGCCATTGTGCTGCTCGCCGCCATTGAAAACAAAACCCGTTCATTGCTGGACGGGTTTTTTGTTGGTGGAAAGTTGAATGACAAATGACCAATGTCGAACGACAAACGATGGGTTATTTTTTATTTTACATGTGCAACGGACGCTTGTCTGTAGCGTCGAGGGCGGCTTCCTTGACGGCTTCGGCATAGGTTGGGTGCGCGTGGCTCATTCTTGAAAGGTCTTCGGCAGAAGCGCGGAACTCCATTGCAGTGACGGCTTCGGCAATCAAGTCGGCAGTTCTTGCGCCAATCATGTGTACGCCCAGGACTTCATCGGTTTTGGCATCGGCGAGGATCTTCACGAAACCATCGGTGTCTCCGCTCGCGCGTGATCTTCCGAGCGCCTTGAACGGGAAACTTCCGGCTTTATAGGCAACTCCCGATTCTTTTAATTGTTCTTCTGTTTTTCCTACCGCAGCCACTTCGGGCCAGGTGTAAACGACACCAGGAATCAGGTTGTAATCGATGTGCGGCTTTTGTCCGGCGAGAATTTCGGCCACCATCACGCCTTCTTCTTCGGCTTTGTGTGCGAGCATGGCGCCGCGAACGACATCGCCAATTGCGTAGATATTAGAAACATTGGTCTGCAAATGGTCATTGACTTCGATTTGTCCGCGGTCGGTGAGTGTAATGCCGGCTTTTTCGGCAGCAAGCCCATCGGTGTATGGACGCCTTCCGACAGAAACCAGTGCGTAATCGCCTTCGAGCGTAACGGTTTCTCCTTTTGGGGAATCGGCTAAAACAGTGACCGTTTTGCCTTTGGTCTCGACCGATTTCACTTTGTGCGATGTGTAGAATTTCATGCCTTGTTTTTTAAGGACTTTGGTGAGTTCTTTAGAAAGCGCGCTGTCCATTCCCGGAATGATGCGATCCATGAATTCGACTACCGATACCTGCGCGCCCAGACGCAAATACACTTGGCCAAGCTCGAGCCCAATGACGCCGCCACCAATAACGACGAGGTGTTTTGGGATTTCGGTAAGTTGCAAAGCTTCGGTTGATGTGATGATGCGTTTCTTGTCGATTTTGATGAACGGCAAAGTCGATGGTTTAGAACCGGTAGCGATGATAGTGTTTTTGGCTTCGATCACTTCGGAGTTTTTACCGTTGGTGACTTTAATGTGCGTGGCATCTTGGAAGGATCCGATCCCTTCAAAAACGGTGATCTTATTTTTGTCCATCAAATATTTGATGCCGCTGACGTTTTGGTCTACCACCGATGCTTTGCGCTCGATCATCTTTTTGAGGTTCATTTTGATGTCGCCGCTGATTTCTATCCCGTGCTCGGCAAAATGAGAAATGGCATCGTGGTAATGGTGCGAAGAATCGAGTAAGGCCTTAGAAGGTATACAACCCACATTGAGGCAGGTTCCGCCCAAAGTAGGGTATTTTTCAATAATTGCGGTTTTAAAGCCGAGTTGTGCGCAACGGATCGCCGACACATATCCGCCAGGGCCAGAACCTATAACGACTACGTCAAATGAACTCATGGTATATTGTTTTTTGTGTTTAAAAAGTGTAGCAAAATTACAGTTTTTTGTTTATAAGTTTGGTAAGAAGTTGAAGTGAAAATATTGTTGCGCACGTCAAAACGAAAATCAATGCAGAAATTCCTTATATATCAAGGACTGGAGCAACTCAATTTTGTCTGCATTTCAGGATTTTTTAAAGGAGTTTGAATTTAATCGCAATGATTTCTCCACAAATTTATTGTCTTTCTAAATAAAATGTTAAATTAGCTACCTTAAAATCCTGTCGATTAAAGACCATAGGCTTAAATCTTTATAAAACGTGTTTACTTGTTTTTTGAACAGGTGGCAAAACGCAAAAAACAAATTCTAATGAAGAAGTTATTATTAGCGATAGGGCTTTTGATTGCATTTTCGGGTTTCGCGCAGATCGATTACAACACGATCAGCGGAAGCATTAGAATTGACGCCGACGACAATGGTTGCAGCCTGTCAGACACACCTGCGATTTCAATTCCAATAAAAATTATGCATGGCGCGCAATCGAGCGGCACGACTTTTTGCGACGGGAATGGCAATTATACTTTTAACAGTCCTGAGCAAAATATTACGGTGATGCCGCAATTCGACAATCCGTATTACCACCTCTCGCCAGAATCCTTCACCTGCACTTTCCAGGGTTTGGGCAATAGTGCCATCGCTGGTTTTTGTATTTTACCCAATGGTACGCACGAGGATGTTGAGATTAGCATTGTTCCTGTATCGGCAGTTCGCCCGGGATTTGACGCTTTGTATAAGATTGTGTATAAAAATAAGGGAACAACCACCATTGACGGGAACATCACTTTCAATTACAACGAAAACTTACTCGACTTTGTCATGGCCAGTCCGCAGGCGGTAAGCACTTTTGCCGCACTGAACTGGACATACTCCAACCTCAAACCTTTTGAAACCCGGGAGATTGCGCTAACCTTAAACGTAAACTCGCCTATGGAAACTCCTGCAGTAAACATAGGTGACATTGTTGAATGTACCGCGCACATCACGCCCGAAGACAGCGATGAAGCCAGCACCAACAACCACACGGTGCTTTCACAGACTGTTACCGGATCGTATGATCCCAATGAAAAAAGCGTTTCTTCTTCGTCTCAGCCGGTAAACAACCATCCGTTTCCGTTGCAATACACCATCCGGTTCCAGAATACGGGCAACGAAGTTGCAGAAGATGTCGTCATCACCGACCTTTTGTCTGACAAACTCGATATCAATACCTTACAAATGTTTTTTTTAAGCCATCCTTGTCACGTGACCTTGGCGGCCAATAAGATTGAATTTGCATTTGATAATATCAACCTGCCCGCCGCGTCGGTGGATGAACCCAACAGCCACGGATACGTGAGCTTTCAGATCAGGCCGATTGCCGGTATCCAGGCTGGTGATGTGGTACTTAACCAGGCCAAGATTTATTTTGATTTCAATTTTCCGATTACGACCAATCCGGTTTCGACCGTATTTTACAATCCTTTAGCGACCGAAGATTTTGAAAAAAACAATGGGATCAAATGCTACCCGAACCCCGTTCAGCAAGTACTAAAAGTAGAAACCAACGAAAGAATCACGTTGCAGTCGGCAAGGATTTACAACACTTTGGGACAACTCGTTCAAACTGTCGGAGAAAAACAATTGTCACCCGCTATGTCTTTGGATGTATCGGCGCTCCAATCGGGAAGTTACCTCATTGAAATGGTCGCCGACCAAGGCAAAATCACCAAAAAGTTTATCAAGCTGTAACAAGCGCCCAACTGCAGTCACATAAACCAAAAGCCGTACAACGATGTTCCTAACGGCTTTTTTTATGCGTTGTTGAGTTTGCTGTTTTTCCTGCTAAACCCAAAGTAGATCATTAGCCCGATGAGCAACCAGCAAGTAAAATAAATCCAATTCCAGACACTGAGTTCGGCCATCATGTAGAGGCACGACACCAACCCAAGCAACGGAATAAGCGACAGGTTTTCTCTAATTGCCCAAATCACGAGCCCAATAAGCACTACCAAAAATATCCACATCGGGATTTTGTGTTTGAATAAGGCAAAACCGCTTTCGTACTTAACAGATTCGGCGATAGGCAAACTGTCTATCGTATTTCTATAAACGACATCATCTTCGCTGTACTTGCTCAAGAGTGCTTCAAGATCTGTAATGGTAGCGTCATTTTCATTTTTGGCAATCAGGTATTCGTAAACAATCTTGGTATCGGTTTGACTCAGTGCAGTAACAATCGCTTCGGGCGTATTGATTTGTTTTTCATTGGTGAGAAAATCCATGGTGGATTGCTTATTATAAACAAAGGCAAAAACCAGCCCGCCCAGCAACAAAATCGGCGCAATGTACTTGGCGTTTATATAAGGCGTTTTGAATTTTCCACGAGGTATGCCCGGCTTGTTCTGGAGCACCAAAACGCCAGCGCAAACCAGTACAAATGCAAACAAGGTGCCTATACTGCACAGATCGGTCACCATAGTCAAATTCAGGAACAAGGCCGGAACTGCAACCACGAAACCGGTAACAATAGTCGCATACGAGGGTGTCTTGAATTTAGGGTGAACCCGAGAGTACCGTTTTGGCAGCAATCCGTCGCGGCTCATGCTCATCCAGATTCGCGGCTGTCCCATCTGGAAAACCAAAAGTACACTGGCCATAGCGACGACAGCACTTACGGCTATGATCCCCGACATCCATTGCATATTGAGTTTTTGGAACACAAATGCCAGGGGATCACCAACATTAAGCTCCGAATAATTAACCATTCCGGTGAGCACCAAAGCGATGACAATGTATAGAAGGGTACAAATAATGATGGCCCACATCATACCGCGCGGCAAATCGCGTTGCGGATTCTTACATTCCTCGGCAGTGGTCGAAATCGCATCAAAACCAATATAGGCAAAGAAGACCGCCGAAACGCCTTTAAGCACGCCCGATACGCCATTAGGCGCAAACGGATGCCAGTTATTGGTATCTACATAAAAAACGCCGACAGCAATCACTAACAGGATGATGCACAACTTTACCACCACCATTAAGTTGCTGGCATTTCTCGATTCTTTCATACCGCGGTATACCAAAGCGGTGATGACAACTATGATGAACAAAGCCGGCAAATCGGCTACGAAATGAAACGATCCTATGGTTGGAGCGGTGGTCCAGGCGGTATAAGCGCTCTGCAGCCCGGCGCTAAGGTTTTCAAATGATTTCCCGCCCTGCATAAGCGCCGTGGCATCCCTGAAACTGTTGGAGGCGGTCAGGTAATCCATTTGTACATATTGCGGCAGGTGAATGTTCATCCCTTCGAGCAAACCCGTAAAATAATCGCTCCACGAAATAGCGACGGTGATGTTACCAATGGCGTATTCCATAATCAGTGCCCAGCCAATAATCCAGGCGATGATTTCTCCAAAAGCTACATAAGAATAAGTGTATGCACTTCCGGAAACGGGAACCATCGATGCAAATTCGGCATAAGCAAAAGCCGCAAAGCCACAAGCCATTGCCGTGAAAAGAAACAAGAAGATTACTGCTGGCCCACCATCGGCACTTGCCTTACCGATAGTGCTAAAAATCCCCGCGCCCACTATCGCTGCAATACCAAATGCCGTTAAATCCCTTGTGGTTAAATGTTTGCCGAGCGAATGATGCCCTTCTGATTCATTTTGCGCTACCTGTTTAAGAATGTCCTGTACGGTTTTCTTTCTAAATAAGTCGTTGAATGCCATAATTTCTTGTTGCTGTCTGTTGCAAACAAATATATAAAAGAAAAGACAGGGCACTCAAAATAGCAAACATAAATTTTGACGATTAACGGATAGTAATATTAAATTAAAACGCTTCGCGCATAGCAAAAGAAAGGCTAAATTTATACTTCTCCAACCGACAAAAAACAATACAATATGGAAAATCAAGAAGCTACGGGTAAATGCCCGTTCTCTAGTGGGTCATTGACCCAAAGTGCCGAAAATGGCACCAGCAACCGCAACTGGTGGCCCAACCAGTTAAACCTTAATATCCTGCGCCAGCATCATCCGGGGTCTAACCCAATGGACGAAAACTTCAATTATGCCGAAGCGTTCAAAAGCCTCGACTTTGCAGCCCTTAAAGCAGATTTGAATGCGCTCATGACCGATTCGCAAGATTGGTGGCCTGCCGATTTTGGCCATTACGGCGGATTGTTTATCCGTATGGCCTGGCACGCTGCCGGAACGTACCGTATCACCGACGGACGCGGTGGCGCAGGCGCCGGCTTGCAACGCTTTGCGCCGCTCAACAGCTGGCCAGATAATGTGAGCCTTGACAAGGCACGCCGGTTGCTTTGGCCCATCAAACAGAAATACGGCAACAAGATTTCCTGGGCCGATTTGATGGTGCTCACCGGGAATGTCGCACTAGAATCTATGGGATTCAAGACCTTTGGATTTGCCGGCGGACGCGAAGATGTCTGGGAAGCCGATGAGTCGGTTTATTGGGGATCCGAGAACACCTGGCTTGGTGGTGACCTGCGCTATGCCAAGGGATCGGATGGCGTTGCAGGAAGCGGCGTACTGGTGTCTGATGACAACGCCGATGGTGAGGTGCACACCCGAAATCTTGAAAAACCACTCGCCGCCGTACAGATGGGATTAATCTACGTCAATCCCGAAGGACCCGATGGCAACCCCGACCCTATCCTGGCGGCAAAAGACATCCACGACACTTTTGGTCGTATGGCCATGAACGATGAGGAAACCGTAGCCTTAATTGCCGGCGGGCATACTTTTGGGAAAACCCACGGTGCCTCAACCTCCGACCACGTAGGCAAAGAACCCGAAGCCGAAGATCTAGAACTGCAAGGCTTTGGCTGGAAAAATAGCTTTGGCACAGGAAAAGGTGCCGACACAATCACCAGCGGCCTTGAAGTGACCTGGACCAAAACCCCCACCAAATGGAGCAACAATTTTTTTGAAAACCTCTTTGGTTTTGAGTGGGAACTTAGCAAAAGCCCCGCCGGCGCACACCAATGGGTAGCCAGGAATGCCGACGCAATTATTCCCGATGCCTTTGGCGGTGCCAACAAATTGCCCACCATGCTCACCACCGATTTGTCATTGCGATTCGATCCGGCGTATGAAAAAATCTCGCGCCGTTTCCTTGAAAATCCCGATGCGTTTGCCGATGCTTTTGCTCGCGCCTGGTTCAAGCTCACCCATCGCGACATGGGGCCAAAAGAAAGATACCTTGGTCCAGAAGTGCCGAAGGAAGAATTGATCTGGCAGGACCCGATTCCCGAAGTAAACCATTCGCTCGCAGATTCCAATGATGTTGCGTCTCTAAAACAAACCGTTCTGGCATCTGGCTTGAGTGTTTCGGAACTGGTATCGACGGCCTGGGCATCGGCGGCGACGTTTAGGGGATCGGACAAACGCGGAGGTGCGAATGGTTCAAGGATTAGGCTCGCCCCGCAAAAAGATTGGGAAGTAAACAATCCGGCGCAGTTGCAAAAAGTATTGTCGAAATTAGAGAACATCCAAAAAGAGTTCAACAACGCGCAAACCGGTGGAAAGAAAATATCGCTCGCCGATTTGATTGTACTGGCTGGAAATGCAGGCGTTGAAAAAGCCGCAAAAGATGCCGGACAAGCTGTCTACATTCCCTTCACGCCCGGACGGATGGACGCTTCGCAGGAGCAAACCGATGTGGATTCGTTCCATTACCTGGAGGCAATAGCCGATGGTTTCAGAAATTACCGCAAGTCTCATTTCCCAGTAGCGACCGAGTCTTTGTTGATTGATAAAGCGCAACTACTCAACCTGTCTGCGCCAGAGCTTACCGTTTTGGTGGGCGGATTGCGGGCTATAGGAACCAACTATGACGGATCAACACATGGCATCTTTACCGACAAACCCGGACAACTCACCAATGACTTCTTCGTGAACCTGCTCGATATGGGGACCGAATGGAAAGCGCGTACCGCCGACAAGGAACTTTACGAGGGTCGCGACCGCAAAACAGGTTTTGTAAAATGGACTGCCACGAGAGCCGACCTTGTTTTTGGGTCGAATTCGGAATTGCGTGCCCTGGCAGAAGTATATGCAAGCGATGACGCCAAAGCTAAATTTGTAAACGATTTTGCTTTGGCTTGGGATAAGGTGATGAATCTCGATCGATTCTAATGTTGCTACTAAATTGCTCCGCCCAAGGCGCAGCCGAATAATACAAACAAATTTAAAGAGCGTTCCATTATCGGGACGCTTTTTTATTGGGAGGAATCAAATGTAAAAATGAACCCGCAATTACTCATGACATTTATTCAATTTGGAACAGAATCGATGACTTGATGATTGGGCACAAATGAAACTTTATGAAATCTTCCAGTTTTCCTGCATTTCGGATATTTTTAAAATTTATAGGGACGTTACCGCCCCTTCCCTGAAGGCAATCTACTAATTCCCTGCAAATCGTCAAAGCAGCATTTCTGCATCAAATGTTAATGTGCCGCAGTAAATCTTTGGAGTGCCGAGCCTAGCCCGGATGGCAGCGGCAGCCTTTTGAGAGTAAAATGCATTTTTTGCCCAGCGCAAACGCGACCAACCGAAGCGCTTTACGCTGGTTTCAAAAAAGCATTTTAGAACAAAAGCTATAGCGTACAGCCGGATTGTGCTTTGAATAACCCAAAACTATCTATTGATAGCGAAATAGAATGTTTAATTTATAAAAACAAAACTACTTTATGCCTAATTTTGCGCCATCAAATAATAATTTTAAAAACCATATACATTATGTCACTAGTAGGAAAAAAATTCCCAAGCATTACCGTAGACGCCATCTCTTTTATGGGCGATAATTTAAAAATCAACGTGCTGGATGAGGCGGTACAAAACAACAAAAAAGTAATCTTGTTCTGGTACCCGAAAGATTTTACTTTTGTTTGCCCTACCGAGTTGCACGCATTCCAGGCGGCTTTACAAGAATTCGAGAAACGCAATACTATGGTAATCGGCGCTTCTTGCGACACCAATGAAGTGCACTTTGCCTGGCTCAACACACCAAAAAATGCGGGTGGTATTGAAGGCGTTACCTACCCAATTCTTGCCGACACCAACAGAAACCTATCCAATATCCTTGGTATCTTAGATATCGATTCTACAAGTTACAGCGAAGAGACAGACTCAATCATGATAGAGGGTTCTAATGTCACTTTCCGCGCCACCTACCTGATAGATGAAACCGGAAAAATCTTCCACGAAAGCGTCAACGATATGCCACTGGGCAGGAACGTAAACGAATTCTTGCGACTGATTGATGCCTACACCCACATCCAAACCAAAGGTGAAGTTTGCCCGGCCAACTGGGAAAGCGGTAAAGAGGCTATGAGCGCGGATAGGAATAGTACTGCTGCGTATTTATCGGCCAATTAATCAGACACGTTTCACTTTAGACACGCGGCGCTTTTGACTGATCTTACTGTCTAAAGCGCAGCGCGTCCAAAACCCAAAGGGCGTGTCCAAAGGCGCAGCCGTGTCTCAAAATCTAAAAATATGCTCATAGAATTAAACGAAGACACCCTTCAAAATATCGTCAACACCAACGAAAAAGTAGTCGTGCAATACTCGGCTTCGTGGTGTGGCAACTGCCGGATCATGAAACCAAAGTTCAAGAAGCTGGCTGCCGAGAATGACAATATCACTTTTGTTTTGGTGGATGCAGAAAATGCACCCGAGTCGAGGAAGCTGGCCAATGTATCTAACCTGCCCACTTTTGCGACTTTCGTCAACGGGAAACTTACCAACGAAACGCAGACCAACAAAGCCGAAGTGCTTAACGACCTTGTAAACGAAATCGTATGAAGCTTCCGGTAATCAAACAACTCACGCAATTCATTGAAGACAATGATGCCGATTACCTCATTGAAACCATTGAAGTACTCGAGGCGCTCACCGAAGTTCCCTCGCTCAAAGATGAAGAACTCGATGTGATTGGCGAACTCATCTCTAATATGTATGGCGCACTCGAAGTACACAAACTCATCCAGTCTGGAACCGATAAAAAACAAGCGCTAAATGCTTTCATGCAACGGGTTTTGGGCTCGATAGACAAGTAATTTTATCCAATTTCAAAAAGACATCGTACCGGCCATAACCAGTGCGATGTTTTTTTGTTTTTTTTATTGCAGGTGAGAATTCGGCAATATCGTCTTTGGTGTTTTATCTCCGCAAATAAATCCTTACTTTTGGGCAGTAAAAAAAACAACCTATGGCTACGATAATTTTAGGAGGAAATCCAATACACACCAATGGCGAACTGCCAAAAATAAATACCGCTGCGCCCGATTTTAAACTCGTCAGGAACGATTTGTCGGTGGCAACGCTCAACGATTTCAAAGGCCATAAACTGGTTTTGAATATTTTTCCGAGCATTGATACGAGTACCTGCGCGATGTCGGTACGTAAATTCAATGAGCGCGCAGCCAACCTGCCCAATACCAAAGTGCTTTGCATTGCGCGCGACCTGCCATTTGCCATGAAACGTTTTTGCGGTGTAGAAGGTATCGATAACGCTATCTGTCTTTCTGATTTTGTAGACGGCAGTTTTGGCAAGGCTTACGGGCTTGAAATCACCGAAGGTATTTTTAACGGATTGCATTCGCGCGCGGTGGTGGTCATCAATGAAAATGGTGTCATTACCCACACCGAACAAGTAGGAAACATCAGTGATGAACCCAATTACGAAGCCGCTTTGGCTGCATTATAACCCTCGCGATGGCATTCGAAAAAGACAACACTTTCTTTAGCGGCCGGTTCAAGAGTATGGGATTCGCGCTCAAAGGAGCCGTAAAATTACTCACCACAGAGCACAGTGTAATGGTACAGGCCTCAATTGGCGTACTCATGGTGGTGGCGGGCTTTTACTTTGAAATCTCCATGACCGAATGGATGCTGCAAACGCTGGCCATCGGATTGGTGCTTGGTATAGAAGGGCTCAATACCGCCGTGGAGAAAATAGCAGACTTTATCCACCCCGAATTTCATGAAAAAATCGGCTTTATCAAAGACATCGCTGCCGGTGCGGTATTTTTTGCGGCAATGACCGCCATTGCTATCGGTTTGATGATTTATATGCCAAAAGTTTTATAATCCAAAATCCGATTTTTTCCCTATTTTTATAGCAATTATTTCAACTCAGGATGGCAAAAACGACAAAGGAAACTGCAGCTAAAACCGCCCCTTCGGCAAAGAAAACATGGAAAATCACCCGACAGCATAAATTACTTGTGGGCGCACTGCTCATCTTGTTTGCCATCGCGTTGCTCGTGGCTTTTATTTCCTTTTTCATTTACGGTCATGAAGACCAAAGCGCGCTGGGAACCTTAGCCCGATCTGAAAAAGTACACAACTGGCTCGGAAAATTTGGTGCCATACTCGCCGACTTTTTTGTCTATCGCGGATTTGGCGTCGCCGCTTTCCTTTTGGTCAAGTTGTTTTTCCTGACTGGTTCTTTCCTCGCGCTTGACATCCCGTTAAAAAAATTAAAGAATATTTGGTTTTGGGACTTGTTCGCGATGGTACTCATTTCAATCCTCTTTGGATTTTTTGCCACTTCTCTACCCGAACTCGGTGGTACGATAGGATATGAAATGAATCAATTTGCCCAGGATTACATCGGCAAGACCGGAACATTGCTCGTTTTGATTTTTGGCATCATCATTTACCTGATTTTCAAAATTAAAGTGTCGCCCGACAGTGTCAAATCGTTTTTTGAAAAAAGCAAAAGTGAAATCGACGAAAGCCTTGCCTCTGTAAAAACGATGATGGCACCATCGACTGAAGCCGAAAAGGCCTATAACCTAGAAGAATTTGCCGTAAAATCAGAGGTAATGGAAATTGAAGAAGAGGATTTTCCAGAGCCAGAATTAAAGCCGGTCTCGCAGTTTGAAATCAACAAGGACGCGTTAAAACCAACGATAGAACATCCGTCTGAGATTCATTTACATACCGACAAGCCGATTGAGGAAAAACCGATCGCGCTTTCGCCGATTGCGCCAATAAAACCCGCAGAACCAGAGGTCATTCATACCAACGACGATGCGTTCACGATTGAGAAAGCACCCGAAGAAGACATTATTGAAGAAAATCTTGCGGCCAAACTCGTTGAAGATTTCGGTTTGTTCGACCCTACTTTGGATTTGTCCAATTACAAATTCCCTACGCTTGACTTATTAAAGGAATACTCGGGCGGCGGCATTACCATCAACCAGGCCGAACTCGAGGAAAACAAGAACAACATCGTAGAAACACTACGCAATTATAAAATTGAAATTGCCCAGATTAAGGCTACTGTAGGTCCGTCGGTGACTTTGTATGAAATTGTACCGGAAGCGGGAATCCGAATTTCAAAAATCAAGAGCCTTGAAGACGATATCGCGTTGTCACTTTCGGCTTTGGGAATCCGTATCATCGCGCCGATTCCGGGCAAGGGAACCATCGGTATCGAAGTACCGAACAAAAACCCAACGATGGTTTCAATGAAAAGTGTCATCGGTGCCGCGAAATTCCAGGAAGCCGAAATGGAACTGCCCATTGCACTCGGGAAAACCATCTCTAACGAAACTTTCGTCGTGGATCTCGCCAAGATGCCACACTTACTCATGGCTGGTGCAACCGGGCAAGGAAAATCGGTTGGGCTCAATGCGGTATTGACTTCGTTGCTATACAAGAAACATCCGGCCGAGGTGAAATTCGTACTCGTCGACCCGAAAAAAGTCGAGCTCACGTTGTTCAATAAAATAGAAAGACATTATCTCGCCAAGCTACCCGATTCTGGCGATGCGATCATTACCGATAACAACAAGGTCATCAATACGCTCAATTCGCTTTGCGTAGAAATGGACGACCGCTATTCGCTGCTCAAAGACGCGATGGTGCGCAATATCAAGGAGTACAACGAAAAGTTCAAGAACCGCAAACTCAATCCCGAGAATGGGCATCGTTTCCTGCCTTATATAGTACTTGTCGTGGATGAGTTTGCCGATTTGATCATGACCGCAGGAAAAGAAGTAGAGACACCGATTGCTCGTTTGGCCCAGCTCGCCAGAGCGATTGGAATCCACTTGATTATTGCTACGCAACGGCCATCGGTGAACGTAATTACGGGAATTATTAAAGCGAATTTCCCGGCGAGGATTGCTTTTCGCGTGACATCTAAGATCGATTCACGTACGATTTTGGACACGCAAGGTGCCGATCAACTCATCGGGCGAGGCGATTTGTTGTATTCTAACGGAAACGATGTGATCCGCGTGCAATGCGCTTTTGTGGACACACCTGAGGTAGAAAAGATTACAGAATTTATTGGTTCGCAGAAGGCGTATCCCAATGCTTACCTGCTCCCTGAATACGTTGGTGAAGGCGAGAGTGGCATCAATCTTGATATGGACATTTCTGAAAGAGATGCGCTATTTAGGGAAGCCGCAGAGATTATTGTGACCTCACAGCAAGGCTCGGCTTCATTGCTGCAACGCAAACTGAAATTGGGTTATAACCGCGCCGGACGACTGATCGACCAACTCGAAGCCGCCGGAATCGTTGGCCCTTTTGAGGGAAGCAAAGCACGAAATGTCAATATCACCGATTTGAGCGCATTGGATCAATTTTTTAATAATGAACAAAATTAGCCGAATGAAAAAGCTTGTCCCAATCGCATTCCTACTTCTATTTAGTTTCTCCGTCCAGGCCCAGGATAAAAAAGCAAAAGATCTGCTTGACCAGGTAACCTCAAAGGTAAAAAGTTACAAGAATATCGTCATCGACTTTAAGTACGCGCTGAACAATTCTAAAGAAAACATCAACCAGGAAAGTAAGGGAAATGTTACCATTCAGGGCAATATGTACGTGCTTAACCTGATGGGCGTCACCAAGATGTTCGACGGTAAGAAAATCTACACCATCAATCCCGAAGACGAGGAAATTTCTGTCACCAAATTTAATGAGAAAGATGATACAGCGGTTTCACCTTCTAAGATGCTGACCTTTTTCAATACCGGATACAAATTTTTCTGGGACATTGTTCAAAATGTCAAAGGGCGCCAAATCCAATACATTAAATTGACCCCGACCAACAGCAAAGACCAACGCAAAGAAATCCTGTTGGGCATTGACATCCAGACCAAAAACATCTACAATTTAATTGAAGTGGGTAAAAACGGGACCAAAACCACACTCACTGTTAATTCTTTTAAAACCAATCAGCCATTATCAAAAAATCAGTTTACCTTTGACGCGAGTAAATACCCAAAATACTACATCAATAAGTTAGATTAATTTTTGAAGTGAAAATCCTCGACAGATATCTTTTAAAAAGTTTCCTGGGTACATTTGCCTCGGTATTTGTCATCCTCTTCTTTATCTTCATACTTCAAACCGTCTGGCTATTCATTTCTGAATTGGCGGGAAAAGATCTTGATTTTATTCTTGTCCTTAAGTTTTTATTGTTTGCCATGCCGCGTATCATTCCGCTGGTGTTGCCGCTTTCGGTACTTTTGGCATCGATCATGACGTTTGGCAGTTTTGCCGAAAATTACGAGTTTGCCGCGATGAAATCGGCGGGAATTTCATTACAGCGCGCCATGAAGAGCCTGTCTATTTTTATCTTGCTTTTGAGTGTCGCTGCGTTCTTCTTTGCCAACAATGTGATTCCGTATGCCGAGTACAAATTCATCAACTTTAGAAAAGACATTGCACAGATGAAACCAGCCATGGCGATTGCCGAAGGGCAGTTCTCGGATGTGGGTTCGTATAATATTAAGGTTGAGAAAAAAGAAGGCGAAAACGGCAACTACCTTAAAGGCGTCACCATCCATAAAAAAGCCGGGCCGTTTGAAGGCAGCCGCAATGTCATCAAGGCCAAAACCGGTGAACTGATGAGCAATGAAAAATCAAACATTTTAAAATTGGTACTCAACGATGGGTATTACTACGAAGATCTTGTCCCTAAAAAATTCGAGGAACGCAAAAAACTGCCGTTTGCCAAAAGTGCGTTCAAAAAATACATCATCAACCTGGATCTGGCCAAACTCAATAACGCCGGATCTGTAGATTTTTCTATCAACAACACCAATACCATGCTCAACATCAACGAACTGCGCTACACACTCGATTCGTTGAACAAGAGCTATCAAAAAGATGTGGTTTCGTTCTCCGACAACATCTACATGCGTACCGGTATCAATGCGTTTACGCCCAACGATCCTGTCAATGGTAAATTGCCCATGAACAAGCCTCTGCTCACGAATTTCAAACCCGTAGAACAATCCACCATACTTAAAGTTGCGGCCGGGAACATCGTAAGTTCAACGTTCGCCATCGACGGGACCAAACTTGAAATGGACTACAAACGAAAAATCATCAACAGCCACTGGATTGCGCTATACGACAAATTTGTAATCGCCTTTGCGTGTATCCTGATGTTTTTCATCGGGGCACCTCTGGGGGCAATTATCAGGAAAGGCGGACTGGGTTTGCCTATTGTTTTTGCCGTTTTGATATTCATCATTTACCACTTCATCAACACCTTCAGCAAAAAGGTAGCGCAGGAAAGTGGCATGACACCATTTATGGGTTGCTGGATGGCGACCTTTATCCTCACACCGTTGGCATTGCTGCTCACCTATCGCGCCACGAATGACATCAGCTTTATCAGCATGGATGCGATAACCGAACCGCTGCGCAAAACCTTCAACAAAATATTCAAAAAGAAATGACAACGATTGCCCAAACCATCAAACTCAACACCATAGAAGAAGCCATAGAAGACATCCGTCAGGGCAAAGTCATTATTGTTGTAGATGATGAAGATCGTGAAAATGAAGGGGATTTTCTCGCTGCTGCCGAAATGGCAACGCCCGAAATGATCAATTTCATGGCCACACACGGACGCGGATTGATTTGCGCGCCGCTCACAGAAAACCGCTGTAAGGAACTTGGTTTGCACGCGATGGTACACAATAATACCGATCACATGGAAACCGCTTTTACCGTATCGGTAGATTTGCGTGGACACGGTGTGACCACTGGGATTTCTGCTCTTGATCGTGCCAAAACCGTATTGTCGTTGGTGAATCCCGAAATCAAATCGCACGATTTGGCGCGCCCAGGACACGTATTCCCTTTGATTGCCAAGCAAGGTGGCGTACTCAGGAGAACCGGACACACCGAGGCGGCGATAGATTTTGCACGTTTGGCCGGATTCAAATCGGCAGGTGTGATTTGTGAGATTATGAATGAGGATGGATCGATGGCGCGTTTGCCCGAATTGGTAGAAGTCGCTAAAAAATTCAACCTCAAACTCGTCTCGATAGAAGATTTGGTCGCTTATCGCATGCAGCACGACAGTCTCATTGTAAAGAAAGAAGATTTTGAAATTGCCACGAGATTTGGCGATTTTAGGTTACGCGCTTACCAACAAACCACAAACAAACAAGTGCACATTGCACTCACGAAAGGAACCTGGAATAATGGGGATGCGATTCTCACCCGTATCAATTCTACCCTAACCAACAATGACATTTTAGGGACTTTGACCAATAACGCCGACAAGAAACTCGACGATATGTTCCAGTTGATCCATGAAGAAGGACGAGGTGCCATTTTATTTATCAATCAGGAACTACAAGCCAACGATTTACTTAATCGTCTGGCCGAACTCAAGCAACTACAAGCCAAAGGCATTTTTAAAGCACCGCAAATTAAGATGGACATCAAGGATTTTGGTATAGGTGCGCAGATACTACACGACATCGACATCTCTAAAATCAAACTCGTCTCCAATGCCGAGCATGCAAAACGCGTCGGAATGATTGGTTACGGCCTTGAAATTACAGAATACGTAACTTATTAGTTTGAAATAGGTTGTTGTGTCTCTGACCGATGTGACAAGGGTTGCTCTTGTTCTTCGGTTCTTTCCTTGGCCGATTTTTCCATCTTTTTACCTACAAAATTAGTGACGGCAAATTGCAGTATGGCACCGGCAATTTTCTTGAGCGGATTGTGCGTGCCTCCAAAAACGATTTTTTTAGAAAGATAGCCCGTGGCAAGTCCAACGACATTGCCAACTATATTTTTTTTGATATCTGGTGAACTTGTAATGTCCTGAAATACACCTTTTACAAGGTTCATGGGCCGAAGACTTTCTTTAGTGACCTCAAATTGTTTTTTGAGTTCTTCCCATTCCCCAGCTTTTTTTGCCTGGAGCATCACGATTCGTTCGTCTAGATCGGTGGTAGCGTTTTTAGTATTCATCTTCTTTTTGGTGTTAGCATACCGGTAATAATGCGGTCGCTGATAGGAAGTTTAATCCATTGGTTCCTAAATACATACAATAAAATCGCCACAAGTAAGTGAAAGCCGGCAACGGCAAAAAATCCGTAGTAAGCGGCACCCAACTGCTCGCCTATCCAAAAGGCTACCCCTATATTGAGTAAAATCAGGGAAGTCCCGACAACAACTGTAATTGCGACTCCGGCAACAGCCGAGGAAACGATATCAGCACCCTTGTCTATCGCCTGGAGCTTGGCCAGCTCGATAGAAGTGCGTGTGTAATTCTCTGCTTTCTCTAAAAGCGCTTCGATTGTTGTCGGATTTTCCATGATTTTAACGGTTAGTCTTATTTTAGGCTAAGATAAGAATTAAGCTTTGTAGGCGCTTACTTCGTTTTTGGCTTCTTCTAATTTCGATTTGGCTTCGTCTTTTAAATCATTGAACTTAGACTTGCCTTCTGCCTTGAGCTGCTCATAGCGCGACTTTCCATCGGCGAGTAACTCTTCGCCTTCCTGGAACAAATTCTCGTACTTACGGGTTACCGAACCCAAAATCGTGTCGTATTTGTTCTTAAGATCGTCGGCGTAGTCTTTGCCTTTGTCGGCGATTTTCTTTCTGGTATTTGACCCTTTATCCGGAGCGAACAAAACGCCCAATAATGCTCCAGCGGCCAATCCGCCCAATAATCCCAATGCTAACTTGCTATTAACTGATTTCATAATGTGATATTTAAATGATTTATAATACTTTCTTTCCCTGAATGATCCTGAGTAATATCGCAACGATGGCGATGACGAGCAAAATATGGATGATTCCGCCTACGCTGTAAGCAAAAAATCCGATGGCCCAGGCAATTACCAGCACCACTGCAATAATGTAGAGTAAACTTGACATGTGTTGTGTTTTATTTGGTTTCTTGTCTTACAAAGATGCCATCAAACGCGCACAATTGTGTTATAGAACTTTTACAATTCGTTACACATTTTCCAGTTCAGGGACAAAAAAAGCGGAAACCGAGTCCCGCCTTGAAAGTTTATTTATTGAGCAGTTCGCGCCGCAAGTCATCCTTGTCCTGGTTGAAACCGGCCTTGAAGGCTTCCCAATCTTCGCTCGCATCATTTTTATACGATTCGAGTTTGTTTTGCAATTGCCTATTTTTTTCCTCGATTGCCTCCATGCTTTTGTCTCCAGACTCCTTAGCGCTGGCTTTCAGTTCGTCTATGCGAATCTTGTTTTGCTGGATTAGGATATTGGCCTGTTCCTTGAATTCCTGCCACTCTGCTGCAGTTGCCGCCTTGCGAACGGCTACCTGGTTGCTTTCTGCGCTGTCAAGGGCAGCTTCGGCAGCGGCTACATCGGCTTCGGCGGCAGCCTCTAGCTTGCTTTTTTGGCAACCCATCAGCGTAGCAATTACCATAATCGGGATTAGGATAAATTTTCTCATAATTGTTGGTATTGGTTATGAACCTAAATTACAAAAAAAAAATCCCGGATATTACACCGGGATTCTCTTTTAACACTAAGTCACTGTTGTTAGTGCGATACTGTAAAATATTCATTGACAAATGAATGCAGTTGTTTTCTGGTCATACGGTCGGTTTCCTTAATCTCTACCTGGATTTTAACAAAACGGGCATCGTCACTAAGTAAGTTGAACAATTCTATCTTTGCGTCGGTTGGCCCAAAAAGAATTACTTGGTAATAATCCTTAATGATTTCTCCTAATTTCTTATAGTACTTGTACTGCTTATTGCGTTGTGCTTGGGTAATTGCAGTAGTTTGCTGGTGTTGCCCTTTGAGCGGATACTCTGATTCAATTGTGTTTACTTCAAAATGCTCGTCGGTAAACTCCATGACATGGGCCATGCTATGATCCATCCAGATGCCAAGTTTCTTTGGATTTTTCATCTTGTATACTTTTAAATAATTGTGTGTTAATACGTTGTGATACAAGTTGCTAAAATTCAATTTTCCGGACGTAAATCCCTTACGCGATTGCTTTAAAAGATTATAGAATTCCCATTGCTAATGGTTTGGCTGGCTGTCATTTTTTATTTCCTGCAACTCTGCTTTTACTTTAGCTTGTCGTTCTTTGGTTTTTTCGGCCTGCTTTCTGGCCTGTCTGGCTTTTTTCTCATCGGCTCGCTTTTTCTTCTTAAAATAGCCTTTAAGCAGGAAATTGTTTTGCGCCGCCTTGACTGTTTCATTGAGATTCCCTACCGCCGAATCTACCTGTTTACCAAGTTTTTCATCATTGGTGAGCTTGTTGAGCACATTGTTCTTATTGTTCATGTTTTTAGAAAATGTCTCGAGGTTGGTCATCGTATTCTTGATGCTGTTCCCAAATTCTGCGTCTGTGAGCAATTTTGAAAGTGCCCCATCTTCATTGTTCATTTTCTTTGAAAACTCGGCGAGTTGCGTCGTGATTTCTCCAGCATTGTCTACAGTAGTCTGGAGGCTTTTCATGATCTGTTCCATTTCAACCGGTTTGGCCGAGGCGATCATGGCACCATCTTCCACGGTTTTGTTCGAGGCCGCTCCCGGAGAAATTGTCAGGATCTTATCGCCCATCAAACCGTCTGACCCAATACTTGCCTGTGCATCGGTCTTGATGAATTTGCGTACTTCCTCATCGATTTTGGCCTTGACGATTACCGTAGAATCATTCACAATGTCAATAGCGTCTATCGTGCCCACATTGATTCCCGAGAATCTTACCTGGTTGCCCACCTTTAGCCCGCTTACGTTCTTAAATTTAGATTGTAGTTCAAAGGTAGTCCCAAAAAGGTTCTGCTGCTTCCCGATCAGGTAAATGGCGAGTATAAACGCCACCAGCCCAATGGTGACAAACATGCCCAATTTCGAGGTAAATTGTATTTCTTTATTCATGTTATTTTTGCTTTATAGGGGTTATATAAAAAATGAGCGTACCCATTCGTCTTCACTTTTTTCTAATTCTTCATAGGTTCCTTCGGCTGCAATCACGCCTTCCTTAAGGATCACAATACGGTCGGCAGTAAGCCTGGCACAAGGCATATCGTGCGTGATGATGATCGACGTGGTCTTGTTCTTACTTTGCAACTCCAGTATGAGTTCACTGATTTCACGCGAGGTGATGGTGTCGAGCCCCGTCGTGGGTTCATCATACAACATAATCTCTGGTTTGATGATCATCGTCCTGGCCAATCCGATCCTTTTGCGCATCCCGCCCGAAAGCTCAGACGGCATCTTATCTATGGCTTCTTCGAGGCCAACTCCTTGCAAGGCTGCTATAGTAGCTTGTTCAATTCCATCGGCGCTGAGTTTTTTGTTGTGATGCCTGAGCGTAAACCCGAGGTTTTCCCGTACCGACATTGAATCGTAAAGTGCCGCAGTCTGGAACAAAAATCCCATCCTGGCACGTAGCTCGTTGAGTTGATTGTTGTTGAGCTGGGTCACATCGGTGCCAAAAACGTTGAGCTCGCCTGTGTCGGGCGCGATGAGCCCCACCAAACATTTAATCGTTACCGATTTGCCCGATCCAGATTTGCCCAAAACCACCACACTCTCGCCTTTGGCCACTTTAAGATTTACCCCTTTAAGGATACTGTTGGCACCAAACGATTTGTGTAAATCCTTAATATCAATGACCATTTCGCTTGAAGGCGGCGTCGCTTTTACTGTAGTTTCTTTTGCGGTTGTCTCCATACTCAAAAAATTAAATCGGTGATTTGTACTGCAATCATGTCAATGATAAAAATCGATAGCGATGCAGTCACTACAGCCGAGTTCGCTGCCTTACCTACGCTTTCGGTTCCGTTTTCGGCATGGAATCCTTTAAAGCAACCTATCATCCCGATGAAAAAACCAAAGAACACCGTCTTGATCGTGGCCGGAATCAAATCCATAAAAGTCAACGACTCCAACGCCTGTGAAAAGAAACGAAACAGGCTCACCTCGCCGTGGATATTGTAACCAATGAATCCGCCAAATAAACCTACTAAGTCTGCATAAATCACGAGTACAGGCACCATCAGTGTAGTGGCCATAATACGGGTTACAACGAGGTATTTAAAGGGATTGATGGCCGACACTTCCATGGCATCAATTTGCTCGGTCACTTTCATAGAGCCCAGTTCGGCCCCAATCCCCGACGCAATTTTTCCCGCACAGATCAAAGCGGTAATCACCGGAGCGATTTCGCGTACCAGCGACAAAGTAACCATACCCGGAATCCAGGATTCGGCACCAAACTGAGCCAAGGTAGGTCTTGACTGTATCGTGAGTACCAAACCCATAATGAAACCGGTAATGCTAACCAAAGGCAGTGAGCGGTAGCCGATCGCGTAACATTGCCAAACGAACTCCTTGAACTCGAACGAAGTCGTGAAAACCTCGACAAAGAAACGTTTGACAAACAGCGACGCCTTGCCCACACCAGAAAATGTATGTTGTAGTATCAATTTCGTTTGTTATGGGGTTAGGGTTTAGCTCAAATAACGACGCAGGATCCAGGCAAAGGTCTCGTGCTGCTCCATCACACCGGTTAAAAAATCGGTGGTTGCGGCATCCTTGATTTCCTCTTCGCAGGTTTCAATATCCTTGCGTAAGTGTTGGATTACCGTTTCGTGGTCGGCGAGCAATTCTGCTATCATCTCCTTTTGTGAAGGGTACTTACCTGGTGATTCCTTCAAATTGGTCAATTCAGAAAACTCCTTCATGGTGCCAATCGTGTTTTTTCCCAACTTGTTAATGCGTTCGGCCACCTCATCTATGATTTTTTCCAGAGCGGTGTACTGCTTTTCAAAAAGCTGGTGCAGCTCCATAAAACTGTTGCCCGATACATTCCAATGGAATTTGCGGCTCTTGGTATATAACGTAATTTCATCGGCCAGTACCACCGATAATAATTTGGCACACTGGTCAATGTTTTTTTGCGGGATGCCGATGTTTGCTTTCATGGTAATTTGCATTTTACTATGTTAAAAAATTATTTTCTGAAGCAAAGTTGGCCTGAAATGCCACGAAAAGCGTTACACGAATTATAATTTAAGTTATATGATTTCCATAATGTTGGGCGTTGCCTGGCGGCCGGGCTTTGCGCTTGTATCTTTTGCGCTCGTACCTCTCGCAAAAGGATACCGCTGCAATCCCTAACGCGGCGCCGTTTCACCGGGAGATTCCGGTTTTCAATCAAATTTCTCAACTTTTGTCTGGCCACGGTCTTAACTTTTGTCTCGCCACAAAAGTTACAAAAAGGCGGTCGGCACATAAGATTTGCTAAAAATCAATGGTAAAAACCTAAACGAAAAAAACTCGCCTGCGGCTCAGACAGCTTTTCGTTCTTAACGGTTTTTACCGTTGATTTTCTTAACGCAAATCTTATGACTGCCGCGCCAATTAGGAGGTGTCTATGGGTTTTCGGCTTGCCCGCTGCGCCGAAAACGCTAAACCGGATGATTCATCCTTTGATTCGGGAACTTTCTTGAGACGATTTTTCGTGCAGCGCCAGTAAACGAAAAATAAAATAAACACTTCCGACTTGGCGCGACGTTAAATTAGAATCGTAGACCCGAGGCCGCAGGCCGAACTGGCGAAGCAAAACAACGAAGAAAAGCGGCATCGGAGGGTGTGAGAGTCGAGCCTTTTTAGG
>JAKQJQ010000163.1 GCA_029561105.1 Bacteroidota bacterium
CGCATTTTCTGGAAAGTCGTATCGGATAAAGTCATCGCCGGAGCCACCGTAATCGAGTCGCCGGTGTGGATGCCCATCGGATCCATGTTTTCAATGGAACAGATGATTACTACGTTGTCGTTTTTATCCCGTAACAATTCGAGTTCGTATTCTTTCCAACCCAGCAACGCCTTGTCAATCAAGACTTCGTGGATGGGCGATGCTTCGAGGCCACGCGTGAGCAAATCGTCGAAATCTTCTTTTTTGTGGACGAAAGCGGCGCCGGTTCCGCCCAAGGTAAACGACGGACGGATGACAAGCGGAAACCCAAATTCCTGTGCGATTTCCTTTCCTTTCAAAAACGAAGTTGCGGTTTTTGCGGGAGCCGTAGGGACATTGATTTTCTCTAAGAGTTGCTTGAATTGCTCGCGGTCTTCGGTGATGTTGATGGCGTTGATATCGACACCGATGAGCTTAACGTTGAAATCTTCCCAAATGCCTTTTTCATCGGCTTCGAGACACAGGTTGAGCGCGGTTTGCCCACCCATGGTTGGGAGGACGGCATCTATCTGCGGATGTTCCTTTAGGATTTGTACGATGGATTTGGTGGTGAGCGGCAACAGGTATACATGATCGGCCATGCTGGGATCGGTCATGATGGTGGCGGGATTGGAGTTGATGAGGATGACCTCTATCCCTTCTTCGCGGATGGAACGCGCCGATTGCGAACCGGCATAATCGAATTCGCAGGCTTGGCCGATAACGATTGGGCCTGAGCCGATAATTAAAACCGATTTGATGGAATTGTCTTTTGGCATTAGTGAGTAGTTGTAGTTTTTATTTCGCTGCGCTCCATACGATTCGGCTGCGCCTCGGGTGTTGTATTGTTGTGATTTCAAAGTTCGTTATTCGTTGTTCATCTGTTCAACATTCGATTCAAAATTTTAAGTTTGAACGACGATCAACGAACGCTGAATGTTGAAGTTATGCTCGCGACAAGATATAAAAAAAGGCGCTACTAATTGAAGTAACGCCTTGTTTTATGCTTGGGTCAAACATTATTTTTTGTGTCTTGGTTCGCAAGAAACGGTCAATTTGTGACGCCCTTTTGCACGACGACGCGCCAAAACTTTTCTACCATTAGCAGAAGCCATTCTGTCCATAAA
>JAKQJQ010000203.1 GCA_029561105.1 Bacteroidota bacterium
ATTTTTTAGATCGTTGTTTTATTTCATCGAGCAAGGCGCGATCGGCTTCGTGTGCATTGTGAACCACAATTAATCGTCCGCCCCCTAATTGCGATAATTCACCTAACATCCCCAAGGCATCTTCTTTTTCGCCAAAGCCAATGCTGGTAAGAATGAGTTTTTGGGTTGGACTTTCGGCCGAGCTACGAATCATTTTTCGGTCTTTCCCACTTACCCGAAAAGCTCCATCGGTAGCTAGAATAATTTGATTATTTCCACCGGCAATAAAATGTTCTTTGGCTAAGTCGTAAGCCAATTGCAAACCTTTGCTTCCTGCCGTTACGCCACCCGCGTGCAAGGTATCAATCACATTCTTCACCCGTTCTTTGTCATTACCCGTCACCGTTGGAACAGCAATGCGGGCTTCGGTTCCGTAGGTGACGATGGTAATTTTATCAATAGGACGAATAGGTTCCAAGAGGGTAAAAATGGACCTTTTGAGTAAGGGCAGCTTATCAGGCTCTTTCATCGATCCCGAAACATCAATCAAAAACACCACATTGTTAGGTTTGAACAAGCGTTCATCTAATTCGGATGGTACTGGAACGGAAACAATAGGTTCTACTACCTCGACTGGTTCTACTTCTTTCTTTTTCTCCGGCTGTGGAGCAAGTAAAAACGTTTCGGCACCGCCACTGTAGGCAATGTATTTTTCTGCCATGAGGGTTTGGTAACCGGGAGCCGTAACAACCAAGGCATAAGGTCCAATAGGCACGTTGCTAACCAATTCGCCCGTGCTTGTGTGTCGTTCAGATTTTTCTCGGGTGAGTTTCGATATGTATAAAATACTCGCCTCAGGAATCAGCTTTCCTGTTTGAGCATCTTTGAAAATCGTAGTGTGTTTCGTAATTAGTGGAATGGCTGCTCCGCCAGCTTGTCCGTTAGTTTTAGGATCGAAATTCACACAAGCAGCTAAATCTTTCGAGAGCAGATTACGCAGTTCACCTTTTACGGTGATGGGATATGCCTGCTGACTACCATTATGATACAGGTTGATGCGTTCAGAAAATCGTCCGGCTTTGGTTGGGCGAATGCTAAATCGAAGGTGAACAGTATCTCCTGCGGGAATGATTTTTCTTCCAGCCGAGATGGTAAATTCTTTCGGGGCATCGGCGCGAAGTAGCACCAGTGCTTTGTTTCCGGTGTTGCGAATTACAAGGTACGATTGTAAAAAACTAGCTTCGTCGATGGTTCCAAAGTCGAGTTGACGCGGTTCTGCTTCGGGAATTTGTGCCCAAAGCGAAGGAGAATAGCAGAGTGAAAACAGGAGCAAAATCCCGATTGGCGTGTATTTCATCATACTATTAACAAACGGGTGAAAAAACTTCATCGTATGTGGTAGCAGCTATGCTCTTTTTTACTGTTTATTTGTGCAAACACTCCCCATGCTCAAAGCAGGCGAACTAGCTCCCGATTTTGAAATGGCCGATCAGAACGAACGTGCCATTCGTTTAAGCGATTACAAAGGAAAGAAAAATGTGGTCCTATTCTTTTATCCGAAGGACTTCTCTCCCGTTTGTACGCTTGAAGCATGTTGCTTTCGTGATCAATACGAGTTGTTTCAATCGCTCGATACCGAAGTGATTGGTGTGAGTGCCGATGGTGTGATTTCACATGCTCATTTTGCTGCTAAATACGATTTGCCATTTCCTTTATTGAGTGATGAAGGCGATTTACGTTCCCTTTACAGCATCTCGAAAACACTCGGATTTGTGCATGGTCGCATCACCTTCGTGATTGATAAAAAAGGAGTAATCATTGAAGTAATTGCTAGTGTGTTTGATGCAACTCGTCACGTTGAAGATGCGCTGAATCGAGTTCGCACGGAGGAAAATCAGCTTCGTAAAGACTAATCAGAACAAAACCGACAGGCTCAACTTGAGCGAAATATTCTTTTTCCAATTGGGATCAGAATAGGTTCCGTATCGGTAATAAACACCTAAGCCGTATCCGCCAGTATTTAAGGTTACCAAGTTATTGACGAGCAAACCGCTTTCGAAGTATCCTTTTTCGGGAACGGTAAAGCTGATGATTTTTTGAGCCGAACGGTTTGTATTTCCCAATGTTCCAACCATCATATTATGAACTAGAATGAACAGTGGTTTATACGTTCCTATATGAAAAAATGAACCCAAATGGTGCTGAAAAAACAAACTAGCAAAACGATCGGTTAAGATTTCGTTCATGTGCATGGTTTCGAAACTGTTGGTCGAAACTGCTCTCAAATCAGCATTTCCCGAAAGATTTCCTTTCCCGTTATAAAGTCTGGCGTAAGGCACATTTCCATCAATCATCCCAGCCGAAAGTAGCATTACCGTTTTCCCAATACGTCGCCATTGATAGGCGTATTCCATCCGGAAATCGGCACGTAGATAATCGGTTTTTCCACCCATGCTCAAATCTGAACCACGCGTGAGCATCAACCTAAAAACAGGCGTTTTGCCACCCAAAGAAATTTTAAGTTTCCCATTGCGGTAAAATTTTTCCTTGTAACAATACGTAAACGAAGCGCCCTGTTCTAGCCATGTATATCGCGTATTCGAGGCTAATGAATCATATTGGTAATCGAATAAGGTTTTCACATGTGCCTGGCGGATGAACAAATCCGTACGTAGAAATTTCAGCCATCGCCATCCTAAACTGACTTCGCTCCGTTCTTCCCCATTCATGTTTCGTACAAGAACTTGTCGAACCTGCTCGGTGAGCAAAGGTTTGCGGTCGTTCACGAATGTTTGAAAGCCCGATTCATACACATCTTGCTGATACATCATCCGAAGTTCTAGCTCACGTCTCGGATAGAGATAAATTCGCGACTCGGCTCCATACTTAGTGACCTGATCTTTGAATCCGTATGCGATGTAGCCACCAATTCCAAAATGTCGAGAAACTTTGTCGTTCGTAATTCCTCCAGCACCTAAACGAAAGCCTTCATGGTTGTTGAAACGCATGATGCGATTGAGTTCTAGATCGAACCATTTGATTGGAATGTAGCCACGAACCAAGGCTTCAACAGCTTTGATTTTGGGAGCCATATTTTCGGCGCGGAACAGGCTGTCGAGTTGGTAATACGTCTGTTGTTCCTGTTCGGTTAAATCTTCAATCCGCACCGTTTGCCAAAATGCCTGACTTTTTTCTGATGATCCTTTTTGAACATCCAGTTCAGCTTCATCGAAAAGTTTGGCAGAAAGTTCCGGATTAATCTCGGGTTTGCTCACGTAGGTGCGACTTTCCCCGTACATCTTATAGCCTGTAAGCTTAACGGTAAGGAAAATCATATCGGTGTTGAGCTGTTCCGGAAACCACACACCCGTTTCGGTTTTTTTGTACTGCTGCTGAACCCGTAATCGGAGCGTAGAATTATCAGAAGCCGGTTCTGCCACCACATTTTGAATGGCATAATCGGGAGCCGAAATGTAAAGCACACCTTTTAGTCCTTCGATGGTAGAATTTTTACGCGGTTGAAATCGAATTACGTAAACACTATCGCGACCGCTAAACAAGGTGTCTTCTAATACAAATGAGTAAACGTCCTCACTGTTTCGACTAATTGGGTTGAGGAGTTTTTGTCCGTTTAGTTCCACCAAAGGTGCATAAAAACTAAAGGGTTGAAACTGGAGCGCGAGCATGAAAACGGACGCTTCTTGTAATCCCGAAACCTTCGATCCGATTACATTTTCCTTCACTTTCCCATTTCGAAAAAGCCGTTCGTTCGATGATTCAATCATGAACAAATGCTGCTTGCTAAATAGGCTATCGTA
>JAKQJQ010000224.1 GCA_029561105.1 Bacteroidota bacterium
TTTACGCCTTTCCGGCAGCAATCAGATTCAAAGCCGAACCTGCAACAAACCAGCCAATCTGGCCTTCATTGTAAGTATGGTTGGCTACGATGAAATCTTTGGTGCCGTCGGCATGCACGAACTCGAGGTTCAATGGTTTGCCGGGCGCAAAATCGACCAAATCAACGAAATTGATGGTGTCGTTTTCCTGAATTTTATCATAATCAGTTTCGTTGGCAAAAGTCAGCGCCAACATACCCTGCTTTTTCAAGTTCGTCTCGTGGATACGTGCGAATGATTTTACCAAAACCGCTTTCACACCAAGGAAACGCGGCTCCATCGCAGCATGTTCCCGAGAGGATCCTTCACCGTAATTGTGGTCGCCCACAACAATCGAAGGAATGCCCGCCGCTTTATAAGCACGTGCTACAGTCGGTACGGGCTCGTATGCGCCACTGAGTTGATTTTTCACCGAATTGGCGGTTTGATTGAATGCATTGATGGCACCGATAAGCATATTGTTGGAGATGTTGTCGAGGTGTCCGCGGAAACGCAACCAAGGTCCAGCCATTGAAATGTGGTCGGTGGTGCATTTCCCGAAAGCCTTGATGAGCAATTTGGCACCACAGATGTTTTGACCATCCCAGGCATCAAACGGTGCAAGCAACTGCAATCTTTCTGAAGTTGGGCTAACGACCACCTGAACAGCAGATCCGTCTATAGCGGGCGCCTGGAATCCGGCATCTTCTACCGCAAAACCTTTTGGTGGCAATTCGTCTCCGGTTGGTTCGTCAAGCCTTACTTCTTCGCCGTTTTCGTTGATCAGGGTATCGGTCAATGGGTTGAAAGACAAATCTCCGGCAATGGCCAAAGCAGTTACCAGTTCTGGCGATCCTACAAAAGCCAGTGTATTCGGGTTTCCGTCGGCGCGTTTAGAGAAGTTGCGGTTGAAAGAATGTACAATCGTATTGCGCTCTTCTTTTTCGGCACCTTCACGATCCCACATCCCGATACATGGTCCGCAGGCATTGGCAAAAACGGTTGCGCCGATTTTGTCGAAAATATCGATGAATCCGTCGCGCTCAATGGTATAACGCACTTGCTCTGAACCTGGCGTGATGGTAAATTGTGCTTTGGTTTTAAGTCCCTTATCGGCCACTTGTTTGGCCAGTGATGCCGAACGCGCAATGTCTTCGTAAGAGGAATTGGTGCAAGACCCGATGAGTCCTACCTGGATTTGCAACGGCCAGTTGTTTTTGATGGCTTCCTCTTTCATTTTTGAAATCGGCGTAGCCAAGTCTGGTGTGAACGGCCCATTGAGGTGCGGTTCCAAATCTGAAAGGTTGATTTCAATAACCTGGTCGAAATATTGCTCGGGATTGGCATAAACTTCTGGATCTCCGGTAAGGTATTCCTTGATTTTGTTGGCTTCGTCGGCAATATCGGCACGGTCAGTAGAACGCAGGTAACGGTCCATCGAATCATCGTAACCAAAAGTGGAGGTTGTGGCACCGATTTCGGCACCCATATTGCAAATGGTTCCTTTACCGGTACAAGACATGGCAAGGGCTCCTTCACCAAAATACTCTACGATGGCTCCGGTTCCGCCTTTAACGGTCAGGATTCCGGCTACTTTTAGGATGACATCTTTTGGAGCAGTCCAGCCGGATAGCTTTCCGGTGAGTTTAACCCCGATGAGTTTTGGGAATTTAAGTTCCCAGGCCATGCCCGACATCACGTCGACGGCATCGGCACCACCTACTCCGATGGCTACCATTCCGAGCCCTCCGGCATTGACGGTGTGTGAATCGGTCCCGATCATCATTCCGCCAGGGAATGCATAATTTTCGAGAACTACCTGGTGGATGATTCCTGCGCCAGGTTTCCAGAACCCGATTCCGTATTTATTGGAGATCGAAGAAAGGAAATCGAACACTTCGTTGGATTGTTGTTTGGCACGTGCCAAATCGGTTTTCGCATCCACTTTTGCCTGGATCAGGTGATCGCAATGCACGGTTGTAGGTACGGCGACTTTGGCTTTACCCGCGTGCATGAATTGCAATAGGGCCATTTGCGCAGTAGCATCCTGGCAAGCCACACGGTCTGGTGCAAAATCTACGTAATCTTTACCTCTTGTGAAAGCTTTAGAAGGCATGCCTTCCCACAAATGGTTGTATAAAATCTTCTCTGTAAGGGTAAGCGGACGGCCAACGATTTCGCGCGCTTTGTCTACGCGGCTGGTCATATTGCCGTACACTTTTTTAATCATGTCAATATCAAATGCCATAGTATTGTATTGGTTTATTGTTTGCATTGCAAATTTAAGGATTTCGACCTAATGATGCACTATTTTTAGTGAAAGAGCAGTTTGAAAAGATTATTATTGCCTAAAAAGGATTTTAGCTCCGAATTATTGATTAAAAAAAACTTTTAAATTAAAATTTTGCACTATTGTTAATTTAAGGTTGTTTTATTGTCAAATTCGAAATTGACCACTCGCAAAAAGTTCAAATACAAGTCAAGAACCTTTCTAAATTACGAGCCGCTTCATTATTTCGCAGGAAAATACCTTGCGAAGAGAAATCAAACCCTTGTCGAATGGAAAAGTTACAAAAGCGCATAAGTCTAACCTGATTTCCACCGCATTGGCAATGAGTTCGTAGTTTAGGCTTTTATTTCCCTTAATTTCATGATTGGCTTTTCAAAATAATGGTACATCAGGTAACTCAGAATGAACGTAATGACGAGATAGGCCAAGGTGTAAAGGTGTAGTTGCGGCATTGAAAAATCAGAGGAATCAATAAAGTGTTTCATGAGGAAAAGTACCACGCTATAATGCAACAAGTAGACACAATACGACAGTTCGCTGATGGTTTCAATGGGTTTGGTGACTTTGGCTGGGGCCGACTTCCAATCAGAAAAAAGCGGCAGCAAGCACGTCAATCCCAACGCATTCATAGGCAGGCATAAGACATTCCAGAAGAGTGGGAAATCGGCAATCTTGAGTTTAAGATAACCCAGGCAAAACAACAGCAAGCCCAGCACCATTAAGCCGATTAAAGAGAATACAAACTTCTTTTGCTTCCAGAAATCAGGATACTCGGTCGAGACATAGCCTGCGAGTACACCCAACAATACGGTATCGATCCTGTAAATCACCACCGATCGCAGCGAGACATCCCATTGCAACATCGTAGTATTGGCCGTGTAAAAGTTGTAGTAGAGTTTTGTGCAAAAGAAAAACACCAGCATGCCCAGAATTACCGACAGGAAAATCATCTTGCGCGATACTTTATTGAACACTACCGATGCGGCATACAACAATAGTACAGCGATGACGTAGCCGTATTCTTTAATAGGCAAGCTCCAGGATTCGGGAAAAAATGGCAATAAGGGCGAAGCGAAATTCTGCAAGAAAAAGAAGTATTTCCAACTGTCGGCGACAGAATAACCCAGCCAAAGCCAGATGCCCATATTGACCAGGATGATCAGGTAATAATTGGGTAAAATCCGCATCAAACGGCGGTAGACAAAAACCAAAGTGGTTTTAAAACTGTAATCGTCGCGGATGAACTGCCTGAAGATGATGCCGCCCAGGAGAAAACCGCTCATCACAAAAAATAACTCGACACCGAAAAATCCACACATATCTACCATTTTAGCCAACAGGCCTGAACTCGGCGGATAAATCCAGGAAGTATGTGAGCACAACACCAGCGCAATAGACAATACCCGAAGCAAATCAAGCCCGAAAATCCGTTGGCGCGAACGCGGTGTTTCAATCATTTAAAGTTGTATTTTTGGTCTTCATCACGATCGCTCATGACCAAATCAAAGATATATAAATTTTCTGCCGTTTTCCTTTTGCTGGGCATTATCGGCGGTGGCATCTGGTATGCGCAATTGCCCAACCGACACAAGGCCATCATCAAGACGACGTTTTTGCTCAAGACGGGCTTGGTAGACAATGATTGGGTAGTCGACAATGAAAAACAGCAATACAAGATGATTTCGCCGGCGTTTTACATCGATGGCATTTACAAGTCGATGGAAGGCCCTAAATCGTCGAACTTCGTGCAACTGTCACAAGATTCTACGTTGCTCTGGATTACCGGATTTCACGTCAAGGCGCTCGACTCCAAAACCAAAAAACGCATCTCGAACGACTTTGTGTGCCATACCAATATTGATTTCAACGATGTGAAGTACTTTAGTAATTTTCATCTCGAAGACCGCATCGGGACGCAATATCCACGCATGACCTCGCTGTCGCACGGGCTTGAAAATTTCACATTCCCAAAAGGGTATGGCGTACCCATGAAAGGAAACGATTTGCTGTATGTCACCACCGAGTCGCTCAACCACAATTATCCCAATGTCAACTACCTGATCAAGCATGAAGTAGCGATAGACTACACCAAAAGTGCATCGCCCATGAAACCACTTATGTGCCGCACGGTATTCGTGATGCTTCCCTACGACAAAGCCGATCCATTTAAAGAACCCACCGATCCCGGCAAAGACTACTGCATTCCTGTAGAAACCAAAAACCACAGTTACGCCATGCCCGACGGCGCGGTGTTGTCTGGACATTGGGTGATTCCGCCGGGCAAACATACTTACCGCAGTTCGATCGATTCACAACTTCAGATTACCGACAGCTTGCGGCTGCATGCCGCGGCCACACATGTGCATCCGTATGCAACAGCTTTGACCATATTTGACAAGACCGCGAAAAAAGTGATTTTTAAGTGCAATGTAGAGAACCATAAAAACAGCATCGGGCTTTCTAAAATCGATGTGTTCTCATCCGAAGCCGGCGTTTGGATGTACAAAAACCATCAATACGACCTCATAGAAGAAGTGGACAACACCAGCAATATCAACCAGGATATGATGGGCAGTATGTTTTTGTTTTTTTATGATAAGCAACTCGATGGTATTTTGAACGGAGCATCGGGTTTCAAAACCACGCTGCAATGACCAAAAACACCGGTATTTTATTGGGCATTATTGTCTTAAAGTTTGTTTTGCAGTATGCATTGGTAAGCCCTATTTATGATTTACACCGCGATGAATACTTGCACCTGGACCAAGGCAGTCACCTGGCTTGGGGATATGTATCTGTACCGCCTTTTACTTCTTGGGTTGCATTCATGGTTAAGTGTCTCGGTTCTGGTGTCTTTTGGGTGCGGTTTTTCCCCGCTTTGTTTGGCGTGCTAACCATCGTCGTTGTCTGGAAAACCATTGGTGCATTGGGAGGCCATTGGCTGGCCTCAGCATTGGGTGCGATTTGCGTGTTGTTTTCGTCATTGTTGCGTTTGAACATCCTTTTTCAACCGAACTCATTCGACGTGTTGTGCTGGACTGCGTTTTACTATATCGTCATCCGGTACATCCAATCGGAAGACAAAAAATGGCTGTATGCGGGCGCTGTGATTTTTGCCTTGGGTTTCCTCAATAAGTACAATTTCGTCTTTTTGCTTTTGGGACTTTTGCCGGCTATTATTTTAACAAAACACAGAAAAATTTTCCTCTGTCGGTCTTTCTATTTCGCTGTTGCCCTGGGCGCTTTGCTCATCTTACCCAATTTGCTGTGGCAATACCAGAATGATTTTCCGGTTTTCCATCACCTTAAATTACTAGAACAAACCCAATTGGTGCATGTAGACCGGATGGATTTTTTGGTAGACCAACTTTTGTTTTTTATAGGCGCCATCGTTGTCCTTGTCAGTTCAATCGTTGGATTGATCCTATATCCACCGTTTAAAAGCTATAGAATTTTCGCCTGGTCGATGCTTTTTACGCTCGCCATTTTCATGTTCTTCAAGGCCAAGTCGTATTATGCGATTGGGATTTATCCGATCTATATCGCGTTCGGGTCGGTTTACCTTACCCGTGCACTATCGTGGGGATGGAAAAGATACCTGCTGCCTATTGCTTTTGCCGTTCCTGTTTTGCTCTTCATACCCATTTCGCGCGTCGCGTTTCCCAATAAAGATCCTAATGAAATTGTCAGGAATCCCCAAGAGTATCAAGATTACGGACTGCTGCGATGGGAAGACGGAAAAGACCATCTACTGCCACAAGATTTCGCCGATATGCTGGGCTGGAAAGAACTCGCACAAAAAGTTGACGCCATTTGCAACCAACTCCCCAACCGCAATCAAACACTGATACTGTGCGACAATTACGGTCAGGCCGGCGCCATCAACTACTACAGCAAAAACAAGGATGTAAGGGCGGTTTCATTCAATGCAGACTACTTAGACTGGTTTTTGGTCGATACAAAAATCGAGAATCTTGTGCGCGTAAAAGAGGTTGAAGGTAGCACCGACGAAATGGAAACGACCAGTCCTTTTTTTGCAACAGCCCGATTGGCAGATTCGATAGCCAACCCGTTGGCAAGAGAATACAGGACCGCAATTTTTGTATTCAGCCAACCTAAAATCGATATCCGTCAAAGGCTCCGCGAGGAAATCGCAACCGAAAAAAGCGAGCGCTAATCGACCCCGCTCGCTATCAAAAATAAAAGCCACAAGTCAAAACAGTGCAATCTGTGAATTTGTGGCTTTTATATTCGGGACGCTTTATTAGAACAACGAAGTGATAATCTTTTCAATGGTAATCCCTTCGGCGTCGGCTTTGTAATTCTTCACGACGCGATGGCGAAGGATTCCGGTAGCTACGGCTTTGACATCCTCAATATCGGGTGAGAATTTGCCGTGGAATGCCGCATGTGCCTTAGCGGCAAGAATCAGGTTCTGCGAAGCCCTCGGTCCTGCTCCCCAATCGATGTAATTTTTGATGTAGTCGTTTGACAGTGCATTATCGGGACGCGTCTTGCTCACGAGTGTCACTGCGTATTCAATCACGTTATCGGCCACGGGTACCCGACGGATCAGGTGTTGGAAGTCAATGATTTCCTGGGCAGAGAATAGCGGATTGATAGTTGCAGAAGAGTCCGAAGTTGTGCTTTTGACCACTTGTACTTCCTCGGCAAAACTCGGATAATCGAGTTTAATGGAGAACATGAAACGATCGAGCTGTGCTTCGGGTAACGGATAGGTTCCCTCTTGCTCAATCGGGTTTTGTGTAGCCAATACGAAATACGGCAACGACAATTTGTAATTTTGCCCGGCAATCGTCACGGCGCGCTCCTGCATCGCTTCGAGCAATGCGGCTTGTGTTTTGGGTGGCGTACGGTTGATCTCGTCGGCAAGGATGATGTTAGAGAAAATCGGTCCTTTGATGAATTTGAACTGACGGCTTTCGTCGAGGATTTCACTTCCTAAAATATCAGAAGGCATCAAATCGGGCGTGAACTGGATCCTTTTGAAATCGAGCCCGAGCGCCTGAGAAATGGTGTTGACCATCAGGGTTTTTGCCAGTCCGGGCACACCTACCAAAAGCGCGTGTCCGCCAGAAAAGATACTCAACAGGATTTGGTCTACGACTTCGTCCTGGCCCACGATAATCTTGGCGATTTCTTTTTTGAGTTCGGTCCTTTTCTGGACCAGATTATTGATTGCTGCTACGTCTGACATTTTTTTAATGGTAAATGGTGAATCCTGAATGGCAAATGGCATATTGAATTCACCATTTATCATTCACAATTTATAATTATTTCTTAAGCCAATTGTTGGTGAACTCGCAATTTTTGTATTCGCCATTGATTTTAATATAAGTCTCGGCGATTTTCTCATCCGACCATTTGGCGATGGCATTGATTTGCTTCTCCTTCAAAGCCAGCGCCTTGATCTTGATATAATCTTTGGCATAGTCTGCGGTGTGCTCTTCTATTTTGTTGGTGACCATGACCAATTTGTATTTTTTCTTTCCACCCTGATCTGCATCGATGAGCGGGATAGACACCTCGCCTGCTTTTAAATTAGACACCTGGCTGTATAAGGCAGGATCCATTTTAGTGAGTTCAAAACGCGTGTCCTGGGTTTTGGGATTGACCAGTATACCACCATTGGCTTTGGTTTCTTTTTCGTCGGATTCTGTCCTGGCCGCTTCGGCAAACGTGATTTCCTTATTGATGATTTTCTGGCGAATGGTGTTGGCTTTTTCCTTGGCATCCTTAAGCGCCTGATCGCTGACCGACGGGATTAACAGAATGTGACGGATGTCACGATCTTGCCCTCGGATTTTTTCTACGTAAATGATGTGATAACCAAAATCCGTTTCAAACGGCTCAGAGATTTCGCCTTCGCCCAGACTAAAAGCAATATCCTTAAACTCCTTCACAAAAGGGGTTTTCTTGTTCATCTTGTAGTAACCTCCGTTAGAACTTGAGCCGGGATCTTGGGAATACAAAACCGCTTTGGTCGCAAAACTCGAACCTTCCATGACGTCTTTCTTGAAACCTTTGAGCTTGTCTATGACCTTTTGACGGTCTTCTGCCGAGATTTTAGGTGCTATTACAATTTGAGAAACTTCTAATTCAGCACCAAAAACCGGCAAATCTGC
>JAKQJQ010000236.1 GCA_029561105.1 Bacteroidota bacterium
ACAGGGCGACGACGCCCGGGTATTTGTGGCTGAACAGGATGGGGTTATCGTCGGTGCCATTGGTTGTTGTTTGCGCGAGGTTTTGCTTGCCGGACAGCCGACTCGCATTGGTTACATCGGCGGTATAAAAGTTGCCGCCGCCGCTCGTAAAGGCTTGACCAGCTTCCGCTTGATGAATGCCGTAGCCAATTATTTACGGGCGGTTCCCATCCAAATGGCGATCGTAATCACAATGACTGACAATGAGGCGATGGCACCCATTTTAGCTGGTCGGGTCGGTATGCCGCCTTTTCACCCAATTAATCGGTTTGTAATCAATTACATTTTTCCACTTTTTCAAACGCAAGTTACTGGTGGCTACCAAATTCGATCGTTCCGTGAAAGCGACCTCGATCAAACGGCTCGATTGTTCGCGGACTTTTTTCAAAATTACGCTTTGACATTCGAATGGACACCAAAACGCCTTTCTGCTTTATTGAACCAGCCAAATTTTAGTTCGGAAAACATACTGATTGCCACAAAAAATGGTCGCCCGGTTGCGGCATTGACTTGGTGGGATCAAGCCAGTTTTAAGCGAACAATTATCGAACAATACGGCGGCGGGCTTAAAACACTATCTGGCATATTGAAACCTTTAAAAATACTGCCGCGGGCAGGTGAACCGTTAAACGAATTGCATATTAGGTATATCGTTTATGAAGAAGAACATACCTCAGCCGCCCGCGATTTAATCCGATATCTAATCAATGAAAAAAAGCGTAAGTACCGCCTCTTTCGCATCGGTTTTCAACAAAATTCACCTCTCGCGGCTTTGTTATCCGGATTACCGCATCTGAAAATTCATCTGAATTGCTACATTGCCTCGGATAAAAAAGACGACGAAACCCTCTTGCTAATTTCCGCCCTGCGTCAAGGTCAAATCTGGGAGGATCTGTCGTTACATTGAAAAAGGAAAAAAGCATTTCCATCATTTGTAACCTGCAAGCCTGCGGTGGGAAAGCCCGTCGGCGCTGGCTGGATTTCTTGAAAATCGCAACCCAGGCTGGGTTCAGTATAGATTTTCATATCACGGAATATCACGGGCATGCGACGGTTTTAGCCCGCGAACGTCTTGCCAAAGGA
>JAKQJQ010000247.1 GCA_029561105.1 Bacteroidota bacterium
GAATACTACCAAATCCTAGAGGATGAACAGGGTAGGAGCCTCAAAGGGCTTGCAGAAATCATAATCGCAAAGAACCGAAACGGGGCACTGGAAACCATCCTGACAAAGTTTGAACCAAAATACACTCGGTTCCTGAATTACGACCCAAACGCCACGGATGAAAAATTCCCAACAGTAGATACGTTTCAAAACCTGGTTGCAAAAAACCGTCCGGTACTTACCGATGTAAACGGGTATGTTCGCGACAAGGAAGAAGAAGAAGAAGAACCGCCATTTTAATCTTGATTATGAAAATATGCGCTTCATGCAAGAAAAGCAAGCCTAACGGCTCATTCTTTGCCCACAACACGAATACAGACAAGCTTTCCGGCAAGTGCAAAACCTGCCTAAACGCAGAGAAGCAGGAAAGGATAAAATCAGCAAAACAAAACATGAACCATCGACTTACAACGGTAGAGGCTTCTACAATCCTTGTTTTTTTGGGAAAGATAAAAAAGGCGTGTCAAAAGAGCGTTGTTATTTCAACAATGATAGGCATTGACCGCAAGGAAATGGAGCAAATCGAATCGCTTATAAAGCGCCTTGAAAAGCCAACAAAATGATTTTCAGATGTCAAACAAACTTGTTTTCAAACATAATCACGATGTGCTGATTGGCATTGACCCTGGCACAAACACTGGCTTCGCTGTGAAAGAAAAAGGCGTTTTGGTTCGGGTTGAAACAATGACAATCATTGAAGCAATAATGGCCGTTCATTCCTATGAAGCCAAATGCCTTTCGCTTGGTTGGTCAATGCTACTGAGGATTGAAGATGCCAGGCTTCGCACATTTTTTGGAAAAACAGGATCCGAAAAGTGGAAGGGCGCCGGGAGCATCATCCGCGATTGCTCAATTTGGGAAGATGAGATGAACCGCCGTTCAATCCCCTTCCAAATGGTTCACCCAAAGAATGTTCGCGCTACCGACGCAAAGCAATTTGAACAGCTTTGCGGATGGTCAAAAAGAACTTCAATCCATGCGCGGGAAGCGGCTTGGATGATTATTTGAATAAATGTTATCTACATTGAAACTGCAAAACAGGAGAGGTGTATTGCAAAACCTGCCGCCCTTTAGTGTGATACTGTGCAACGCACTTCCATAGCGAACCAAGTGCCAGAAACCGGGCGGGGGCACCTACACGGATATTTGCATCTGAGTTTGTATGTCATTGTAGATAACTAAAGCACTGCCGACGTGCGACGCTTAGGCGGCATGAAAGGCAGTGCGGGGTTAGCCGCGTTTATTTGTCATTGCAAATTATTTTTACACTTTTTTAGTTAAAGTATTTGCAAATACAAATAGTGCGCTTATCTTTGTCCTACCAAACGCAATGAAGCGGGCGGGTAAATTTCAAGAAAATGGAAAGCAAGGTTTTCAATATGATAGGATCAACCTCGATGCACGGTGAATTTCCTGTTAAAATCACGATTAAATTCCAGCATCACTATATTAATCATGTTTGCGAATGCTCTGCGGAAATAAACGGCAAAACTTATGATATGAACTATAACCTTCTCAATGCGTGAAACAATTGCATTTGAAGAGCACAGAAAACTTCAAAGTTCAATAGATAATGCATGAAACAGTTAGAAAAAATCCTCGGAGGAAAACAGGAAATCAAGCGCAACGCAGCCGCATGGGATGAGCGCACCAAAAATGCGCCGGCGTTAAACCCTAAAACCCAGCCCGTGCTTTTTCGGATTCAAAAAATGATTGAGGCACAGGAATTAAAAAAGAATAATGCAAAAATCTAATCGCACCACGGGCGAAAGCCCCACCGCAGAGCCTAAAAACTCGGCGGTGTTGGAATGCCGATTTTGCGGCGCGGAATGCATGCCAGAACTGGAAGAAATGCCTTGCCAGAATTGCAAGGCAGATACATATTTTCGGTTCATGCCACCAGGCACCCCGCGCAACTACCGGGAAATACTCAACAGCCTAAACCTTAGAGACAGAGACATTGCCGCCGCGTTCGGGTACAAAGACCTGGGCGCGTTCACCAGCAGCACGGCGGCTCGGCGAGTTAAGGCAGGGGTTGAGTTTGTTTTCTACGCGGCGCTTTACAATCGCGGCTAACTGAGGCACTGCCGACGTGCAACGTTTAGGCGGCATGAAAGGCAGTGCAGGGTTATGCGGATTTTAAATATTTAAAAATGAATAAATACAGAGACCCTGAAAACAAATCAATTAGTTATCTTTGTACACAAATTCAAAAACATGGCAAAAAAACTTTCCTACACCGACCGGCCATCCGAAATGACGGATGAAATGGAAGCAAAGGCGGGCGAACTCAAATCCTTCCTTAGAATTCTTTGCTTTGAAAATTTCGTCGTTGTCGATGCCGCAATCGAACCTAAAATGATTGTTGAGGCACTTGCAAACGCGATGCGGGTAGACGAGCGGCTTAGAGCAATCATTATGCTTGCAGAAGCGGCTTCCGATGTTCCCCCACAAATCGCAAACTCGCTCATCAAACTTGGCGTTTCTGCAATCGAACTGATTGACCACGAAGATTGCCAGTGCGAAAAATGCACACGGCAAAGGATTATTGATTCTGAAAAAATCAGTAAAAACTAAGCATAAATCACAAACATTTTTTCACCAATAAAAACGCAGTTATGGACCAGTTGATTTTTCAGCATTTGAACACGATGGAACGGATCAGGATAATGGATGACAACGCCTACAAAATCCTTGATTCGTACGAATACGACCGCGTTCTGACAGAGGAAGAGGTTGCCGAATATGAGCATGAATATGCCCAAACGTCAATCGAAATCACCCGCCTTCAGGAAGAATTGAAGGCACTTATTGGCCAGGGCCTTGACGCAAAAACGGTAGCAATCACATAAGATCCGACATTAGCCATGTTTGAAGCAAGCGGGCGGTGCAATTAAATTGCGCTTGCCCGTTTTGCTTTTAATAAAAAGCGTTACCTTTGTAACTAAATAATCGCAAGCGGATTTAAACCCAATGCTATATCGAATTGACCCAAAAGAGTTTGCAAACCTGTTTTCTGGAAATATCGCAAATTCTTGGGCTTTGATTGGCCGGGATGGGAATCTTTACCTTTTAAGGAACTCAATCGAACAAAATGTCACCTGCGCAATACTTCCAAAGTTTTTGGTAGTTATTAGCGGGCAAAATTGAGGACATGGCAAATAGCAAAACCCTTAGAAAAGCATGGTTTGTAACCTTGCTCACAATGCGGCACATCTACATTTTGCCCTCAATGTTGATTGAGTTGGCAATCGTACTCACAGCCTACATATTTGGCTGTGTAATTGTTGTAAAAAAAGAGCATAGCGCCTATGTGGTAATGGATGAAACGCACCCAACCGCGCGGGTATTCCTTGAAAACATAATGCTGTTTTTCATTGAGGCCGAATATGCAATTGCCCTGTTTTTATGGGGCATTATCCTATCAATATCGCTGCTTTGAAGATGAACGAAAGGCACATCTCAGAACTTGAAAAATTCTTTGGTGGGATTACCATTTCAGACGAACCAATCCGGCTGGATGTTTGCACGGTAATTGAAAGCCCAAAGGTGTTCATCGATGCGCATTTGCAGCACTTGAAAGCAAACATGGGCAAAGAAAATTCAAAGCCTTATTTTTACAGGCTTTTGCAACTCAAACAAATCATTGAGGATGGAGCAAACAAAGAAACATAGGCACCTGGCACAGTTCTGGATAAACAAGCGCGACGGGAAGTTGACAGAGGAAAGTAGGGAGGTTCTGAGGGATGCTATATTGGAAATGCCAGACGCTGGATATATGTTCACGATCGAGGAAAAGGTAGACCGTTTCACCTCAAGCAGGTACAAATACTATTGGGCACACGTTTTGGAAACGATATTTTTGACCTGTGGCCAAATGTTCACCTATTTTGACGGGGTAAAGTTTTCTCCGATAAAGAATGTTGAACAGCTGCACGAAGGGTTGAAGATGAAGTTTTGCCCACAGATAATCATGACACCATTTGGCACCTACACGGTTCCGACAAGCACAACCGAAATGTCTGATAGCGAGTTTATAAACAAGTTTGAAGAAGCGGTTATCGCAGAATTTTCCTATCCGCCATTTGGCTGTGATTTTATGGACCGTGAAAGTTGGGCACAAATGATGAGGGACAAAAGGCACCCATTTTTAGATGCAAAATGAAACGGAAAACAAATAGGTGGTCACCGGTTGAAAATGCCCGTAGGTACTTCCTTCATTCAAAGCTGAAGGGCGAGTTTAAGTACACCGCCAAGGGCAGGACAATCGAGGCAACCCCGGAACAGATAAGGGATGCAAGCCCGTGGGCGCATCGTGCTATCATAGAACTGCAAACCAGGTTTCATTACAACATCCAAAACTATATCCCCCAAATATTGCCAGGTATCCGTGTTCAAATCCACCAATCGATGCCCGATGCGGACCACAAAATGATCTACGTTGTGAACGAGTTAAGCCGCTCGTTCGCCACAATACAGCCAACAAAGGGAAGGTGGCGAAAGCCTTTGAAGGTGTTTGCCTACTTTCTTGTACCAGTTTAACAAAAGTCAATACAATGAAACGATTTCCTTTTTTCGCATTTGCTTTCACACTGCTTTTCTGTTCTTGCACGGGCCGTGGCTCCGAAAGCTGCAACCGCGCATGGGACAGGCGCACACAGGAAGCCCACTACAAAATATCCTATTATGGGATTATGGGGCAAGAAATGAGGCACAGCGATGAATTTCACGGATTCTTGCACAACGATGAAGGTATCGATGTGTGGTACGTGAAATCTGGAATTGGCGGTGTGGATACTACCGTTCAAATCATGCGCGGCGATTTTGGCACAACAATAGTCAAGTCTTGGACAAAATAACCTGAGCGATGCAATTCACACCAACCGAAGACTTTTACAAATCTTTCGAGGCCAATTCCATAAACAACGGGGTTGGCATTCAAAATATACAGCCTAAGCCCGAAAAAAAGCAGGTTCAAATCGTCGTTGTAAAAGATGAAGACGAACCGCCCGTTTTTGACTACCAAATGAAGCGGTTTTATGCCGCTGTTGGGTTTGTTGGGCTTACGGTGTGCTGTATGTTCGCAGCTGAGCGCGGTTCCTTTGATGTTGCGTTTCAGGTTGTTGGTTGGGCCATTGCAATTGCCATAGCTTACGCAATCCTAAAAAAAGTTTTCCTTGACTGTTTCACATGGGAGGTTCCCAAAAACGAAGATTTGAAATGAAGCATATCAAAACCTTGTACGAGTTTTTTTACAATGCGATACCAATAATTAGTGTTGCAGTTGCATTATCCATCTTGTTTGGATGTTCCGACCACAGACCCGAAGACTTGACCTCTGAGGAAAGGATTGAAGGATCTTGGCAAGGTAAAAACGGCTTCCTTGAAAAACACTACCTGTTCAATCAGGGCAGCGCGGATTGCTACACCATTTTTTCAAACCAAATCGTTTACGAAAACCATTATTCGTACACATTTCGCCAAGACACATTGCGGCTCGTTGACCTCATTGAAGGTACGGCGGGCTTTTTTGTTGTTTCATTTCCAAGCGATACCACCTGCGAACTTGGCCAACAACATGGGATAATCATCAAACTGGAAAGGCTATGAACGAAATTTTGATTCTTGTTGTAGTTGCTTTCGCATCGGGCCTGCTTTTCCCGGCATTTTATGCCATAATCGGGGCACCTGCCCTTGTTCCTGACCAGCGGGCGGGTATTGGTGCGCAATTTGTGAAAACCATGCAGATAACCAAGCCTGGAATGATTTTCCGGGCCTATGGTAAGTGGCTTTGTGAGCGACAAAACGCATGGGAGCAAGACAACGACAAGGGCCGTTTTCACATCGTAAAAAAGCCGGAAAGGTATTTGAGCCTAACCCTTGAAACATCATACGGTAGGGATGGTCATGGCATGATTTCCATCCCTAAAGAGGGCTATTTTGGGGTTGATTTGTTCCCTGGAGAATCTGCAATCCTAAAATATACACGGGTAAAGGATTATACCGGGCTTCCAATAAACCAGGATAGTCCGGTAAATGAAGAAAAGCAGTTGATGTTTGAGCCTATGTACCCCGATTGGGACCGCTCAAAAATGCCAATATCGATTTACAAGGCATTGGGCATTTGTGGGCTTTGCACTACTTTCTGGATCCTGGTATTCAACATTACGGTCTGCATTTCATTTGGCCTTTTTTCGGCCTCAATATTTTGGCTAATTGGCCCGGCGTACGGTATCGCTGCATGGGCTTCAACACTGTATGAAGCTTGAGCCGTCAAAATGTCAAAATATCGCTCCTAAAGGCATTGCCAGCACAGGTTAAGATTTCAGATGAGGCAAAACGCTTCAATGTGATCATAACGGGGCGAAGGGTGGGCAAGTCAGAGGCAACGCACAGTGTTTACAGGCAAGGTAGGGCGGTCACATTACCGCTCATCATGCCGGCGGCAAAACAGGGTATGCCCATCGGCCTTTTTGCCGAATCGTTCAAAGACCTCCAACAAATCTGGAATGCCATAAGGACCAACTTTGAGCCGCTTATCAAGCGCATGGACGCAACCCACCACACGGTACTTTTCCACGGTGGTGGGACGCTGGACTTTTTTTCACTGGCAAACGTAAGCAGGCAGGAAGCCGGACGGGGCCTGAAATTTGCAAGGATAATCGTTGAGGAAACCCAAAAAATAAACAACGACATTTTCAAGCATTGGTGGAACAACGCCGCGCGCGCCACATTGATGGATTATGGGGGGGATGCTTTTTTCATCGGCAACCCCAATGGCCAGGGCACCTTTCTGCATACACTGGCAAGGCGTGGGGCAAATGGTGAGGAAGATTTACCGATTGTTGCGGGCGACTGGAAAAGCTGGAAAACATTTCGGTTCACGACTTACGACAATCCAGTGATTGACCTGGCGGAAATTGAGGAAACAAGGCAGGAACTTGATTTGCTGAGTTTCCAGCAGGAAATTTTTGGCGTTTTCGTAAACTATGCTGGGGAGATTTGGTGCTATACGCTCAAAGAACCAAGCATCCAACAAAAGGTAATTACGTCGGGCCTTCGCGTAAACCGTTCCCTACCGCTCGTTTTTTCCTTTGACTTCAACAAGCGTCCAATGACGGCTTTGGCCATGCAGTTTCCCCCAATGCTATTTGAAACCCAACAGCAGGCGGCAACAGTTTCGGGATTGATAAAATCCGGGATACACTGCATAAAGGATTTTGTAACCAATATCCAAACGGACGCATCGATTTACGATACCTGTAGGCTTGTTCGGGAATTTGTTTTCGAGGTGTACGGGGTCAAAATAGGCAAGTGGCCGGACGGGTACTTTTACAACTCCCTTCCTATTTTCGTCACGGGCGATGCAAGCGGAAACTCAACGGACGGGCGGCAATCAGACCCAACAACCTATTACGAGATTATTTGCGGGGAATTGGGTTTGAACCAGATATCGAACGTGCGCATTCTTTCAAGCAACCCCCACCACTCGGAAAGCTATGTGAAGATAAACTCAAACCTTGCAAACAACGCAAACTGCAAGATTGACCGCGATGGCTGCCCCAACCTTGTAAAGGATATGCTAGGGGTAAAATCCGACAAATTCAGGGGGATTGATAAAAAAGACGCACTAAAATCGCACCTATTGGACTGTTTTCGGTACGGTGTCCACAATTTTGCATAAAATGAGATACCCTTTTTATTTCAGAAACATTCAATTCAGGTATTTTTTAAGAAAGCACGGAGATTTTTTAAAGCTTTTTAAAGCTACATTTATAAGGGTTTTAACAAAAAAAGGCCCTTAAAACTCTTGATTTCGAACCGAAACCACACACAAAAATAAAAAATATGCCAACAGCAATTTACAGGCTTAAAAAAGACGCTCCAGGCGCAGCAGCTGGAACGGAATTCTTACACTATTCATTGACCGACATTTGGAGCGGTGAAGATGGAATGAAACACTTTTCTTCGCTTTTCACGGGCGGGAACGGGATTTTATGTATAAAGCCGAAATTGCATAAAGATTTTGACGAAATAGTTGTTTTACCAATTTTTGTTGCAGATGAAGCTACTATTTCTGAATGGTTTTTACCAGTCGAAAACCTTGCAGACGGTGAATATGATTTGGCTATAAGAAAACTAGAATGTGAAATGTCGAAATTAATCGCAGAGAGGGAGGAAAAAAGAGCTAAATTTGAACCTAAATCACACACAATATGAACTTGAAATTTTGGGAAAAAAAACCAAAAACAATAGCCGAGGTTTCGAAAATCCACAGAAAGGAATACCGAAAAATGCTTTCATGCCTGGACTGGCAATCGTTCGGGTCGGAACCTGAAATGATATTGGTTTACACTGACCGCAACGGAAACAACTACTACGTTTCAAAGAACATTTGGCAGGGTTGTTCGCGTGACCGCCTGGCAGCCCTAGAGAGCGCAGGGCTTGACGTTGAAAGCCGGATGTCAAGGCCGGAAATGATGTCACAGCTGCGAAAGATTATGGCAGACTGCCAACGCTCACAGGGTGGGGATGTTTCAGGGGTTTACGACGCTTATAAAACCGCCTGGGAAATGCACGAGATCATGAAGGGCACGGCAAGCGAGGCGGCACTACTGGAATATGCAGTCAACCTCATTTTTACCGATGGTGAGGACCCGCGCAAAATGTCGCCCCATATCTACCAAGAAAAACGGGACAGGGCCGCAAACGACCTCGAATTGAAGGCTTTTTTTTTGGACATGGCGCACTCTATCACTCAAACCTCTTTGCCCAACTCAGCGCAAGGTTTCCAAGATTTTTCGGCGCCACAACCACTGACAACGGAGGAAGCAAACAAAGCGAAGAAAGAAGCTACACGCAATCGCGTGACCGACTTCATCAGCAAATCCAAAGCGAGAGGGAAATTATAGCAGCCGGAGATACCAGGTTATTGAGCGAATGCGGGGGATGGTCCTGTGACAGATATTACACCGCGCTCGAATTGAAGATTTCGCAGTTTGAGCGGCAAAAAAAACGCAACAAATGACAACTGAGGAATTTATAGCAATCCTAAATGCGCGGACCGCACTTTTGAACGACCC
>JAKQJQ010000261.1 GCA_029561105.1 Bacteroidota bacterium
TCCGAATCAAAAGGCGTAGAAGTCTCTAAGATTTATGGCTTTTGCGATTGGAAAGGCAGCAACGTGTACAATGATTCGCTTTCGGTGAAGCGCGTCAAAACCGTATTGGCTTTCCTCAAATCAAAAGGCATCAAAGTCAAAGACGGCTACGAAATACGAGGGTTTGGGGAAGATTTTGAACAATCTAAAGTTCAGGCCGAAAACAGAAAAGTGGTCATTGCCTACGAAATCAAAAAGCCTGAACCCAAGAAAGAGGTACGCGATGCCGACGGCAATTTGCCATTGCAGGAACAGTTTAAAGTAGCCAAAGTACAGGACAAGATCAGAATCAATAACTTGTATTTCTTTAATATGACGCCGCGTATATTGCCCAAATCCAAACCGGTATTGTACGAGTTGCTCTGTGCCTTGCAGGACAATCCCAAACTCAAGATAGAAATCCAGGGACACATTTGCTGCCAGACGGCCTTTGATATCAACAACCTTTCTGAATCGCGCGCCAAGGCCGTTTACAATTTTTTGGTGAGCAATAAGATCAACCGCAAACGGTTGTCTTATAAGGGTTATGGTACGAGCAACCCGATTTACCCGATTCCAGAAAAGAATGAATTTGAGGAAAACGAAAACCGGCGTGTGGAGATTTTGATACTTGAAAATTAAACGGATTGTGAAGTTTTATCCCGAGAATTTATCTATTGGCGTATGCCTTTTTTATCTCATTGTGTCATTGGCGATTGCCTCTGGCTTGTACGGCTTGGTCAAAATCATAGCAAGCATCCTGAAAAAGGAATTCAATCCCAAATATTTTGTACCGGTTTTAACCGTTGCTTTTTTTATCGTTTTCCTGCTTTTGATTCTTACCGACCAACCATACAAGGACAATCGCTGATTTTGGAAACCAATGCCTAGCCCAGATGGCAGCGGCAGCTTTTTGCTTTTTTCTTTAAAAAGCATAAACTACAGCGTACAGCTGGAATATGCTCCTAAAAATTAGCCCAACAATTCACCATTCACCGCTCATAATTCACAATTCTCCGTTATCTTTGCGGCAACTACAACAACACAACATGAATCCAGATACTTCTAAACGATACGCGCTTCGGGGCGTGTCGGCCTCCAAGGAAGAGGTGCACCACGCGATTAAAAACATCGATAAAGGATTATTTCCCCAAGCCTTCTGTAAAATTGTTACCGATTATTTGACCGGAGATGAAAATTATTGTCTGGTCATGCATGCCGACGGCGCCGGAACCAAATCGTCGTTGGCGTATATGTACTGGAAGGAAACCGGCGACGTATCGGTCTGGAAGGGCATTGCGCAGGACGCACTGATCATGAATATCGATGATTTGCTGTGCGTGGGCGCGACAGACAATATCATGTTGTCGTCGACCATTGGGCGCAACAAGAATTTGATTCCCGGAGAAGTGATCTCGGCGATCATCAATGGTACCGAGGAATTGATTGCAGAATTGAAAACCTTTGGAGTCACCATCCATTCCACAGGCGGCGAAACAGCCGATGTGGGCGATTTGGTGCGTACCATCATCGTAGATTCTACAGTAACCGCGCGCCTGAAACGCAGTGAAGTGATCGACAACTCCAATATTGAGGCTGGCGACGTCATTGTTGGTTTGGCGTCTTTTGGACAGGCCAATTACGAGAAGCAATACAATGGTGGGATGGGTAGCAATGGTTTGACCTCGGCGCGCCATGACGTTTTTGACCATTACCTCGCAAAAAAATATCCGGAGAGTTTTGATGCCGAAGTGCCACTAGATTTGGTGTATTCGGGAAAAATGAAACTTACCGATGCTGTACCCGGATCGCCGATTGATGCGGGGAAACTCGTGCTATCGCCTACGCGGACTTATGCGCCGATTGTTAAGGAAATCCTCGCGAAATATACGCCAAGCGAAATCCACGGGATGGTACATTGCAGTGGTGGCGCGCAGACCAAAATCCTGCATTTTATAGACCAGCTGCATGTCATTAAGGACAATTTGTTTGAGGTTCCGCCCTTATTTAAGCTGATTCAGGAACAATCGCAGACCGATTGGAAAGAAATGTACCAGGTGTTCAACTGCGGACACCGTATGGAGTTGTACGTACCCGAAGCCATCGCGCCCGACCTTATTGCCATTTCAAAATCATTTGGCGTGGAAGCGCAGATTGTAGGTAGGGTGGAGCCAGCCAACTCAAAAAGACTGACCATCAAGAGCGCTTACGGAACGTTTGAGTATTGATTTTTTTTTTGGAATGAACTGGCAGTAATCAAAAAAATAACTGCGATTGTAAAGCCTGTAGAATTAATTCGGATATTTACAATAGTATAAAAAAACCAACAGTATGCGACTCTATATGCCCATCGCGATGATTGTAATTTTTGCCTTTTATCTGCTGTACCTTGCCGCGGTAAAGAAGGAATTGAAAAGCAAACTGGTAACCGTTGTTTATCCCGGCTTGTTTTTTATAGTAGTTTGGGGTGTTTGTTATTCGGCTTTTTTGAATTAAATCACCGCAATAGCGAACGTAGATCTTTTTATGGAATTCGATTTCAACCAAAATTTGGTACTCGAGAATCACGCCGTGCTGCTCAGACCATTACGGCCAAACGATTTGGACGAGCTGTTGTATTTTTCTGAAAACGAGCCCGAATTGTGGAAGTTTTCTTTGGTGCCGGCCAACGGCAGGGAGAACCTTGAGCATTATATTGGGTTGGCTTTGGCCGCTCGTGATAACAAGACCGAATTTCCATTCATCGTTTACGACAAAACCACCAATCGTTACGCCGGAAGCACGCGTTTTTACGACATTAATTTTGCCTTCAAAAGCCTTCAATTGGGATATACCTGGTACGGAAAGGATTTTCAGGGTACTGGTTTGAACAAGCATTGCAAGTATTTGCTGTTGTCTTTTGCATTCGAAGTGCTGCAGATGGAACGCGTAGAATTCAGGGCCGACAACAACAACGAGCGCAGCAAAGCGGCCATGCTGAGTATTGGTTGTAAAGTAGACGGTGTTTTGCGCAACCATATGCCCACGTATCAAAGTACGTTGCGTCGCGACAGCATTGTGTTGAGTATCCTGAGGGACGAGTGGTTTGCTACCGTAAAGCCAAACCTGCTATCGAGATTAAGCATAAATTTTTAAAAACAAAACATGGAACTCAAACCCAAATATGGCGTCGAAGCACTGCTTTTCGGGATGAAGCAAAGCGACGTAGAAAATCTATATGGCAAGCCCGACAAACAGTTCAACGACGACGACAAGAATGTAATTCTGGTCTACAACCAGCAAAAGCTGCGACTTACCTTTTATGAAGATGAAGGATTTAGGTTGGGCTATGTAATCTGTTCTAATCCCGAATTGCGGCTGTTTGGCAAAGCGGTTATCGGTAGGGAAGTGGCCGATGTAAAACAGGATTTGATGGGGCAGCATTTCAAGGTTTGGGAACAGGAGGATTTCGATCTCGCCGAGAATCACTTCAATGAAGACCATTGGCTTATCCTGCAGAGTGAATTTGGCTGCATCGTGAAAGTAGAAATTGGAGCCATCATCAATGACAAAGATGAATTCGACTGGAAATTCAAAAAGTAATAACAAAAAAAGGGACCTACAATCGTAAGTCCCTTTTTTATCTTAGCATCGCGTTTTACTGTTTGGCAGTAGAAGCGTTGGGTTGCGTTTCAAAAATCTCCACCAAGAAGATGATGTTGGCGTTTGGCGGAATCACATTACCTGCGCCGCGTTCGCCATAGCCCAATTTAGACGGAATGAAAAGCATTTTCTGCTCGCCAAAAGACATGTCGCTGATGCCTTCGATGAATCCGGGAATCAAACCGTCTTTTTTACCCGCCTGGAAAGGAAACGGATTGTAACCGCCTTGTGTGGCACGATTGGCATCGTATTTACCGTAAGCTTTGGCTACTTCCTCGTAACTGCTGTCAAACAAAGAACCGTCCTCAAGATAGCCCGCGTAGTGTATATAGAACGTACTGCCGTCTGCCGGTTTTTTACCCGAACCTGGTTTTACGACAACAGTTTCTAAATCGGTGGCAGATTTAGTAGCCTTTGCTCTAAGCGCAGCCAGTTCTTTTACCTTGGCAGCCATAACGGTTCCGTATTGTTCTACATATACTTTCTTGGCTTCGGCATCGGCAATCTCTTGCTTTTTGCGCGCCTCTTCACGGGCAGCGGCTTCCTTGGCGCGGTCTTCATTTGTTTTTTTGTCGTCGATTGGTTTTTGCACTGTCATATAATCGCTAAATACTTTCGCAGCGTTGAACGCTTGGGCTGCAACGCCTTTCCTGACGATGGTTACTTTTTGCATCACGTCATCCTGGGCAATATTATTAACAACGTCCTGACCAGAGACAAGGTAACCAAAAATGGTGTGCTTGCCATTGAGCCAAGGAGTGTCTTTGTGTGTGATAAAAAACTGGCTGCTGTTGGTAGCCGGACCCGAGTTGGCCATGGCCAGGATTCCGGCTTTGTCGAATACAAATTCGGGGACGATTTCATCTTTGAAACTATAACCCGCACCACCACTGCCATTTCCGGCCGGATCGCCACCCTGGATCATGAAATCCTTGATGACACGGTGAAACTTGAGCCCGTCATAGTACGGTTTTCCTTTGAGTTTGGCATCGGTTAGCAGTGTGTTGGTTCCTTCTGCGAGTGAAACAAAATTGGCAACGGTAATTGGGGTTTTCTGGTATTCAAGCCGCACTACGATTTTTCCTTTTGCGGTTTGGAATTCGGCAAACAATCCATCGGTAGCGGCTTTAGGCGTAGCTTTTTTTGCAGCGGTACTTTTCGTTGCTTTCTTAGTGGCCGTTTTCTTGGCCTGAGCCTGCACGGTGAGATTCATCATGCCAAGGAACAACAGGGCGATAATTTTGATTTTCATTTTCATGAGTTTAAAAAAATTCCTTACTTTTTTGCTGATGCAGGGATTTTCAGGTTTTTTCCCTTGGTGGTTAATTATTTGTTTAAGAGTTCTATTTCAAAAATAATATTGGCGTTGGGAGGAATAACCCCGCCAGCGCCTTGCGCGCCATACGCCAATTTAGATGGGATAAACAAAATCGCTTTGTCTCCGTAGCTCATATTTTCGAGTCCTTCTACAAATCCGGGGATCATGCCGTCTTTTCTGCCGGCCTCAAAGGTAATCGGAGTGTATTTGTTCATGGCTGCCGCTTGGGTGTCGAATTTACCAAATTCTTTGGCTACTTCGGCGACGCTACTATCAAATAGAGTAGCATCTTCCAGGAAGCCCGAATAGTTGATATGCAGCATGGCGCCATTCTCGGGTTTCTTGCCGTTGCCTTTAGAGATAATCTTAAAAGCTAGCCCGCTATTGCTTACGCTGGCACTTTTCCTGAGTGCGTCAAATGCAAGTATCTTTTTGTCTTTGACTGCTTTGTACTGGGCGTCGTATAGGCGTTTGTTCTCGGCATCGATTGCGGCTTGTTTCTTTAGGTTTTCTGCTTCGTGTGCAAAAAAATCGTTGAATATCTTTACAGCATCGAATTTTTTGGCGGCCGTACCATGCCTAATGATTGTGACATCTTTGATTACATCATCTTGCGCGATCTTGTTTACCGTTTCCATCCCATGCGCTACGACGTGACCAAAAATAGTGTGGCGTCCTTCAAGCCAAGGCGTTTCAACATGAGTAATGAAAAACTGGCTGCTGTTGGTTCCCGGCCCAGAATTGGCCATGGCCAGTATGCCGGCTTTGTCAAAGTGCAGGTCTGAAATCTCGTCCCTGAATCGGTAACCCGTGTCGCCCGAGCCATCGCCCAAAGGATCACCTCCCTGGATCATAAAATTCGGAATCACGCGATGAAACTTGAGTCCTTCATAAAAGCGCTTCCCTTTAAACTGTGGTGCGACAAAGGTGTTTTTACCCTCGGCGAGCGTTATGAAGTTGGCGACAGTGACCGGCGCTTTCTCCATCTCAAGTTGGACAATGATGTGGCCTTTATTGGTTTCGATGTCGGCATATAAGCCGTCGGGTAACGCGCTGTGCTCGTCCTTGCACGACCAAAAAGCAGCAATGGTAAGTAAGCAGCAGATAGAAAATCTTTTCATATTATTCATTGGTTGTTATACGCTCAGGATTGAAGTCGGTAAGGGTAACGGTGCAGATCAGTGGCTGGTTGTGGCCAATCCTGCGGTCGTCGCCGTGATAGCCGTAACCCATATGCGACGGGAATAAAAAAGTAACCGTCTCGTTTTTACGCATGAGCTTAATGCCGTGACGCAAGCCCATAATGATTTTCTGCTCCTTGTCTACGTGGTATTCTTGCGGGCGCAACTCGAGCTCAGAATAGATGATGTTGCCATCCAAATCCTTAAGCTCATAATTGAAATTGGCGATATCACCTTTTTTAGGGCGTAAGGTGTCGTTGTAATTGCGGATGTCGTAGCGATACCAATAGCCTTTGTCGGAGGCGATGTACTTGTGGTTAGGGTCGCTTTTGATGATTGAATCGATTTTAGCTTCTTCTTCAGAAACCAGCTTCTTGTTCCTGATTACCGATTCTTTCATAAAGGTTCCCGAAGAACGCGAAATAGGCTGGCGTGCCTGCTGCTGTGAACAGGCGGTTAACAGCAATCCCGAAAGGAGAGCAAAAATGGCCGGTTTGAAATATTTCATAGGTTAAATCTTAATTTGGGCAATCAGTTTTTCAAATTTATACACGGTCTCTTTCATGGATTGGTATGACTTTCCGCCGGCTGCATTGATGTGTCCGCCGCCGTTGAAATGTTCGCGCGCAAACTGGTTTACATCAAAATCGCCCTGTGAACGGAACGAAATCTTGATGATGTTCTCGTCCTTGTGTTCGATGAAAATCGCCGCGAACTGAATTCCTCTAATCGACAGACCGTAATTGACAATGCCTTCGGTATCACCTTTTACGTAATGAAAGGTATCGAGTTCCTGCTGTGTAAGGGTTGTGTAGCTGGTTTTGTATTCTGGGAATACTTTCATGTTGGAGAGCGCGCGGCCCAACAATTGCAGGCTATGATAAGAGTTGTTGTCGAAAAGCAAAGCCGGGATGTTGGTGTTTTCGGCTCCCAAATCAATCAGGTCGGCAATGATGCGGTGTGTGGTTCCGGTGGTTTTTGGGAACCGGAACGAACCAGAATCGGTTAGGATTCCGGTGTAAATGCAAGTCGCTATATCTTTGTCTATCAGTTCTTTTTTACCCATCGCAACAATAAAGTTGTAGATCATTTCACAGGTCGATCCAAACGAGGTATCCGAATAGGTTACACTTGCAAAAGTATCAGGGCTTTGATGATGGTCGATCATGATAAAAGGCGCGGTGAGTTTGCTCAGGACTTGCTCCATTTCGCCGGTGCGATGCAGTGCGTTGAAATCGAGTGCAAATAACAATTGGGCTTGTTGCAAAACCTGAGACACGCTTTCCTTGTCTTTTTCGTAGATGAGCACTTGGTTGGAAGCAGGCAGCCAGGCGAGAAAATCGGGGAATTCATTGGGCGCCACCACAACCGGCTCGTGGCCCAATTTTAAAAGGAAATGATAAAGGGCCAGGGTAGAACCCATTGCATCTCCGTCGGGGCTTCGGTGTGGGATAATGGCGATTTTTTTTGGCGTGGAAAGCCATTGCGTCACCAACTGTATCTCTTCGTGCTTCATAGGCTGCGAAGTTACATTTTTTTCAGAAAAGGGAAACAAATTAACCTATTGTTAGCAATTTTATTTTGTGAGGGCCACGCGCAGTTAAACCGCCGTCAAACCTATAGACATACTGGCATCGCTTTACAAGAGCACAAGCAAAGACTGATTGTTTTGCATGGGGGAATGATTCTGAAAACCAAGCGTGGTGAAGTAATGTATCTGCCGCAGAATCCGATGATGAAAATCCATTAGAGAATGCTGTTTGTAAATAGATTTTTATCAAGCTATCACGCAATAGGACCAATGAGCAGGCAGCCCAGGAAATGACCTCTTAATACTATTGCAACAATACAGCGGCAAGGTAACGCAAAACGCTTAAAAGTATGGTACTGGCTATTTGCCTTGAGTGTCAGAAAGTTTTCGAACGGCCACAAATTTTGGCAAAAAGAAAACTCCCGACAAAAAAGTGCAGGAGTTTCAAGGTTTCAGTTTATGTGATGGCTATTTACCCAAATCGTGGCGGCTTATATTTTCTGAATTGATCGTGCCTATACCATCCTTCGGGTTCGGGTTGCCTTGTCCTGTTGTGATGAATTGGTAAAGGCTTTTTTGGATGAAATCGGTCCAGGCATCATGACAGACATTGTAGCATTCGTATTCTGGGACCAATCCTTTGTGGGTAAAAGTGAGCTTGGCCTTATCGGCATTTACGGAGATTTCAAAAATCATTTGGGTGCCAACCCATTCGGTCTTGTCTTTGGTGAAGCTGAAATAATTTTCCTCGACTTGCCAAGCGACTTTTTTGCAAGGCACCATCTCGATGACCCTGATCTTGCAAAGGTGTAAGTTCTTGAAATGGTAATCGAAGGCTGAATTAAGCTTGTTGGTAGTTCCTTCTATGTCTTGGCTCCACCAACCCCTCACGTTGTTGATGGCATCATAAACTTGCTGGGGTGTCTGTTCGACTGAAATTGTAGTGGTGAAATCGGTCTTCATATTGAGGTTTTTTGACGATTTGTATTTTTTTTGTTGCGCGTGGCAAAGCGGCACTGCCAGTAACAGGAATAATGTTATGATAAAAGAAGAACTGATTTTCACGATTTTTCAAAGTTTAATTCCTGGTCGTAGATGTATCCCGTCCAGGCAGGAGCACACGATTGGTAACATTCGAGTTGGGGTGTGAGGCCGTTGTGCGTAAAGACAATTTTTGTTTTTTCGGCTTCTTCAAAAATCTCGAAACCAAATTGCGTGCCTTCCCATTCATTTTGCTTTTCAACGAAACTGAGGCTGCTTTCAATGACGCGCCAAATGATTTTTTTATTGGGTACTGCCGTTATAAGTTTTTGTTTGCTGTAATGTGCGCCGTCGCCGGCATGAAATGAAAAAATATCGCCAGGCTTTTCTGATTTGCCTGTAAATGTTTCGGCATATAAGCCAGACCACCATCCACGTACGTTAAGCAGCGCATTAAAGACGGTTTCGGGTGTATGGTTCACGGTAATCGATGTAGAAAAATTCTGGTTTTGCATCTTTCGGATTTTAAAATTGATATTTCATTGTCTATTATCAGTCACAAAGTTACGCGCTCGATTTGACTCCAAAAGATGGCGAAATAGACATTGTGACGGGTTGTTTTGGACATGAGATTCTTTTATCTTTGATAAAAACATCCCCATGAAACACATCACGATTTTATATCCAGAAGGGCAGCGAAACCTAAGTACGATTGCCTGCATCGTTGGTGCGGTAGAAGTTTTTGCGCGGGCAGACGACTACTGGCAGCATCGCGGAAATCCAAAAAAATATCAGGTTGCCGTCGCTGCGATGACAACCGACGAATCTTACATTAAAGGGCTTATTTCCTTAAAAACCGATTGCAGTTTGCCTGAAATCAAGAAGACCGATCTGATAATCATCCCTTCGGCCATGCCCGACGTGCCAACCGATGTAAGCCAAAGCATGCTCGATTGGATCATTGCACAATACAAAACCGGTGCTGAAGTGGCGAGCATGTGTTCGGGTGCATTCATCTTGGCCGACACAGGCATCCTCGACGGAAAGACCTGTGCCACGCATTGGTCTCTTGCAAATGCCTTTCGGGAAAGATTCCCTATGGTAAACCTGCAATCCGATAAGCTCATCACCGATGAAAACGGCATCTATACCAATGGTGGCGCGTATTCTTTCCTGAATTTGGTGTTGTACCTTGTAGAAAAATATTACGACAGGTCGACAGCAATCCATTGCTCGAAAATATTCCAGATTGAATTGGATAGGAACAGCCAGTCTGCGTTTGCTATTTTCACCGGGCAGAAAATGCACGATGATGATATGGTGCACCAAGTCCAGGCTTACATTGAGGAAAACCTCGGACAGAAAATTTCGATGAGCGATTTATCCTCGCGATTTGCCAGCGGAAGACGCAATTTTGACCGCCGATTTATCAAGGCCACCGGGAATACGCCGCTCGAATACGCGCAAAGGGTCAAGGTTGAATCTGCCAAGAAAGCACTAGAAAGTACGCGAAAAACCGTCAATGAAGTGATGTACGAAGTGGGCTATTCGGACGTGAAGGCTTTTCGTGAAGTCTTTCGCAAAATAACCGGCGTGTCTCCGCTAGCATACAAACTCAAATACAATAAAGAGTCTGCATCTGCATAAAAAAAGCAGGACGAAAATCCTGCTTGGCATCTTGTTGATGAATCGATTATTTCTGCGTCGCAATCACAAAATTGAGTTTGAGCTTGACGCCCATTTGCATCAAATCGACCAAATCCTGTACCTTATTATCGGCAGGAACGCGAACCACGACCACTTTGTCGTTGCGCATCGTGGTTTCATTGAACACGGCTTGCTCGAGCTGGTCAAAGGGAATTTCCTGCTTGTTGAGGAAATAACGCTGGTCTTCGGTCACCGAAATACTGATGTGGTCTTTGTTCGTGGTTTCGTTCGAGGTTGCCTTTGGGAGCGTCAGTTTGATGACATTCGGGTTGGCCAAAGTTGAAATGATGAGGAAAAACAGGAACAAAAAGAACATGATGTCGCTCAGGGACGACGTGGGTATTTCGGGATGGAATCGTTTGTTTCTTTTAATGGCCATTCGGTTCCTGGATTACGTTAATCAATTCTAGTGTCTGTCTTTGTATTTTGAGCGTGTAGGCGTCGATCATCATATTGAACAGGTGGTAACCACAATACGCGATGACTCCAACTACCAATCCGGCGCCCGACGAAATCATCTTTTCATACAATCCGCCAGAAATCGTCTGGATGTTCAGGTTTCCTGTATTGGAGATTGTATGGAAGATCTTAATAACCCCGGAAATGGTTCCGATGAAGCCCAAAATCGGGGCGATACCAGAAATAAGCCCAAGATAACCCAAACCTTTTTCCATTTGTGCGATCTCAACGTTGGCGGTTTGTTCCATGATGGATTCGATCTCACCAATCGGCCGTCCGATAATCGCCACACCGCTCCTTAAAATATTCCCCGAAGCCGAAGTGTCTCGGTTACAAGCCGTCAGTGCGTTGTCGATGCGTCCGGTTTTAAGTTGCATCTTGACTTCTGACAGTAAATTATTGTCTTGTTTAGTTGCTTTCTTGATAGACAAATACCTTTCGATGATAACATAGACGCAGAAAAACAAAAGCGCAATCAGCGGATAAATCATGATACCACCTTTGAGCAGGAAGTCGAGGTAGGAAATGTTTTCGGTGACGCTTACATCGGTGGTTGCCGCTGCGGTATTTGCGGCAGCATTGGCTATAGAATCGGTAACGGGATTTGCTTGTAAAATGAAATTTAAAATCGTCATATAAGAATGATAATGGTTAAGTAAGTCTACAAAATTGCGTAAATTTTTAACGGCCTAGGGCAAATTGATTTTTTTTTATGAACAGGATTTTCGCTGTAATGTGGATAACGAAAAAAAAAACGAATAATTATTTGGCAACACAGATTTCACAAATTACACAGATTTTTTGATGAAGATTTTTTTGCAAATCTGTGAAATCTGTGTTGTTCAAAAACACATAAATTTTCGGGAAATCCTTTTTTACATTCCCAAAATTAAAAGTACTTTTGCGCATGCAACACA
>JAKQJQ010000262.1 GCA_029561105.1 Bacteroidota bacterium
GCAAATCAATACGCAAGTGCCGCAATAATCGCAATGAAAGCGCAATCAGCAACCGCGCAAATGGCGAAACTCGACACTATAATTTCAGCCATGCTTTTGCGGTCGCCGATTACTTCTATCATGGATTCCTATGAACGTGAATTTTTGCAGGGTACTTGGGAAATTCAATACAACGGGACAAATACCGCTGTGACATTTCCAAGGCTTTCCACAAATAAACGAATCAGGATGCTGCCAGCGGGCGGAACAGCGCGAACGATGCTACTATACGGGAATATGATGCGCATTGTAAATTACCCAATCGCTGGCCCGCAAACGCTGTTCAAAGTGCGTGGCGGTAGATGGGAAAACCTGACACGGACTATTGTAGTACGCCGAACTTCTACACGATGATAAAACTACTCTGCATTCTCGCATTTCTTTTGGTTTGCCTTTCGCTAAACGCGCAATCCTGCATCGGCTGTTGGGGGCAAAACGATACCGTTCCAACCCTAACCAAACAAGACAAGCAAGCGCTACGCCTGTACTCGAAACTGAATTGGTACGATTTCAGCACCTACAAATTCAAAGGCAATGGCAAACGCGCCGTGTGGATTTCATACGCGGCGGCTGGTATTCTGCACGGCGGGCGCGAAGCGTACCACGCACAATCAAACGTTTTTGAAAAGGCATTTAACGCGGCACCTCTTTCTTTTTTCGGTAGTGAGCAGTGGAAACGCCAATACTTCAACCGCGACCCCGAAATACAAGCCCACAAGCCGAACGTGTTCAACGGCTTTCGGGATTACTGGCACTTTTCAGGCGCTTCAACAAAATACATCCTGATCGGCGGCGCGTTCACAATCGGAATGAGCAAACAGCCGACAAAATACAAGATCGTCGACACGCTGATAGCCTTCGCGGGATTCAGCGCAACCGCATCACTGGCATACACCCTGCTTCGATGAAACCCCAACACTGGACATTGATACTGCTCTCCATACTGATTGCGCTTATAGTGGCTGGATGGGGCCGCGTTGTCGAGTGGTGGGCGGATATGTCGCCCGTATGGAAGGTTGGCGTGTTCCTGTTTTGTTGGGCGCTGGCAATCCTGATCGGGTTTAGAAACGGGCTATACTACGCGCTTGCGGCGGTTATTGCTGGA
>JAKQJQ010000172.1 GCA_029561105.1 Bacteroidota bacterium
GGCGTCAAGGCCATACAACAAGACATTGCAATTTTATTACAGGAATAATGGAAAATCTTCCTTCAGAAAACATCAGGGTAGAACAGCGATTCAATAAATTCATCATCGCCATCTCGATTCTCATCCCAGTCGTCGTAGCGATTTTGTTTGGCGTCAAGTTAAAAGATTTTGGCTACAATGTAGAGCCGCTTTCATTTCTTCCGCCCATTTACGCTACAATCAACGGCATTACGGCCATCGTTTTGGTGCTTGCCCTGCGCGCCATCAAAAACGGAAATCGCCCGCTGCACGAGCGTTTGATGACCACCGCAATCAGTTTGTCGGTCATTTTTCTGGTGATGTATGTGGCCTATCACATGAGTGCAGACTCGACGGTTTTTGGAGACACCAACCACAATGGGCAACTTGAGATAGAAGAGAACCTTAAAGTGGGGATGCTAAGATACCTGTATTTGTTGTTACTCATTTCTCACATCATCTTGTCGATTGCGATTATTCCGTTGGTGCTTTTTACCTATGTACGCGCACTGGCCGAAAACTTTGACCGGCACAGAAGGCTGGCCCGAATCACCTTTCCGATCTGGTTGTACATCGCAATCACTGGCGTGATAGTTTATTTGATGATTGCCCCGTATTATGCGAGTTAAGTCGAAAGTCGAAAGTCGAAAGTCGAAAGAAAGCTATTGGGCCACGAGGCTGTTTTTGGTGCTTTTCTTTTGTTTTGTTTCAACGGCGGTAGATGCGCAATGCGCCATGTGCCGTGCGGCGATCGAAAGTGAAGGCAACATCAAAAAGAAAGAAGCGGTCAACGACGGGATTGTTTATTTGATGGCCATTCCGTATTTGCTCGTAGGCGGCGTTGGGTTTGCGATTTACCGCATGTACGCAAAGAAAAAATAGTCGATAGTAACAAGTCGAAAGAGAAAAGTCAAAAGTCGAAAGTAAACAATGGTAAAGCCGTCCGCACCGTTTGACTTTCGACTTTCCTCTTTCGACTCTTTCCATTATTTAAGTCCATCCACACTCACATTCACATCGCCGTTCAACTTAATAAAAGCCACAATCGCCTTATTGGTGAGCTGGATTTTCTGAAAACTGATGTCATTGATACTACCGTTGATAAAAACACCCGGCATCGGCGAGTAATTCTGCAAATATTGCATCATGCTTTTCCGGCCTTCGTCTAGGTTGGGTTTGATCGAATAGCGACAACTTTCCTGCATTTTTTTAAGAATATAGCCTTGCGCCATCCAACTGGCAGTGCGCATCAGGCGGCTTTTGGTATCCACGGCATAATCGAGCTGGTCAAAATAAATTTCCTTGGTTTGGTCATTGTATTGCGGGACGCCCGAGAGGTAAACCGTTCCGTTGAGGCTGCCGAGTAAATCGAGTGCTATGATCATCTTGCCGTCCTTATGCCAAATGTTGACTTTTTGAACCGTCACCTTTTTACTTCCCGATCCAAATTCCTGGCCTGCAAAATTCCGGGTCATGAGGTTCGAGGCATCGGTATAACTCGAAACGGCGACAATATTGGCCGAGACATGCTCGGGCATTTTGGCCACCGGTTTCAAAACAATTTTAGAACGGTCAAATTTACTTTCGGGTTTTTGGCCCACAAGCGTTTCCATATTGCATTTGAGCCCCATTTCAAAAGTGATGGCGTCTTTTTGCAGCGAAGATTGCGTGGTGTACAATTCTACCGGAACCACCCTGAGCCAGCTTTGGTAAGCCTCACTCATCTGGAACGGTTGGCAGATTTTTTCGAGCGCGTCGAGCACGTTGGGTTTGTAATCCATCGACTTGGAAATGGCCTCGTCTATGTTTTTTTCGATTTTCGATTTGAAGAACCGCACGGTAGGATTGATCAGGTAGGTTATCGGCACCGCTTTCCCGAGCACAGTAACCGACGGGCTCTCGGTCCAATCGAGGGATTTCAGTTCGGTATTGGTGTTGAGTTTCCAGTTGGTAAGCCCAACATCGCTGAGCAAAGTCACCACACCGTTAAAGTAGAATTCACGGGTATCGTATAAATCAATGCCGAGTCGACTTGTCCCAATCCGGTATTTGACGTAAGCTTTCAAAGGCAGCACCGTCTTGATCTTGCCGTTTTGGTTCTGGATGGATATGGGCGCGAGTTTCCAGATTTTCATCTCAATGTCATCGTCGTCAATCTTACTGTCCTCATAAATCAGCCCGGTCAGGTGTTTATTGGTTTGGTTTTCAATATCCTTAAGCTTGATTTTAATGGGCAGGTTGATAAAAGAGACGGCATTGTCATACAAAAGCGGTGCGGCATCATCGGGCTCGGGCTTGAGCGCGTCGATTTTCTGCGAGGATGCGCAGCCGTTAAACAGGTTGAGGACCAAAACGGCCCATCCAAAAAACAATATCTTACGCATAACGAAAAGCATTTTGGCGCAAAATTAAACAAACCCGCCCGAATTTATCAGTTCCTGTAACAAAATCCCTAAAGCCAAGTCTTATGAGGCATACGCGCTGCGACTATTAACATTTTCTTATTACACTTTCAGTTACATAATGGCTAATATTGTTTCCAAATTCACCACAGCATGATTGAGATTAAAGACTTACAAAAGTCCTATAAAATGGGCAGTTCCCAACTGCATGTATTGAAAGGAATTAATTTCAGCGTGGGTGAAGGCGAGCTCGTCGCCATTATGGGTTCTTCGGGTTCGGGCAAGTCAACTTTGCTCAACATCCTCGGTATTTTAGATGAGGCCGATTCGGGCAGTTACAGACTCGACAATGTCGCCATCAAGAACCTCAATGAAACCGTAGCTTCTAAGTACCGCAATAAATTCCTCGGATTCGTTTTCCAGTCTTTCAACCTGATCAATTACAAGAACGCCCTCGATAACGTCGCGATGCCGCTGTATTATCAAGGCATCAAACGCACCGCGCGTTATGAACTGGCCATGCAATACCTTGAAAAGGTTGGGCTCGCCTCGCATGCGCACCATTTGCCCAGCGAACTTTCGGGCGGGCAGAAACAACGCGTCGCCATTGCACGTGCGCTCGCTTCCAACCCCAAAGTGTTGCTTGCGGATGAACCCACCGGAGCCCTTGATACCAAGACTTCTTATGAAATCATGGAACTCATCCAAGGCATCAACGACGAAGGCAAAACCGTACTCATCGTTACCCACGAACCCGATATCGCGGCCATGTGCAAGCGCAACGTGGTGCTCAAGGACGGTGTAATCATCGACGACAAATTAGTAGAACAAGTAAGGGCGGTCACCCATGTTTAACATTGAACGCTGGCAGGAAATCTTCGAGGCCATCTCGAAAAATAAGCTCAGGACTTTCCTGACGGGTATTTCTGTGGCGTCTGGAATTTTCATTCTAGTAATTCTGCTCGGTGTAGGCCAAGGCTTGCAGAATGGCATCGAGAAGCAATTTGAACGCGATGCTGCCGGCATCATCGAAGTCTGGTCGGGAACCACAACCAAGGAATACAAAGGGCTTAATCCGGGTAGGCAAATTCAGTTCCGCAACAGCGATTATGAGTTGTCGGTACAAAAATTCGGCGATGGGCTCGATAAGAAATCCGCCACCTACAACCAATGGCAAGGACTGGTCACTTACGGCAAGGAAAGTGGCAATTACCAATACCGCGGTGCCGATGCAGATTACCAGTTCATCGAGAATGCCACGATGATCGAAGGCCGTTGGATCAACGCCAACGATGTGGCCAACACCGAGAAAGTAGGTGTGATTGGGCTCAAGATGAAACAGGATTTGTTCAAGGACAAAAGTCCAATCGGTGCAGAAGTGACCCTCAACAACATCAATTTTAAAATCGTCGGTGTGTTTTCTGACCCAGGAGGCGAACGCGAGGAAACCCGTATTTACATTCCGTTGACCACGATGCAAAAGGCTTTCGGTGCGGGCGATAAGGTTTCGGTTTTGTTCTACACCCTGAAGAAGAAAGAGAATTACGACCAAGCTTTGGCCGAAGCCGAAAAATTCGAAAAGGAGCTCGGCGCGATGTTGCGCAGCAAGAACACGATAGCACCAGATGATGATAGTGCGATCGGCGTACACAATTCGGTCAGGGATGCCAAGCAGTTTTACGATCTCAATCTGTACATCCGCTTGTTTTTTTGGTGGGTCGGGATTTGTACAATCATCGCGGGTGTGGTGGGCGTTAGTAATATTATGCTCATCATCGTCAAGGAACGCACCAAGGAAATCGGTATCCGAAAAGCGTTGGGTGCACCACCCATCTCGATTATCGGGATGATTTTGCACGAGTCGATCTTCATCACCACCATTGCGGGTTTTGTGGGTTTGCTCATGAGTTTGCTGCTGCTTGAATTGGCTGGGCCCAATATTGACAGTGATTTTTTCCTGAATCCCTCGGTGGATTTTGGGACGGCGCTGACCACTTTGTTCTTACTTGTTTTCGCAGGAGCGCTCGCGGGATTTTTTCCTGCTTACCGCGCCGCCAAGATAAAACCGATTGTAGCACTAAGGGACGAATAACTATGTTTGACAGGGACAAATGGAATGAGATTTTACAGGCGCTGACTGCCAACACCTTCCGGACGCTGCTCACGGCTTTCGGTGTTTTCTGGGGCATCTTTATTTTGGTGATTTTGCTCGCCGCGGGCAATGGGCTCGAGAATGGCGTCAAGAAAGGCTTCGCCGGGATTGCGACCAACACGATGTTCATGTGGACGCAAGCCACTTCTAAACCTTACAAAGGCTTGCCGCAAACACGGCAATTCAATTTCAAGAACGATGATGTGCCGGCGCTGAAGGCGAATTTCCCCGACCTCTTATATGTATCTCCGCGCAACCAACTCGGCGGATACCAAGGCGCCAACAACGTCATCAGAAACGACAAGACGGCAGCGTTTACCGTCTATGGTGACTATCCCGAATTGATCAGACAGGAATCGATGACCATCACCAAAGGGCGTTTCATCAATCAGCAGGACATCCTGAACAAACGCAAAATCGCAATCATTGGGCAAGGCGTAATAGATGGTTTATATGAAAAAGGCGAGGAAGTGATTGGCAGTTACATCAAAGTCAACGGGGTTAACTTTATGGTCGCCGGGATTTACTATTCCAAAAACAAGAACGATGGCGGAGCCGAAGAGGCACAGAAAAAAATATTCATCCCATTCACCACGTTCCAACAATCGTTCAATTTTGGCGATACCGTAGGCTGGATGGCCATTACGGCCAAAGACGGCGCTTCGATTACCCAGCTCAAAGGCGGCATCATGGATTTCATGAAATCGCGCCATTCCATCCATCCCGATGACGACCGCGCCATTGGCAACTTTGACCTTTATGAAGAATTCAGCAAGGTGCAAGGCTTGTTCCTGATTTTGCGAATCATCGCTTATTTCGTGGGGACTTTGGTGTTACTTTCGGGCATCATCGGCATCTCGAATATCATGCTGATTGTGGTTAAGGAGCGCACCAAGGAAATCGGCATCCGCAGGGCTTTGGGTGCCACGCCAAGTGCCATCCGCGGGCAAATTCTTACCGAATCCATCTTCCTGACCATCATGGCCGGAATGGTTGGGATTGCCGTAGCGACGGGTGTTTTGGCAATAGCCAATATGATCCTCGACTCGATGCCCAGCGAAGACATGATGTTTGCCAATCCGAGCGTAGATTTGAGGGTAGTGTTTATCGCGCTGCTGATTCTCGTGGGCTCGGGTTTGCTGGCCGGATTCATCCCCGCGCAAACTGCCATTAACGTGAAACCCGTCGACGCCTTGCGCACCGAATAACAACCAACGATTAAAACCAATACAATGAAAAAGGGAATTACCATCACCATCTTGATTTTTATAGCCATCGTGTTTTTTGGCGCGCTGTATTACCTCTACGCCAAGAACCAGGAGGCGCCGGTGGTTTATGAGACCGAGAAATCCGAAACCAAAACGATTGTCAAGACCACGATTGCCACCGGAAACATCGTTCCCGATGAAGAAGTGCTCATCAAGCCCAATATTTCAGGAATCATTGAAGCCGTTTACATCAAGGCAGGCGAGAGCATCAAGGCCGGTGATATGATTGCCAAGATTAAAGTGGTAGCCAACGTCTCTAATTTGAGCAGCTCGCAAAATCAGGTACAAGCCGCCAAAATTGAGCTCGACAACCAACAAAAATTATTCGCGAGACAAAAGACGCTTTTTGACAAAGGCGTGATTTCGGCCAATGATTTCCAGGCAGCAGAAGTCGCGTATTCGCAAGCCAAACAAAATTACAACGCGGCCAGACAAGGGCTAGACATCATCAAAACCGGGACAACTTCGGGTTTGGGCAATTACGCCAATACGGTCATCCGCTCGACGGTTACGGGCATGGTTTTGGACGTTCCGGTGAAAGTGGGGAACCAGGTTATCGAGAGCAATAATTTCAACGAAGGCACCACCATAGCCAGTGTGGCCGACGTAGGCCGTATGATTTTCGTAGGCAAGGTCGATGAGTCCGAGGTGGGAAAAATAAAAGAAAAATTGCCTATTGAAATTACCGTGGGCGCTATCGAGAACAAAAAGTTTGAAGCCGTCCTGACCGACATCGCCCCGAAAGGCAAAACCGAGAACGGCGCGATACAATTTGAGATCAAGGCGTCACTCACCAACCGCGACGATACGTTTATCCGTGCGGGATTGAGTGCCAATGCCTCGATTATCCTGGAGAAAGCCGAAAATGTTCTGGCCATCAAGGAAGCGCTCGTGCAATTCGACGAAAAAACACAAAAGCCATTTGTCGAAGTAGAAGTCGGCTCGCAAAAATTTGAAAAACGTGACGTAGTACTTGGTGTAAGCGACGGCATTTACGTGGAGATTAAAAGCGGCGTCAAATCCTCTGACAAGATTAAAATCTGGAACCAGGGCAGCGCACCAGATGAAGAGAAAAAATAACAGCTTGGTCCTTTAGTCTTTAGAAAAATCTTAAATTTGTGTGGCTTTAAACGGCCGCACTTTCATTAAAATTATATGAAAAAAATCAGTCTCTTTTCTTTCTTTTTTGTGTTGCTCTGCACCCAAATGCAGGCACAGGCCAAGAAATGGACCATCGAAGAGTGCGTGGCCTATGCGCTCGAGCACAACATCACCATCAAAAATACCCAGCTCGATGAAAAACTGGCCCGCGTCGACAAGAAGACGGCATACGGGAATTTCATGCCATCGGTGAATGGGCAAGCGTCGCATTCCTGGAACATCGGGCTCAACCAGAACATTACAACGGGTCTTTTAGAGAACCAAACCACACAGTTTACCTCGGCCGGACTCAGTGCCAATGTGGATATTTACAATGGCTTGCAGAACCAAAACCGCTTGAGACGCGCAAATTTATCGATACTATCGGCGCAGTACCAACTCACAAAAATGAAAGACGACGTGTCGCTTAATGTGGCCAACGCGTTCCTGCAAATCCTTTTCAACAAGGAAAACATCAAAGTCCAGAAAGAATTGTTGGCCAGCGACGAAAGACAGCTCAGTCGGGCGCAGGAGCTCGTCAATGCCGGATCGATTCCCAGAGGCGATTTGCTCGACAGTAAGGCCACCGTGGCCGCCGACAAACAAAAAGTAATCGCCGCCGAAAATGCGCTGCTGATTTCTAAACTCAGTCTCGCCCAATTGCTGCAACTCGATGATTTCCAGAATTTCGACATTGCCGATACCGATTATGACGCTAAGCAAAGTGAAGTGATGTTCCAGACACCGGAGGCCATTTACCAAAAGGCCAAACAAGAGCGGGTGGAGCTCAAGATTGCCAAAGCCAATATGGACATTGCCGAGAAAGATGTCAAGATTGCGCGTGGCGCCTACCAACCCACATTGGCGGGGTTTTACAGTTTTAGCACGCGTGCCGCCTACTCGGACAGGATTACCGGTTCGCAGCTCGATTTGTTGAACCCGACGGTCAATACTGGGAATTTCGTGACCGTCAATGGTACCAATTACAGTATATTCCAACCCAATTACATTCCGGTTTTTGGCAAGTCGGCACCCATCTTTGATCAGTTTAGCGACAACAAAGGACACAATTTCGGGCTGCAACTCAATGTACCGATCTTCAATGGTTTTGCAGTACGTAACAATATCGAGCGCTCGAAAGTGGCTCTGGAGCGCGCCAAGATTGCCATGTCACAGAGTGAAATAGACCTGGAACGAACTGTTTACACCGCGTTCACTGATGCCAATGGAGCCTATAATGCCTACCAGTCGGCGGTTGTGGCACTCGAAGCCCGCGAAGGTGCTTTCAACTATGCAAAAGAAAGATACGCGGTAGGCATGATGAACTCGTTCGACTTCAATCAGGCGCAAACCTTGTATGCCAACGCACAATCCGAGGTGTTGCGTACCAAATACGATTACATTTTTAGAACTAAGATTGTTGAATTCTATTTTGGGATTCCAATCATAAACCAAAAATAGCATGTCAAAAAAGTCACTTTATATCTTAATCGGAAGCGTTTTATTGTTGATTGTGGTCGTGTTGGTGCTTTCTAAAAAAGGGATCATCGGCAACAAAGATCAGGGTATTGCCGTGGAGATTGCCAAAGTAGACCAGATGACAATAGTAGAAACGGTCTCGGCAACCGGGAAAATCCAACCCGAAGTAGAGGTCAAGATATCGTCTGAAGTATCGGGCGAGATTATTGATTTGCCGGTGAAAGAAGGACAAGTGGTAAAAAAGGGCGACCTGTTGGTTAAAATCAACCCAGACTTGTATACGTCGGGTTACAACAGAACCGTGGCCGGATTGTCGCAAACCAAAGCCGGTTTGGGGCAAGCAGATGCAAGTTTCAAAGAAGCCCGGTCGAGTTATGACCGAAGCAAAATCTTATTTGACAAAGGCATCATTTCTAAATCCGAATGGGACAAAGCCGTAGCGACATTTGAGAGCGCCAATGCGGCGCGCCAATCGGCGTATTACAATGTGCAAAGCGCTTCGGCCACGGTGAATGAGGCCAAAGACAATCTGGGGCGCACCACGATTTACGCACCTGCCGATGGTACCATCTCAATGCTCAATGTTGAACTCGGCGAGCGCGTTTTGGGAACCCAGCAAATGACCGGGACAGAAATCCTGCGCGTAGCCAATCTCAATAATATGGAGGTTGAAGTAGACGTGAACGAAAACGACATCGTCAAGATCAACGTGGGCGATTCTGCCAATGTAGAGGTAGACGCTTATCTCAAAAAGCAATTCAAGGGATTGGTAACCAGTATCTCCAATTCGGCGAGTACTACATTGACGGCCGACCAGGTCACCAATTTCAAAGTCAAGGTTCGGATTCTCAAGGAATCGTACCAGGATTTGATTGCCGGGAAACCGGCGAGTTATTCCCCTTTCAGGCCAGGAATGACTGCGACGGTTGACATCATCACCAAGCGACGCGAAAATGTGTTGGCGGTACCGATCAGTGCTGTAGTAGTCAAGAACGACACTACGCCGGTGAAGAAATTTGTGGTTGACGATCCCAATTCTGAAGAGAACAAAATCAAGCCCAAAAGCGATAAGAAATACGAATGTGTTTTTGTGAAATCGGGTAACAAATCGAAGATCCGCATCATCAAAACCGGTATTCAGGACGATACCAATATAGAAGTTTCCGAAGGCCTTAAAAAAGGTGACATGGTGATTATCGGCCCGTATACAACGGTCACCAAAGACCTCAATTCTGGAGACAAAGTCATCGTATCGTCGGGAGAAAACAACGAACCCAAAAAATAATGCCGTACATCTTAAATATTGAAACCGCTACCAAGAATTGTTCGGTAGCTATAGCTAAAGACGGACAGACGCTCATCTGTAGCGAAATCGCCGAACAAGGCTATTCGCATGCCGAAAAATTACACGTATTTATCGAAGAGGTTTTGCAACGGTCGGGTCTGTCTTTTACCGATTTGTCTGCAATAGCCGTGAGCCAGGGGCCGGGCTCTTACACGGGATTGCGTATTGGTGTTTCGGCTGCCAAGGGATTGTGTTATGCGCTCGGCATTCCGTTGATTGCCGTTGATACCTTGCAAATTCTGGCAGCTCAGGTTACTATTGATAGCGGATTGATTGTGCCCATGCTTGATGCCAGAAGGATGGAGGTTTACAGCGCCATATTCGATACGAACCATCATAAGACCAGACCGACTGAAGCCCAAATCATCACCTCGGAATCCTTCATCGATTGTAAAGAAACACTATACTTTGTGGGTGACGGTGCGCAAAAATGCCGCCCATTGCTCACACGCGACAATTTTGTTTTCCTCGATGAGATTGTCTATCCGTCGGCGCGGGAAATGAGTGCTTTGGGTTATGAGAAGTTCAAAAAAAACGACATCGTGGATGTCGCTTATTTTGAACCGAATTATCTGAAAGACTTTATGATTGCCCAAAAAGGGTCATAAGGTTGCCAGGAAATCTACAATCCTGACCATGTCGGCACGATCGCCAAAGGAAACTTTGTTGGCCTTGAGCCAGGTTTCGATTTCTGGTTTCTTATCTGGGAATAATTTGATGAGGTCTTTTTTACCGTTAGGGAATTCTGCAATCGCTGCTTCTTTTATTTTGAGGAAATAAGAGTCATCCGTCTTTGTGTAACGCGCTTGTATGTCTCTTTCTAAGGAAGTTTTGGCTTTCTTGGCTTCGTAAAAATCGATATTTTCTTTCATGTAAAGCACAACGCCACCTTTTCTATAAAAGTCAATTAAGTAACCGTAATCGAGTTTTCCTTTGGTATTTGTGTAGGCCGTGAGCTGGTATTTTTTATTGAGTCCATTAAAAGTGATGGTGCCGAAATCTTCAATTTTATCGAGAATTAACGTATCATTGTTGTTGGTAATGAACTCGAACTCGTCGTTAAAAACATTGTAGCGCATGAAGGCGTTCTTCGCTATGCCCTCGACTTTTGCCGAGGCAAACATTTTCATCAGATATGGTGATCCCGTAGGCCGATCTTTGCCTGGAGTCTGGTTTCTGAAGATTTTACCCGCAGTGTTCGGATCCAAAGCTTCGTACTTATGCGCTCCGGTACGCACTTGCGAAAAAACAGAAAGAAAGCTTATTAGTAAGAATGCGGTGCCTATTTTTTTCATGGCCTATTTGTTTAAGTTCTGCTAAAAATAGCAATTTTATCGTCGCAATATCTAAGCTTTCGAACTTTCTTTTACAAATGGCTGAATCACAATGCCCGCGTTGTCAAAAGCGGTTTTTGCATTTTCAAGAATGTCAGAACTTACGATGCCGAAATCCTCTCTCTTAGACCATGCGTAGATTGCAAGTTTTATACCCGAGTCGGTTAACTCTTTCACAGTAACTGCCGGTTGTGGATGCTGGAGCACTCTCTTGTCTTTTTCCAGTATATCGAGAATGAGTTCTTTGGCGGTTTTGATGTTGGTGTCATAAGAAATGCCCATGAAGAGCTCGGTACGTTGGTTTTCCTGTTGCGAATAGTTGATGATGGTACCGTTAGACAAAGCGCCATTGGGCACAAAAATCACCTGGTTGTTGGCGGTTAGCAGTTGGGTGACGAAAATCTGGATGTCTATCACCGTTCCTCCAACACCCTGGGCTTCTATGGTATCGCCAAGTTTAAAGGGTTTGAATAAAATAATGAGCATGCCGCCTGCAAAATTAGATAGCGATCCTTGCAAGGACAATCCCACCGCAAGACCTGCCGCACCCAAGATAGCCACAAACGATGAGGACTCAATCCCGAGTTTAGAAATCACCGCGATAAAAAGCACGATGCGCAATCCCCAATAAATGATGTCCGAAAGGAATTCAATTAGCGTGGGCTCAACTTCGCGGCGCACCATGATTTTTCGCGAAACCGAATTGACAATGCGAATCACCCAAATCCCCACGAGCAACAGTAAGATAGCGGCCACCAATTTGGGCGAATAGTCAATCAATACCTTCACAAAGGAATTGGCATATTGTTCAATAAAGCTGATTTCTCCTGCTATTTTCATTTCTAAGTCAATAAAAAACCTTCCCGAGAGAAGGTTTGAGTTGGTCACGCAAAAATAAATCTTTTTGAGGATTTAATCGGCATCTTCTTCAATTCTGTTGCCGGCTTCCTGGGCGGCATCTTTAGCTTCGGCGGCACCGTCGTCTAAAAACGAATTGGTTTTTTCCTCGGCTGTGTCGATGGCAGCCGACGTTTTTTCGCGCGCGGTATCGGTGTACTCTGATACCTTTTCTTTGGCAGTCTCTACGATATCGTCGATTTTGTCGCCCGCGCCATCAAAATACTGATTGGCTTTTTCCTTCACAGCATCGATTAAATCCTCAGCTTTTTCAAGGTACGGTTCTGCGGCTTCTTTGGCTTTGGCAATCCCGTCGTCTACTAAATCTTCTGCTTTGTTGGCGAGGTTTTCTGTGGTTTCTTTACCCGAGCCGAACAAATTCTTAAAAAATGATCCTAATCCCATGGTTTTTAAATGTTTGGTTATCACTCAAAGTTAGCGAAAAAAAGATACCGATTGGCAGTTGGGTTACAATTCTTTACAAAGCTCGGCAAAGTCGGATGTGGGCCTGTCGCAAGTCTTTTTTCGGCACAGATAGAAAAGTGTTTTTTCGGCGTCAAACCGATGTTGCAAAAAAGGCAACGAAGATTCCCGGCGACATCCGGCCACGACAAGACGCGGCAGGTATTGGCTGTTGATTTTGCGCAAATACGACAAGGCGTCTGCACCGCAGATGGCCAGTTCTTTGTTGGCGTCGGACTGATTCAACAGCAAACGCAGCCAGTTCGAGAAAGCCGACGGATAGTCTACTTGCGGTGCCAAACGCAACACCATTTCAAGGCTTAGTTTTTCGTAGTGTGAGTGGTGAAAATAAATGCTGAGTTTGAACAGGTTTTCGGCCATTACAGAGTTCGACGCTGGGATGACATTGTCTTCGGTTTCAAAGTGCGGCGCCACCAAATCGGGGTCGAGTCGCGAGGTGAACGAGAAAAATCGTTGGGTTTCGTCAAAGAAATTGTCGAGGCAATAATCGGTGAGTTTGCGCGCATCGTGCAGCCATTTCTCCTCAAAAGTGACTTCGTATAAAGCGATGAAAGCTGCTATGACGTGCGCATAATCCTCAAGGAAACCATTGATGGTACTTTTTTCGTTTTTATAACTGTGCCACAAATGACCATCGGGCGACCATTGGTTTTTTTGCAAAAACGCGGCATTTTGCAATGCGGTGTCTAAATAGTTCTCGTGGGCCAGTGCTTTATACGCGTCTACAAAACCTTTGAGCATGATGGCGTTCCAGGAGGTCAGGCATTTATCGTCGAGGCGTGGTTTAGGTCGATTCTCACGCGCGTCGAACAGCAGTTGCTCCCACGCTTGTTTTTTAGATTGGAGTGCTGCAAGCGCGATGTTTTGTTGTGAAGCAATCACTTCAAGCGAATCCTTTTGGATCAGCACATAGTTTTCTTTTTCCCAAAAACCAAAATCATTGATATTGAATACGATGCTAAACAGGTCAAAATCGTCACCCAACAATTGCTGCAATTCGGTTTGGGTCCAGACGTAAAACGCGCCTTCTTCGAGATGGTGGTTGGCGTCGAGGCTGTCGGCGTCGAGTGCGCTGTAAAAGGCGCCGCCATGGTTAAGCCATTCGCGGGTCACGAATCCTAGCGTCTTTTCTATGACTTGTTTGTATAACGGATTTTGCGTGCGCTTGTAAGCATCTGAATACAGCGAAACCAATTGGCCATTGTCGTAAAGCATCTTTTCAAAATGCGGGACATGCCATTTGAGGTCTACCGAATAGCGTGAAAATCCGCCGCCAATCGCGTCGAATAGGCCGCCATAGGCCATTTTTGTGAGCGTAAGGTCTACGAATTCGAGGAGTTCGGTGTCGTTGTGCTGGTCACCGTAACGCTGCAGGAAATCGTAATTGTTGGGTAGCATGAATTTGGGCGCACGCGCCATGCCGCCGAATTCCCAATCGAAGCTTTTTTTCCATTTGGCTATGAGCGGCTCCAGTATTTTTTGGTCGGTGTGGGTAGGGTTTTCTGCGGGAATCAGGTTATAGCTGTGTAACCCGGTTTGGAGTTTTTGTGCGTAGTCGATCATTTTCTGCGGATCGGATTGGTAAAGTTCAGACAGTTGTTCGAGCGAATTCATCCAGTCGTTCTTGCGGAAATAAGTACCGCCCCAAACAGGCCTTCCGTCTGGCAGCGCGACCACGTTCATAGGCCAACCGCCGTGACCGGTCATGATTTGTACCGCTTTCATGTATACGGCATCGATATCAGGGCGTTCTTCGCGGTCTATTTTGATGGAGACGAAATGCGCGTTCATGGTTGCGGCAGCTTCGTTATCCTCGAATGTTTCATGTTCCATGACGTGGCACCAATGGCAGGCCGAATAGCCGATGCTGATGAGTAGGAGTTTGTTTTGCGATTGGGCCGATGCTAAGGACGCGGCGTTCCAGGCTTTCCAGTGCACGGGATTTTGGGCGTGTTGCAAAAGATAAGGACTGGTTTCGGACGAAAGTTCATTCATAGTGGGAGGTTTTTTAGCCCGGATAGGAGTGGAAATCCTTTTTTATAAA
>JAKQJQ010000276.1 GCA_029561105.1 Bacteroidota bacterium
CAATACGCACTCAGCGGTTCGGCTCAGGTGCAGATTGCAAAAACAGAAAAAGGCGGATTGCTGCAATTGTCGGTAGAAACTGCAAACACAGCCAATGTGATTTCGGGCACCGTGTACGTTTTTCTGGCAGACCATAGCACCATTACTTGTTCTGACAAGGGAATCCGCGAAATAAAAGACGGCCAGATCATGGGCTACTATATGTTTACCGCAGCAGAAATCAACAAGCTCAAAACGGTAGAAATCGCCTCGATTCATTTTAACATCAAAGGAAATGGTCAAAGATTCAACAGCCAACTCGGCAATTTTACGGCCGTAAACCGCAAAACTTACTTTGCCACGGCCTTCGACAAAAGCAAGAAAAGCCATGACACCGCTGTAGCCATCTCAAAACTCTATCAATAGACATGAACCCAAACGCGCAACTCATCGAGGAATTCTACGCTGCCTTTGCTGCAGGAAACGCCAAGACAATGGCAAGCTGTTACCATCCGGATGTTGTTTTTGAAGACCCAGTGTTTGGCCTACTCAAAGGCCAGGATGTGTCGGATATGTGGCAGATGCTCCTCCTGCGCAGTAAAGGCAATCTCAAGATTGAATTCTCTAACGTCTCGGCCAAAGGAGATTCGGGCACTGCCCAATGGGTAGCTACCTACCTTTTCAGCAAAACCAACCGACAAGTCACCAATAAAATTGGCGCAAGCTTTCAATTCCGCGATGGATTGATTTACCGCCATATTGACCATTTCAACGTCTGGAAATGGTGTCAACAGGCACTTGGCCTTTCGGGATTGCTTTTGGGCTGGACGGGTTTCATGCAGCGCAAAATAAGGCAGCAGGCATTAGAATCGCTATCGAAATACCAAGCCACTAAAGGTTAAATTTCCACCGTATACCAGATCGGTACCAAAGTTGACCGCCGGCAACCTCGAGCGGACAATCAAAATTATTGGTGTACAAAGCGCCGGTTCCCAAACCTTGCGGCATAGGGTTTTGTAAAGAATAGGTGAATTGCGCGATGGCATTCAGGCCAATGTTGCTCTCAAGTGCCGAGGTAATCCACCAACCTATTTTGTACTTTTTAGCGAGTGTAATCCACTCTAGTGTCCCGCGGAAACCGCCTATAAAACTAGGTTTTAAAATGAGGTATTGCGGTTTGATTTTCTGTAGTAGGGCTTCTTTTTCGGTAAGCCCAAAAACACCAATCAACTCTTCATCCAACGCGATGTCAATGGGCGTGTTTTGGCACAATTCGGCCATGGCTTCAAATTGTCTTGTCGCAATGGGCTGTTCTATGCTATGTATTTCAAATTGAGAAAGTTGCTTTAGTTTAAATAAGGCATCGTTTGAAGAAAAAGCGCCGTTGGCATCGACCCTGATTTCTATCGCGTCGGCGGTGAAATGCTGTCGGATCATCCGTAATAAATCGAGTTCCTTTTCAAAGTCTATCGCGCCGATTTTGAGTTTAATGCAACGAAATCCCGCTTGGATTTTCTCGTCAATCTGTTGCCGCATAAAATCGGGTGTTCCCATCCAGACCAGGCCGTTGATGGGAATCGATTTTTGTGCTGCCGTAAATTCGGACGGAAAAAGCAAAAACGGCTCTGTCGACCCCAAAGACCGAAACGCCATTTCTACCCCAAATTGTAACGACGGAAATTCGATGAGCTGATCCCACAACCACTCCTCGCCTTTTTCAATATTCTCGCAAACCCATTGCAGTTTGGCTTCGTAATCCGGGCGATCGTCTATACTGAGCCCACGCAGTAAGCCGCACTCGCCTATTCCTATTTTACCGTTCAGGTCGATTTTGAGCAACCAGGTTTCTTTGTGCGTCATCACGCCGCGTGAAGTTCCCGAAGGTTGTTTGAACTGTAAGGTATATTTTTGGAAAGTGGCTTTCAAGGCTCGTTATTCAACAGTTTTTAGGATGCGGTCAAAATCGTCGGAGGACAACCCGGCTTTTTTGAATGCCGTGAAGTCGGCGTTTACTTTGGCCTGCCAGCTCAGATTATCTGTGGCATTCTGGGTTTTGTATTTCTTGTAGATGCCTTTGGCCTGACTGTAATTGCCGCGCAACAGTAAGGCATGCGCGAGGTTAAGCTGGATCAACAGGTCAGACGGGTATTGTTTTTCGCCTTCCCGAAGCAGGTGTTGCGCCTTATCGAACTGATGCGTGAAGAGGTAATTCACACCGAGCGCACTATAATCGGCGGCATTGGCTTTGTTTTCGTTGAAGATGGTTTGCAGCTTGGCAATCGCTTCGGCGTATTTGGCTTTGGCGGTGAATTGGGCAGCATCGAGGCGCAACTTGGCATAGATGGCCGTTGCGGCGTCGGTTTCAGTGTAGCAGGTTCGTCCGGCGTCGCGGAATGCTTTGGTTTTCTCGGCGGCAAGCAATTCCTCGTATTCCTGGAAGCGATATTGGCTTTGGATTTTGGATTGGACGCATACGCAATATTCGTCGGCATCGCCGAGCTTTTTGGCCAGGTCGGTGGTTTTGCAGAGATTGATCACCGACTTGCGGTTCTCGATATTCCAACCCGTACTGAGTTTGCTGTCTACCCACGGTACGACCTCCAAGATGATACGCTGCTTCATGATCCAGTTCTTGCTCTCGAACCCAAACCAAAGCACACCCGACTTGAAACAGGTGGATTTGTTTACAGAAAGCCGCTTGGCTTCCTTGTTGATGGGATTGTCTTGGTACAAACAAGCTTTCTCGGTTTTTCCATCGGATTTGTAGGTGATGGCGTTGTCTTTATCAGAAAAGATAGCGTATTTGCATTTATCGTCGCCCGAAATTTTCGACAACAGGAACACCGCACCTGCCGAGCCTTGGCTCACACCGCTGGGATCGGGAATTGATTTGAGCAGGGACACGAGGCTGCTGGCCATTTGTTGGTTTTCGTCGAGTAAGGTGATGCGGTAGACGAGTTCGGTGGTGCCGAGCGGCAGCTCTTCTGTGCTGGCGAGGATGCGATCGCCGGCGCTCACGGTAAGTTCTTTGGTCGTCGCGCGTTCTTTGTCCCAATAGCCGCCAGTTTGGGCGAAAGTTGCCGTTGAGACGAGGATTATAAAAAGGAACAGTTTGTTTTGCATGGTGGTTTAACGGAAAAACGGGATGTTTATTGGTTAGCAGTAGCAGCCCGGATGGAAGCGGCATCCTTTTGCTTTTTTCTTTAAAAAGCAAAAGATACAGCGGACAGCCGGATAAGCTGCCCAAATTTACAATTCAATACTCTGCCCAATGTCCAGCAGCATCAAATCCTTGCCCTTGTTGAAAAACTTGCGGATGGCCTCCTCGTGGTTGATTTCGATGTAGCCGAACGTGTCGAAATGGTAACCCAAAACCTTGTCGCATTCTACGAAATCCGAC
>JAKQJQ010000282.1 GCA_029561105.1 Bacteroidota bacterium
GTGTCGGAGAAAGAAATTTACAGGATGCTGCACCAAAAGTCATCGTCTATCGTGAAATGGATTCTGATGATCAGCCTGATTGAGTTTGTTTTCTGGAACATCATCACAGTGATTTTCAGCGATGACAAATACCAGAGCAAACTGCACCGCTATGGAATTGAGGATGTGATGTTTGCAGTAAATGTGGTGAACTACGTCATCATTTTGGTTTTCATTTTTGTGTTCTATAAAAATTACCGTGCCATTTCTACTACCGATTCTACACGGCAACTCATGAAGAATATCCTCAAAACACGCAAAACCGTCCAGAATTATATCTGGTACAATTTGGGTATTGCCTCGGTGAGTATCGTGTTGTCTATCGTAATGCTGTTTTACCACAACGGTAAAATGATTGCGATGGTGGAGAAAGCCGAAGCCGAAGGGAATCGCATTTTTTTCCTATCGGCCTGTACGTTGATTTCTATCCTTTTTATTGCGGTGATCCTTTTCATATTCTGGCTATTCTACCGACTGCTGTATGGTATCTTGCTCAAAAGGCTGTATGCGAATTACAATGAACTCAAGAAAATGGAATTGTAGATCTTTTCTGCTATTGTCGTTATCGACAACATTAATTTTGGATTGTTCGAATTGGATTTCCTCATTACCTATGCGGCCTGCAGCGTTTTTATGATTGTGTAACTGTGGCGCAGGAAAGCAATGAAAAGTAAGGCATTATATCCTGCGTCAAAAATCGGCTGTACGATATCCCGTAAGAAATAATTTCATATACGCGATTCTCAGCGATTTGGAAAAAGTGTCGGTCTCACGCCTTTTTTAAGAATTGACATTCCATTGTCGCAATCGGTTGAGTTCCTCGAGCGCTTCTATTTCCTCGGCTGGGATTACTTTTAAAAATGACGGGTGTTGCTCGATGGCGTATTCTACTTTCTCGACGATTTCTTCGATTGTATCGTTTTCATAATCGATCACTAAAGGTTCCTTGATGATGAACGATTGCAGGATTCCTTTCTTTTTCATACGCAATCCTTTCTTGTCGAACGAGCGGCGAAAACCGTCAATGACAATCGGGACCACGATTGGCTTGTGCTGCTTGATGATATGCGCCGTACCTTTGCGGACGGGTTTAAATGACTTGGTGGTGCCTTGCGGAAACGTGATGACCCAACCATCATTTAGCGCAATGCGGATATTCTCTGTATCATTTGGATTCACTTCGCGTTTTTCGGTGACATCTTTCCCGCCCGAACGCCAGGTTCTTTCAACGGTGATGGCACCAACGTAAGCTAAAATCCTGGGCAGCAAACCGGCTTTCATGGTTTCGCTTGCAGCCACATAATAGATATTCATTTTAGGTTGCCACAAATATCCGATTCCTTTGATGTTGTCTACGCGTCCGCTCAAACTCGCGTTGAACACATGGAACATGGCCACGACATCGGCAAAATAAGTCTGGTGGTTGGAGATGAAAAGTACGTTTTTGTCGGGCAGTGATTTGATGATTTCCGATCCATCGATATACAAATCGTTGAAACCGCGGTAACGCCTGTGGGTAATGGTCCCGAAAATCCGGATGAGCCATTTTTTAATAAAGAGGATATGCCCGAAAGGATTCCTTTTGAATAATCCCATAGTATTTACTAAACGTGAGCCGCAAATTTACAATAAAGATGCTCTTTAGAAAACCTTTTTGAGTGTTTCTTTCAACTCACTGAGCATCATGGCCGTTGCGCCCCAAACGTGGTGCTCGCGAATTTTAAACACCGGGACTTTGATGGATGCCGAATACGAAGTGGCCATTTCAAAATCGATTACATTGTCGTCGTCGAGCAGGTGGATCAGCGGCATTTCGATTATTCCCGATACTTCTTCGGGCTGCGGATTGAAAATTAATTCTTCGGTACTATAACCCAAAAATGGATGTACCAGAAAATTGCTCGGCGGAATATAAACCTGCGTAAACGCCCGTATTACATTAATCTTGTCACGCATCACTCCAATTTCCTCTTCGGTTTCACGCATGGCCGTGTCCATGAAATTTGCGTCTTCCTTTTCTGTCTTACCACCCGGAAACGCAATCTGCGACGAATGGACACCCGGATAAGAATTACGGATGATAAGCACGATATTGGCCTGTTCATTGCGCGGGTAAAACAGCATCATCACCGCGGCTTCCTTGGGTTGCTTTGTGGAGAGGTCAAGTGTTTCCATTATAGCGCGACGCTCCGGCGGATACATCAGCGCGTGGGCTTTTTCTCCCAACAGTGTTACAGATTCTATTTTGGGAATGTGTGAAAGAAAGTCCTCAAAATTCATAAGGAATGGTGTATTTTTGCACCACTAATATAGGTCGAAAATAGCGGTTGAACGTTAACCCAAGTAAATTTTTACTTTGTTTTTCTTTTGACTTTTCGACTTTTGACTTTCGGCAGATCATGTACTCGAAACAGGAAAACCAACGACTTAAGCAAGAATTCTGGACCGCTTTCGCAGCGAAGTATCCACGAAAATGGGTTTTGTACGATACCAAGATTAAGGATTTCTCGTTCAAATTTTTTGTAGACAATACCAAAGCGCAGGTCATGATTGACATCGAGCCGCGCAACGAAGAAAAACGCATCGCATATTTTGAAAAAATACAAGCTTTGAAAAACATCCTCGAAGACGAATTTATTCAGGAATTGGTTTACCATAGAAACTACACGCTCGAAAACGGCAAAACCATCAGCCGCATCTGGGTTGAGAAACGCGGTATCACCGTGAGCAACCGCCAATACTGGGATGAAATTTTCGACTTTTTCAATGAAAAGATGCATGCGTTTGAGATGTTCTACCTGGAATACGATGAATTCATTAAAGATATCGAGTGATTGTTCTTTGGGCGTGCCGGCGTTCTCGTATTTCAACTACACTGTAAGATCAGGCAACGCCGTCGGGCTGTCCGCTGCAATATTTTGCTCTCGCCTCGTTGCCTCGCCGTAAGCAAAATGATTTCCGCTTCCATCCCTCACGCGTGTCCCATCGTTGAACATTGAATATTCGTTGTTCTACGTTCAACATTATCAATTCTGGAGTAAAGAAATCCCGTTGTCAAGAACAGGCTTTGCTTCGCCAGTTCGCTTCGCTCGTGCCTACTAAAAAAGGAGTCGAGCGCGAAGCGCGAACACG
>JAKQJQ010000294.1 GCA_029561105.1 Bacteroidota bacterium
AACTTAACTATTGCTTGATAATTTTTTGGGTCGACGATCCTTGTAGGGTGGTTACTGTAACGAAATAAATGCCGGTTAGTTGCATGGAAAGATCTATCGTCACCTGATTTTTGTCTTCGATTATCGTTTGCAAAATCCGTCCCTGCACATCATACAATTGCACCGATTTGATCGTTCCTGTAGCTTTAACCGTCACTTTATTTTTCGCCGGATTCGGATACACCGTCACGCTGTTGTCTTTTACAAAATCCGATTTGGATAAGTTGTTAAAGGCTGTTCGCGCTTCATTGGTGTCAATCGGCGCGTTGTAATCAAAAAAGATATTGGCGGTGTTCGACACTTCGTCACCAATGGTTAAAGTAGGTAGCGTTTTGATTTTGAACAGTACGTTGCCGTGTCCGCCAATTGGTAGATTGATATTTTCGAAGACGAATTCGACCTTGTTACCCGTAATTTTCATATCGACAGCATGCGAAGCGTAGAGCAATTGAAGGGAATTAATTTCAAATTGGGTTGTGTCAATTCTATCCAAGACTACAATATTGGTTGCTTCCGCGCTACCGATATTCTCGAAATTAATATTATAGTGGAGGTATTTGCCGATGTTTTCTGGCGAAACGGTGTTTCCTTCGAGACAGCTCTTATCGTTTGGATCATAGGCGTTACGTACAACTTGATACAATTCGGAAACATTATCCTCTGGCGTTTCATCGCCTGCCGCAAAGTTGATAATAGCTGTGAATGCCAGCACATCTCCGGCATTTATCGGAGGAGTTTCAGTGGGACTATTGACGTTTAGAGTAAAGTTGATATCGCGGATTTCAAATGGCCGTAGTCCAATATAATTCCATAATAAGGAATTTTCTGCCTGATTGTCCGCTACCGGATTAGAGACAATCAAATCGGTCACCGCATCATTGAAAGTGAGGTTAATCGAACCAGATTGCGTCTGGTTGCCTTTATTCTTATAAACAATTTTATAATTGGAATTGAACCCCGCAACCGCCCCGTTTAGCGGAACCAGTATAATCTCGAGGTCGGGATGTACACCATTGGCTGTAATGCAGAAATTCTGGGAAGTGACCAATTGATTTGCCGTAGGAAAGCTTACCGTTGCCATGGCAGGGGAGATTGTGAAATAGACTGGATTTTCTAGGTTGGGCATCAGGTCGTAATCGCCTGCTCCAGAGTAAAGGGTGTAATTTCCCAAAGCTGATACCACGGTTGCATTCGAGTAAATATTGTCAGTAATATTCAGTCTGACATTTTTTAACGGTAAATCCGAAGCATCGCAACCATTATTATTATCATCAAAAAGTACCGTACCGGTAATTGTGTTGTAATCTCCGCCAGGAACAAAAGAACAAAATGTGCTGAAAGTTGCCGCTGAACCGTATAGGTTAAACGGATACACATTCGTTTCCTGGATTTCGTCGATGCAGACATACGCAAGGTTTGGCACCCCGGTAAGGAAAAACATGTTTTCGAGCGAGCCATTTTTTATATTGAGGTAGGTGAGCTGCTGGTTGTTCGACACGTTCATTTCGAGCAGGTGACTTAAGTTAGAAAGATCGAGCTGTGTTTGCTGAGTAAATGGACAGTGGATCCATTCAATGTTGTCTGACCCCACGATGTTTATCCCGCCATCCATCGGATTATTGTCGTAAATTAATTCTGTTAGGCTAGGAAGATTGCTCGCGTCAAGTGAAGTAATGCCGCTTCCCGAACATTCGAGTAACTGAAGACTGGGCATTCCCGAAACGTTCAAGGTAGTCAGGTTCATGCCCATACAAACCAATCTTTCAAGATTGGTAAACGCTTGGATGCCAGTCAAATCCGTAATGCCGCTGCCGTTGCCGCTTCCAAGGGAATTAAAGGCAATGACGGCTTCAGCCTCAGTATTTTGGATTTCCCCATCAAGATTGGTGTCAACTCCAATAAAAATCAGCCTGGCTTTAAAAACCGGATCCGGAATAGTTACAATTTGTGCGTTTGCAAAACCAGCAGCCAATAACAGCAATACGTATATATTTTTCATTTCGGTAATTTTTAGTCTTTGATTATTTTCTCAACTGCGCTTCCCTTGTCGGTAGTAATTCTAAGGAAATAAACACCGTGTTGTTGGTTGGCTATATCGAGTGTTATTTGCGATTTACCATCAGCAACCGATTGCAAAATCCGTCCCTGCACATCATACAATTGCACCGATTTGATTGTTCCTGCCGCTTTAACCGTCACTTTATTTTTCGCCGGATTCGGATACATCGTCACGCTGTCGTCTTTCACAAAATCCGATTTGGACAAGTTGTTAAAAGCTGTTCTCGCTTCATTGGTGTCAATCGGCGTGTTGTAATCAAAGTAGATGTTGGCGGTGTTCGACACTTCGTCACCAATGGTTAAAGTAGGTAGCGTTTTGATTTTGAACAGTACGTTGCCATGGCCGCCAATCGGGTTCGCTATACTGGGCGGTAGGTTGATGTTTTCAAATATGAACTCAACAATGTTGCCTGTAATTTTGGTGTACACCGGATGCGACGCATACAACAGCTGCAACGAATTGATGTCAAATCGGGTCGTGTCAATGGTATCTTTTACCACAATGTTGATGGCATCGGCAGTACCTGTATTTTCAAAATTGATGTTGTAGTGGAGGTATTTGCCGATGT
>JAKQJQ010000302.1 GCA_029561105.1 Bacteroidota bacterium
AAATACCGCGACTTATTCAACCAACTATTTACCGCCGAAAAATACGAGGCCTTCAAAAATGACATCGCTGCTGATTTCGATTATATGCCTACGTTCAGGATGGCCGAGTCACCATTTTTTATTTCAAAAGAACTTAAACAACAGGTCATTGACGGCTGCCGCGACGTAATTGATTTGATCAAGCGCGATGATTTTCTGCAACGCACAGACAGGGCTTTGGAGCTCAACACAAAAGTACCCAATGAAGACGCGCACACCACTTTTCTGGCAATCGATTTTGGTATTTGCGAAGAAGACGGAAAAGTCGTTCCCAAACTGATTGAAGTACAAGGTTTCCCGTCATTATTCAACTACCAATCGGCGTTGTTCGACAAGTTTAAGAAACACTACCCTTTTCTGGAGGAAATGACGCCTTTTATCAACGGGATTTCGCCAGATGAATACATGACAATCATCGACGGCGCTATCCGCAACGGTCACCCGCCGGCAAATGTCATCCTCCTTGAAATCGAGCCCGAAAAACAAAACACCAAGATTGACTTTTATTACTGCCAACGCGACCTCGGGATTCCTATTGTGTGTATTACCGATATCATCAAGAAAGGCAACAAACTCTACTACAATAATGAAAATGGCGATGCAATCGAGATAAAGCGCATCTACAACCGTGTGATTTTCGATGAACTCGAAGCGCGAACCGACCTTAAACTTGATTTCAGTTTCTCGGATGCACTCGACGTAGAATGGGCCGGACATCCCAATTGGTTTTTCAGGATCAGCAAATACATTTTGCCAATGCTCAAAGGTCCGTATTTCATTGAGACCACGCTACTCAGCGACCTAAAGGAAATTCCCGAGGACCTTGAAAATTATGTACTCAAACCCTTGTTTTCATTTTCGGGCAGCGGCGTAATTTTTCATGTCAAAAAAGAAGATATCGAAGCGGTGAAGGAAAAAGACTTGTACATCCTGCAAAAGAAAGTCAACTACAGCCCTATTTTACAATCGCCCGACGGCAAGGTCAAAGTAGAAGTTCGGGTACTTTGCGTCTGGAAAAAAGGCGATGATTCCCCTACCCTTTTATGCAATCTTGCGCGTCTGAGCCGTGGCGAAATGATTGGGGTGAAATTCAATAAAGATAAGGATTGGGTGGGCGGAAGTTTGGCTTTGTTTGAACGCTAATCCAACTATTTCCCGAATGCAATAAAGTGCCGCATGAACGCATCCAAATCACTATTCTGTTTGGGTTGCTTGGCAAATCCGAGATTCAGTATGAGCCCTTGCCCATTGATTGCTCCCGACGAAATGATGCGGTAGCGAATACCTTCCTTACTTTTTAACTGGTATAGCTTCCCAACGAAATCAATTCCTTGGGTCTTAAAATTAATTCCCGAAATGAACCTTGCATGCAAATCGGTTTCTATCTGCTTGACCATTTGCTTGTGCACATTGTTTTCATAAAGAATCTTAGGAACCGCAACCCATTGCACCGAGAATTCGGCACTTACCGCCTCAAACTCAGAAATGCTTTGGTAGTTTTCGGGAACTGGGATTGAAATCCCTGCAAAGTTAAATGGCGTTTGGGCACAAAGACTGGTTGAACCCATCAAAAAAACAATCAGTAACAAATTAATTCTCATCATCGCATTCAATTCTAGTGTAAATTTTTGACTTGTGGTTGCGCCGCCACTGTTGCAAAATCCCGAATCAAACGGTCGGCATAGTTGTCGAGCAATTCCATAACCCTTTGAGATTCATCAGACTTGACAATCAAACCTGCATGGTATTCCAAAGGAACGGTAAAGCAAACTTCTTTATCGGTAAAACCAGATAAGTCGGGCTTTTCGAATTTAGATAAAGTCAATACAATTCCCGCGTAACCTTTTTTTACTTTGGGTAATTTGTATTTTGTGCCTTTAACAAGCGCGTCTTCTATTCTGGCCCATTCTTTCCAGAGATTGATCCCCGAAGCCGCTTCGACCATTTCGGCCAAATGCGCTCCGCCAACGCGTGACGAAGTCTCAAGGAAATAAATGCGTCCGTCGTCCTTGCACTTGATGTACTCCGAATGTGCTGCCCCATGTTTGAGTCCGAATCCATTGATTACCTGAGCGTTGATTTCCTTAATCGCCTTGTCATCGGCCGAATCGTAGGCAATATTGGCGCTCCTGAAAATACCGCCGCCCTGCGAAATTTCCATGGGCGTGGCCAGGTATTTAGAGGTAATGCTAAAGACGATCTTCCCGTCGACAATCAGGCTGTCACAGTGGTATACATCGCCGGGTCGAAACTGTTCTACCAGGTATTTGAAACGGTTGTTGCCCATTTCATTAATGTGGATCCATAAACTTTCCTTGTCATGAACTTTGATAATCCCAGATGCCGAAGCTTCGGAGCGCGGTTTCAAAACCCATGGTGCCGCTACCGTATCGGCAAAAGTGTTGATGTCATGGTCGTTGAAAAGCGAGCAGAACTGCGGGTTAGAAATGCCACAGCTTTTGGCACGCATGCGCATCGCGAGCTTGTCTCGGAAGTAACGCCCTGTGGTTTGCCCCATGCCTTGTATGCGCAGGTTTTCGCGCAGGTAAGTGGCCTTTTCTACATCAAAATCGTCGAGCGCTACAATGGCGTCGATCTGGTTGTTTTTCATGAGCCCGCCAACACCCAACAGCAAATCGTCGAGGTTCCAGTCTGTATCCTGTCCTGGCATGTAGAACACCGCGTCCAGGTGTTGCCACGGCCAAGGCTTGTCACGCAATTTTTCTGAGGTAATCAAAAAAACGGTGTTGCCCAATTCTTTGAGCCCGATCATGAAATCGGCGCCCTTAAAAAAATTAGAGACACAAACGATGGTATTTTGCTGCTTGCCCATAATCAAAGGTTTTCTATGAATTTTGTGAGTAGATGTACACCATAGGCGGTGGCGTGTTTGCTTTTTGCGAATTCGTCATCGCCAAAGGCTACGCCTGCAATATCGAGGTGCGCCCAGGCTTGGTGGCCGTCTGTGAAATATTCGAGGAATTTGCCGGCGGTGATGGCTCCGGCGATGGGTTTGCCGCTCCAGTTGCGCACATCGGCTATTTCACTTTCGATGTCTGGTTTGTAGGCGTCCCACAATGGCAATGGCCATAGACGTTCCCCGATGGCTTCACCGGTTTTTTGCAGTTCTGTTGAAATCGAGTCGTTGTTGGTAAATAAAGCGGCACATTCATAGCCGAAAGTTCCAACGGCGCTTCCGGTGAGCGTGGCTACGTCGACCACAATTTCTGGCCTGAAATTTTTAATGAGGTAAGACAAACCGTCGGCGAGGATCAGGCGGCCTTCGGCATCGGTGTCGATGATTTCTATGGTGTGTTTGCTATAACTTTTGATGACATCGCTGGGTTGAAATGACTTGTTGTCGACGGCATTTTCGCAACAAGGCACAATAGCTGTGACTTTTATCGGTAACTTGAGGTCGGCGATGAGCTGCATCGCCCCAAAAACTGCAGCGCCTCCCGCCATATCCGACTTCATGTGGACCATACCCGCCGTTTTGATATTGAGCCCGCCGGTGTCGAAGGTGATGCCTTTCCCTACCAAACCTACGTGCTTTAATTTTGCTGATGTCTGCTCGGGTTCATACTGCATGATGACGAACTGCGGCTCCTTATCGCTGCCTTTCCCTACAGCCATAAAAGCGTCGAGGCCATGGATCCGACAGGCTTCTTCACCGAACACTTCTACCGTAAAGCCATATGCTTTGCCACTTTCGTGAGCCCAATTGGCGAGAAATTTTGGGGTTACCGTGTTGGGAGGCAGGTCAACGAGTTGCAAGGTTTCTATTTGCGCGTTGGCAATTTTGAACGCGCGTTTGGCCAACTCGGTATAATCGGTCGCCGACGACAAACTCAAGACAAAATCGTTTGATTCAAACGGATGACCTTCCTTCTTTTTATAGTGTCCTAAGTCGTAGGTTCCCAGGAAGAGACCAGAAACAGTAGCCTCTACCAAAGATTCACTGAACGATTCGGGAATTACAATCGCTACCGCTTGGGTAAGGAAATCGCGCTGTTTGGAGGCGATCCTCCTGAAAATTGTCTTCAGTGAAGGGTAATCGATGGTTTTACCGAGTCCTATAAATACGTGGATATGGTCCTCCTTTTCAATCAGGTACACACTGTCTTTTTTACCGTAGAAAATTTTGGACGGGATTGAAATCCCATCGAATTCAATGGGCACAATGTTGTTGAAGTTGGTCTCAAAAACCGGAATCAAAATCGTTCCTGAAAAACCGGCAATACTGGGTATGGTCTTGATTTGCATTTAGTCTTCTTTAGTGTTAAAAAACAGCCATTCGATTGCTTTAGGGAACTCGTCGCTCCAATAGGTTTCGTTGTGTTTGCCTTGCAGGTTGATGCTGAGCTTGATTTTGGTCTTGTCGGCCATCATTTCATGCTGCTGGATATTCTTCTTGAATTGTTTGACGTGTTTGATCATCGTAGCACTTTCGTCGCCACCCGCATACAGGTAGATTTTGGTCGTGCCGGGCTCTGAGAAATCGGCCTGGTTGAAATCCATCTTGGGGACAACCCATAATGAGGGAGAAAAAATCATAAGTTTGCCATACACTTCGGGATACATCAAACCGCTGTAAATACTCACTAGTCCGCCCATAGAACTGCCACCTATTCCGGTAAATTCCCTTTCGGGTTTGGTACGGTAGGTTTTGTCTACAAACGGTTTGAGCGTATCGGTGATGAAACGGATGTATTTTTTGCCTTGCCCAACACCCAAAACAGTCTTGCCCACATTATACTCCTTGATGCGATCTTGTTCGGCATGCTCGATAGCAATGATTATTATTTTCCCGATTTTGTACTCCGACATCACGGCAAGCTTCTTATCGATTTCCCAATTGCCGTATTTGGCCTGCTCGTTGAACAGATTCTGCGCGTCTTGTAAGTACAACACCGGATAACTTTCATTGGAGGTCTGGTAGTCATGTGGCAACAAGGCCCAAATCTTGCGCTTCTTGTTGAGTTGCGGGATTTCAAAGGCTTCCGAGATCAGTTCAACAACCGGCAAGAAATCGGGTTTAAAAGGCAACCAGTTCTTACGCCATTTGGCCACATGTTCCTTACGCACGCCATTGTGCTGTTTGCAGGAACGGTTTTCGGTTCTATTGCCGTATTGGTCTATTTCTACCTCGCTCCAGTCGCCTTTGGTGAACTTGTAGAGCAGCTCGTCGGGATACACGAAATCGGCTGGAAACTTGTAGTGGTATAACCCATCTCCTATTTTTTCCAATTCAAAATTGGAATCCTGGGTGTGCCAATGGTTGAAATTCCCCGAAAGGTACACCGGTCGCTGGTCGTCTTCATCGGTGGTGAGCAGGATGTTGAGTTGCGGTTCGGTCAGGTCTTCATCAAGATCCTGGACAACGGGTTGCTTTTGGGGAGTCATAGTTAAAAAAAACGTGCAATTTGTATAGCAGTAAATATAGTTTTTTAGTTTCTGAAAAAAAAGCCACTTAGGCTATAAACCGAAGATTTACCAATTTGGCGCGAATGTGTTTTCGCGTCAATATATGCTACGGAAATAATAGTGAGACTGTAGTGCCCTTTTGCGGTTCGCTTTCAATACTTATGCTGATTTTAAGTAAATCCGAAAGCCGTTTGACGATAGAAAGTCCCAAACCTGTCCCTTTGATGGGCTCGTGTACTACGGCACGTGAACGGTAAAACTGCTGGTAAATCCTTTCCAGATCTTCTTTGGGAATGCCTACACCTTGGTCGGTGATCTTGCATCCAACCGATTGGTTTTCGCGGTACAATAGAATGCTAACCTTGCTATTCTCACCAGAATATTTGAGCGCGTTGGAGAGCAGGTTTTGCAGGATGGTAGAAACCATGAATACGTCTGAGACGACGTTAAAATGTTCCTCGAAAGTGAAATCTATTGTAATGTTGCGGCGTTCGATCTTGCCAGAAAACCTTTCGAGGGATTGCAGGATGAGATCATCGAGTTCTATGTTCTGCGGATTGATGGCAATTTTCTGATTTTCGAGGCGCGCGAGCAACAACAGCTGGTCTATTAAATCATTGAGCCGGTCAACCTCGCTGATGCAAAACTTAACTTTCTCTTCATACTCTTGTTTTTCACGTGGTTTACGAACGAGAACCTCAAGTGTGCCTTTGAGAACAGCGAGTGGTGTGCGTAACTCATGCGAGGCGTCCGAAGTGAATTGCTTTTCCCTGATGATGGTATTCTCGATTCGATCCAACAACGCATTGATGGTAGTAGAAAGCGTGTACAATTCATCCTTGTTTTGCGGCAAAATGATACGCGATTTGAGGTTGCCTTGCGAAATGCCCTTTGCCGTTTCGGTGATGTTTTGGATGGGCCTGATGCTTCTTCCGGCAATGAAACTCGCCGAAAAAAACAATAAGACAAGAATCAGTGGGTATGAAATCCACAATACGCGACTTAGGTTCGTAAGCACCATTACCGGATCTTCGAGCGACATGGCAATCATCATATAACCCGCTGTTTTCCCTTTGTGCTCAATCCTGAAATTGACCTGTCGGATTTGACGGCCGTTGAGTTTGGTGTCAAAAGGTTTATAATCCTTTTTGCAGGTCATGAAAACCAAATGATGGTGCTTAAGATTCGGCGACTTGTCTACCAATTGCTTGTTGCCATCCAGGATTTCAACATAAACCGGGTTAACGTTGAGCGTGTTATGCTCTTGTTCTCGCCATTCTTCTGCGTCAATGAGCTGGATGTGGTTGTCCTTGATTTCAATTTCGCTCAAATGATCATTTACCTCCACCGCCAAATCATTATCTACGTGCGAATAGACGGTGAACTGCACAATATTGTAAATGATAACAAACACAAAAAGCACAAGCAAGGCCGTGCTCAAAAGGTAATTAAAGGCAATCCTGTTTTTGAAAGAAAGCTCAAACATGACTTAAGTTTCGTTTGCAATGTAGCCCACGCCGCGTATGGTTTTGATGTAATCCTTCTCTTTCTTAAGACCTAATTTCTTGCGCAAAGCATTAATAAAGACATCAATGACACCTGTGTCGTAATCGAAATGGATGTTCCAGACTTCTTCTATAATCTGGTTGCGCGTACACACCTTTCCTTTATTGGAAATCAGGAATTCGAGCAGCGTAAACTCCTTTTGGGTCAATTGTACTTCTGCTCCGTTATTGAGAACCTGATGCGTTTGCCTGCTCAATGTGATTGTACCCAGTTTAAGGTCGGGTAATTCTTGGTGAAAGGAACGCAACTGAACCCTGATCCGTTCTAGCAACTCGTCAAAACTAAAAGGTTTTTTGATGTAATCATTCGCACCGGCCTTAAGTCCTGTAATGGTTTCGGCGATGGTGTCTTTGGCGGTAAGGAAGATAATCGGTGTTGTTTTGTTGCGCTTCCTGAACTCGGTACACACCTCGAGTCCGGTAATTCCTGGCAGCATCCAATCCAGGAGCAACAGATCATACGACTGGGACAACGCTAGCTTGAGCCCGGATTTTCCGTCAGAAGCCACCTCCACTTCAAAATGTTCTTCTTCTAAACCTTGTTTCAGAAACTTAGAAATGCCGGTTTCATCTTCGACGACTAAAATCTTCACTTAACTTTTTTTAATGGATTGGAGTTTGGCCAGGAACTGCTGCGGTGACTCGTTGTTGTAAGCACCCAATTGGCCTATGACCTTTGTATTTCTATTGATAATTACCACAAGAGGAAAGAAACCGTCCTTATTGTATTTTTCAACCACCAACAGTTTGGATTCTATATCTTTATCCTGCTCAAGGCTGAAATCTTCCTTTACCAGTATGTATTTGCTCTCGGCGTAACTTAAGAACTCTGGCGAACGCAACACTTTTTGTTCGAGGGTCTTGCAACTCAGGCAATCCTGACTGGTAGAAAAAAACAACAATACGTCTTTCCCCGACGCGTTGGCTTCCTTAAAAGCGTCATTGAGATCGTTTTTCCAATCTTGAGAATAGCCCACAAGAACATTGCTCAGCAGCAGCAGTATTAATACCGATACGGTTTTCATAGCCTGAATTTGACGTTAAATGTATCAAATTATTTTCACCCAAACCCCAACATCGGTAAAAATCTCGTGTTTATTTGAGCTCCTTATGATTGAAGAGATAATCGGCGGTTTGGTACCAAGAAATGGTTTCCCGGAGGAAATTGGCATCCATCGGAATGGGCTTGAGATTGTTGGAGGTTTTATCCCAATCGTAAAAACTTTGCTTTTTCTGGTCTGACAGGATCATCGTCTTGGTTCCTTTCATCAAGGCGAGTTTGCGGTAGGTTCCAGAAAAGGAACGTGGCTCAAACGAAGGATTTAAGACATCCTTACCGTAGAAATCAGATTCATAGCTCCAATGGAAAAGCGAGAAAAGTGTTGGGAAAATATCGATCTGCGAGCATTGTTTGGAGACTCTTTGGTTTTGCGCTTCGGGAAGATTGACAATGAACGCCGGAATGTGATAATTGGCCACATCAATTTCGTCTTTGCCCGCGCTGCTGGCGCAATGGTCGGCAACAATTACAAAAATGGTGTTCCTGAACCACGGTTTACGCTGCGCTTTCTCAAACAGCTCGCGCAAAGCATAATCTGTATACTGCACAGCTCCTTCCCTACACAGGCCCGAGGGGATAATCACCTTATTGGCCGGATAGGTAAAGGGTTTATGGTTTGAGGTTGTCATTACAAAATTAAGGAAAGGTTTCCCTTTTTGGTATTGTGCATCGGCTACCCTGAGCATTTTGGCGAAGATGTCCTCATCACAAATTCCCCAAGCATTTTCAAAGGTAACTTCATGGTCTTCTATATTGTGCCTTTGCATCTTGATGGCATCGTTGAGAACGCTTCCTCGGCCGCGATCGTAAATATCAAAGCCGTTTCCGCCAAAATAGCTATTCATGTTATCAAAATAACCATCGCCGCCGTAAAAGAAATTGCAGTCATAACCCCGGTTCCTAAAGACGTTTGAAATCGTAAACAGGTTGTGGTTCTCGGGTCGTTTAACGATACTTTGCCCCGGCGTGGGCGGGATACAAAGCGTCATGGCTTCCATACCACGAACGGTACGCGTGCCCGTGGCGTATAAATTGTCAAAGAAGATACTCTTCTTGGTGAGACTGTCCAGAAATGGCGTGATGTTTCCCTTGTTGCCAAACTCGCGCAGGAAACTGGCACTTAGGCTCTCTACCAGAATGAAAACGACATTTTTATTCTGCGCTGAAGGCTGATCATCTGTAATCCTGCGATGGATTGTAGTGCTTTGATCAATATAGGTCGCGTTGCTTTGCGCCAACTTGCCTCTCACTATCGAAAAGGCATTGAGGTCGTCTGTAGTCGAGTAAAACTCGTTGTATTTAATTTGGTTGTTGCGGAAGGCGGCGAAAAACGAATAAATCCCAGATTTTGAAATTTCTGAATTGTAGCGATTCGACGACCATTCTGCTTGGTTATTGTTTATAAAACCAGTGTAAAACAAACATACCGAACCTATACCGCCCAGTAACCATATCCTTTGCTTAAGTGACGCACGAGACGAAAAGACATTCTTGAACACGTCACGTTTCCAGAATATAAACAGCACGAGGGCGGCCATTAGCGCAATGCCTCCAATAAGCAATGGTAAAGGATATGACTGCGCTATATTGCCAATGACCTCATGGGTGTAGATCAGGTAATCGACCGCGATGAAATTGAAACGGTTGCGGAATTCCTCCCAAAACGTTACCTCGGCAAAGAAACTAAACGTAATAATGAACAATCCGAGCGCGGTAAAAAAATAAACCAAAATCTTGTCAAGGATTGATCCTATGTATCGTTTTGGGACAAAGAAATAATACAATGCCAATGGAAATAATAAGAATGCCAAAGCGCCAAGATCAAAGAAAATCCCAGTAAATAAGGTCCTGAAAAAATCGATGGGTTGCCAGGATACCTCATTGGCCTGCCAGACAAAAAACGCAACCCTGAGCAACAATGAAACAAGGAGAAACCAAGTCCCAAACGCGAAGACCAACGAAAAACGACCGGAAAATTTTGGAAATTTAAACATCGTGATAATTTTCAACAAAAGTCAAAAATCATCTGCAAAATGAGATTAAGACCAACTTAAGAGTTACTTAACCTTTGCTTAAGAATCACAACATGCCGTTGTATTTGCGTAAAAACCACTCGGTTGACAAGGTCACTGCAACGATAACCAACAACCAAATCCAATCAATGAGCGGCGTCTTCTTGACTATCGCCTTCTCCACCGCCTTATATTGGTTGTTTTCAAGTAAAGTTTTGATGAGGCTTTGGGTTTGGTTCGGGTAAAAGACCTGTCCGTGTGTTTGGCTCGCGAGCTGTTGGAGCCGCGTGAGGTCTGGATTCACGAACTGCTTTTCAATGTCAAAATCAAGCACTTCAAACGAACCACTATAACTGGTGTTCGAGTTCAGTTCCTTGACCGTAAATTGGTATTGCCCTGCAGCAAGCCCATCGAGGTTCACCTTATAGGCGTTGTTAGTCCTGAGTAAATCATAGCGCTTGGCCTGTTTGGTGGCTTTGTTGGTGACGGCTATTGTAAGACGCGCCTTTTCATCAAACTCGTAGTTCTTGTTGAAATACTGCGCACTGATTTCCAGCGCGTCGCCCGAGTTATAAAAACGCTCATGCTCTACCACCAAAGACTTTCGCGCATTGTTGGATGCCAGAAATTGGATGATCTTATCCATAAAAACATCGAACTTCTCATAAGATTTGCTTTCTACATGGCTCTCCATTCTCCATTTCCAGATATTTTCTCCCAAAAGGAAGGCCGAACGCTTGCCTTGGTTTTCGGCAAAAGCAAGCAAAGGTGCGCCGGTATCAATATTTCTGATCCGCGACGAAAGCAACACAGAAACGTTTCCGCTCGTAGCCACCGTACCATACGCATGCTGCAAAGGTGGCAATTGCCCAAAGCCAATATCGTCTAATGCAAACAAATTGAATTGTGGGTCAAAAGTCGGAAGGTAATCCTCGCGCTGGCCGCTCATCCTAAATATCAAATTGTTTTGGATTTGGTTCATGAACGCAAAATCGGTACTGGGTCCGGTAATGGTAAGGGTGTTGATTCCCACAGCTTTATTGGCTTGGTAAACCGACCGGAATTCTGCCGCATTGGGCTGGTACATAACCAACACATTGTAATCGGCTAAGTCTTTGATTTCATTTGGCTTGACAATCGTTACTTTTCGCTGGGCATTAGATTCTATCGCTCTTTTAAGCGCGCCCAAATCGGGGTGGTTGATCGCCGCTACAATAGCAATATTGGTCTTCTGATCAATCACTTCAACGGCAAAATTCTTGGTGTTGTTGTAGGTGTTCTTTTCGATTTCCTTAGACGTGATGGCCGCTTTGAAGACTTGCAAACCTACCTTATCGGCCTCAAGCAAAACGTTGATCATCGCCGATTTTTTAGTCGGCGAAAAAGAAACAGACTGCGTACTCAGTACCTGATTACCCTGCGAAATCTTAAAATTGGCCGTGATGCTTTTGGTACCGGCGTATTGAAGGAAAACCTCTACCGGAAACTTATTCTTATGGAAAGCGTACTTATTGACGTTGAGCTGCGCAACTTTAAGGTCGAGGTTGGTCGCGGTGTCGCCTGCCACAACAGGGAAGACTTTATTGGTTGTGCCAAAACTGTACACAAAGTCGTTTCCCGAGGTTTGGTTCCCATCGGTAATCAAAACGGTAGGGAAAACCACATTCTTATGTAGGCTTTTGAGACCTTGTGCAACTTGGTCCAGATTGGTTTGCCTGCCTTTAAAATCGAATGTCGCATCGGCTTCAAACGCCGCATCAAAACGGTACGACTGTACATCGAATTTTTCTTGTAATCTTTTGTCCTGGATCAATTGGCTGTAAATGTCCCTTACTGTCTGGTCGGCCTTAAGGTCTTTAATCGATGCCGAATTGTCTACAACGATGGGCAAAGGCGTCTTGAACACCTCGAATGTCTTGCGCGAGACAATCGGGTTGATGAGCAGCAGAAGAATCCCAAAAATCGATACAAAACGCAACAAAGCCAAGAAACGATTTACTTTAGGCGTATTCCTGGCTTTATAAAAATATTGGTAATATGACAAACACGCAGCTATTCCGATAGAAAGTAGAATCAATAGAACAGTGCTTGTCGTCATTAAAAAGTTTTATTTTAAATGATAAATTTTAAATTATAAATTATCCACGACAGCTGTCATTTAAAATTCATAATTTAAAATTCAAAATAGTTTTAGGTAAGCATTCCGCCGTCAACGTTCAAAACCTGTCCGGTCACATAAGCGCTCATGTCGGAGGCAAGGAACAAACACGCATTGGCGACGTCTTCTGTGGTTCCGCCGCGCTTGAGCGGAATAGAATCCCTCCAGCCTTGTACCACGTCCTCGTTGAGTTTTGCAGTCATTTCTGTTTCTATGAATCCAGGCGCAATCGCATTGCAGCGAATGTTCCGCGAACCCAACTCCAAAGCCACCGATTTGGTAAACCCTATCACTCCGGCTTTAGATGCTGCATAATTGGTCTGCCCCGCATTTCCTTTCACCCCAACCACCGAACTCATGTTGATAATCGAACCCGAACGTGCCTTGAGCATCGTCTTTTGTATCGCTTTGGTCATGTTGAACACTGATTTGAGGTTGACTTCAATGACTTTATCAAAATCTTCTTCAGACATACGCATAAGCAAGTTGTCTTTGGTGATTCCGGCGTTGTTGATCAAGATATCAACGGTTCCGAATTCGGCCAAAACGGCGTTGACAAAGGTTTCAGCTTCATTAAAGTCGGCGGCGTTGCTTTGGTAGCCTTTGGCTTTAACGCCCAATGCGTTGAGTTCGCTTTCTAAAGCTTGGGCCGATTCTACCGACGAGCTGTACGTGAAAGCCACATTGGCCCCGTGTTTGGCGAAGACTTCTGCGATTCCCTTCCCGATTCCGCGGCTCGCACCTGTAATGATTGCTGTTTTTCCTTCGAGTAATTTCATGCTTATTGGTTTTAGTTTTTGGTAGCTATTCCTGCTATCCGCTATAGTTTTTCCTGGCTAAAGAAGCCAGAAAAAAGCTGCCGCTCCTATCAGGGCTAGTTGCTGTCAAATATAACAATTATTGTCAACCGAAAAAAAACCGTTCTTATTAAACAATTCACAAATTAGCTTTTGTTAAAAAAATAGCTACTTTTCGGCCATGAAAAATAAGGCGCAGGATTTCCAAAATATTTACAATCAATACGGTGTATTGGTGTACAATGTCGCGCTGCATTACGTGCAAAACATTGAGGATGCCGAGGAAATCACGCAGGATGTTTTTGTACAAGTTTACCATTCACTCGAAAATTTCTCCCAAAAATCGACACTCAAAACCTGGATTTACCGCATCGCCATCAACAAATCGCTCGATTTCATCAAACACAAGAACAGTAAGAAACGCTTTTTCATCTTCGGCAACAAAAGCCAGAATGAAAAAGAGTACGAGAATGTCTCCAATTTTGAACATCCCGGAATCCTGCTTGAAAACAAAGAAAAGGCCGCGGTTTTGTACGCCACCATCAACGAGCTCACTCCAAACCAGCAAACCGCGTTTATCCTTTCTAAAATCGACGGACTCGGAAATGTCGAGATTTCGGTAATTATGCAACTCTCGGTTTCCTCAGTAGAATCTTTGATTTTCAGGGCCAAATCTACACTACAGGAAAAATTAGCAAAAAAATTCGAGGAGCACCGCAAGAAAAAGTAGCTTTTATAGTCTAAGCCATTATGGAAAAAGAACATTGGATATCACAAATCCTCGATAGCACCAACAGCATCAACCCAGTGTCGCCGCCGATGGGTTTGTTTGGTAAAATTGAAAACAAGATCAAGCAACAGCAAATCGTCTCGCCAACCTGGATTTGGCTGGCCGCCGCGTCTATTGCGCTCCTAATCCTGCTCAATGCCAAGGTGATTTATAGCGGAAAGGTAGCTGTTGAAAAATCTGCCGTAGAAAGTCTCGCCAATTCTATTTCCAACAGCAACCAACTCTATTAAACCATGGAAAAATCAAAATTGCTAACCATTGCCGTATTTGCGCTGCTGCTGCTCAACCTGGGTACGTTGGGCTTTTTGGTTTTTGGTAAAACTCCCGCAATGCCGCCGCATGGCCCACACCGCGAACCCAAATACCAAATCATAGAGCAGCTGCATTTCGACACCACGCAACAACAACAATACGAAAAACTCATATTGGGGCATCGCGAAGCCATCAGCCAAATTGAAGAGCATATCCACATGGCAAAAAATCGTTTGTACCTGCAATTACTCAAAGATCAGACAGACAATAAGGCAAAAGACAGCCTCATCGACGTGCTTGCGACTTACCAAAAGCAAATCGAGCAGACGCATTTCAATCATTTCCGGGACATCAAAAAAATTTGCAAGCCCGAACAGCTCGATTATTATTATGACCTGACCCAAGAGTTGTCGCGTATCTTTTCAAGGCCACCACATCCTCGTCATGGCTAGGTGGTCGGCTTTAGCGCTGCTATGTTTAACCTTCTTGGGAAGCGCACAACAAAGAGATTCGATTTCGGTTGGTTTTCAAATCAAGTTCAACGACCAACCGTTTGAAGTGGGTAAAACGTTTATGGCCAACCAACAAGCATTGTCGATCAGCACTTTCAAATGTTATGTTTCGGGCTTTAGGTTGCTTTACGCCGACGGTTCCTCAACTACCAATAAAGATTACCATTTGCTCGACATTGAACGACCCGAGACTTTTCGATTCAATGTCGGCGGTGATCCCAAAAAGTTACTTTCAAAAATCAGTTTCAACATTGGCATAGACAGCCTAACGAGCGTGTCGGGTGCGATGCCTGGCGATCTGGATCCTGCCAAAGGGATGTTTTGGGCCTGGCAAAGCGGTTACATCAATTTGAAAATCGAAGGGATAAGCCCTTTGTGCCAAACCCGCAAGAATGAATTCCAGTTTCATATTGGTGGTTACCTCGAGCCCAATGATGCCTTGCGTGAAATTGAGTTAGAAACAACCCGATCAGAAATTACCATTGATTTTGAGCCTTTCTTTTCTCAAATTAAACTATCCCGGCAAAACAGTGTCATGATTCCGGGGAAGGCTGCCATGCAACTTGCCGATTTAAGTGTTAAAATGTTTCATCCAGAATGAAGGGACGGGTTTTACATAGCGCTATTTTAGGATTGGCATGTTTGGGATGCATCGCTTTTGCGAATCGAAAAACCACGCCCATTTATTTCAGCATACCTAAAAACTGGCCCAAGCCGCAGTACGACTTTGCCCAAAATCCGCTCACCGAAGAAGGTTTTCAATTGGGCAGGCAATTGTTTTACGACCCCATTTTATCCAAAGACAATACGATTTCGTGCGCGAGTTGCCACTTGCAAGCTACCGGTTTCACCCATGTAGATCATGCGCTAAGCCATGGAATCGACGGGAAAATCGGGACGCGCAATTCACTGGCACTCGTCAATTTGGCCTGGAGCAAGAATTTTATGTGGGATGGCGGCGTGAACCATCTCGATATGCAGCCGCTCAACCCCATCACAAGTTCTGTTGAAATGGACGAAACACTGGAGCGTGTAGCCTATAAGCTTCAACAAATTCCAAAATACCAACGGCTCTTTACGGATGCATTCGGCGATTCCGGAGTTACTGGCCAACGAATTCTAAAAGCCTTATCCCAATTTGAGTTGTTGTTGGTTTCGTGCAATTCGAGATACGATCGGGTGACGCGAGGAGAAGCACAGTTTACCGAGCGCGAGCAAAAAGGTTATGCGCTGTTCCAATCGCATTGCGCCTCTTGCCACAAAGAACCGTTGTTCACGAGTGATACTTTTGAATACAACGGATTGGCGATTGACACGACACTAAATGACAACGGTCGTTTCAAAATCACCCAAGAAAATCGCGATAAGCTGCGGTTTAAAGTCCCAAGTCTGCGCAACGTGCAGTTCACTTTCCCGTACATGCACAACGGAAGATTCAAGACGCTAACTGAAGTAGTGAAACACTACAACACGCTCGGCGATGACAAGCAACTACCCAAACCACTTGGCACACCATTGGATCTATCAGACAATGAACGCACCGATTTGGTGCTGTTCCTTAAGACGTTAACCGATAATGATTTTTTGTCTAACCCAAAGTTTTCGTTTCCGAGGGAATGATTAGGAACTTGCGAAAATCAATGAAAAGAAAATTAACAAAACATGCAGAATTTCTGGATTTTGAGCTGGCTTTTATTTTTTAGGGAACACATCCGCCCCTTCCCTGGAGGTAAAATACGATTCTTTTAAATACCGTCCGTACAGAAAATCTGCCTTTGTAGTGAAAAAGAGAAAATTGTCAAACGAATCATCTTAACCAAACACATAATCTCAATTACTGGCGCAAGAATTATAAAGGATTGCCGTCTAACTTTTAAAACCACTCGAGGCGTAGCCAAATTGTATGGAGCGCAGCGAAATAAAACCAATATTTATGAAAAAATCAATGCTTTTATGGCTGTGTCTTGCCTGTAGTTTGAGCGCAACTGCGCAGTCTTTTTACGACACCAATACCATCCAGGACATCCGAATCGTTTTTGCCGAGAGCAATTGGGACGCACTTTTGGATGCGCAGGCCCAATCAACCGAAGATTATATACCGGCGCAATCGGTGACCATCAACGGAACCGTGTTCAATAACGTGGGCGTCAAATACAAAGGCAACAGCACCTACAATCCCAACAACCAGAAAAATCCGCTGCATATTGAACTCGACACGTACCAAAGCCAGGATTATCAAGGCTACACCGACATCAAGCTCAGCAATGTGGCCTATGACCCCACTTTTGTTCGTGAGCCGCTCTCCTACTCGATCCTGCGTCAATACATGCACGCGCCAGAATCAAATTACGCCAACGTGTACATCAATGGCACTTTGATGGGCGTTTACGTGAGCTCGGAGTCTATTTCTAAAAAATTCGTGAACAAACATTTTTATTCCAACAACAATTCATTTTTTAAATGCAACCCCATTGGTGGCGCAGGTCCGGGAAGTTCCAGTTTTCCCAACCTCGCTTATCTGGGCACTACGATTAGTAGTTATGAGCCAGCGTATGAGATGAATTCGGATGCGGGTTGGGAAGACCTGATCAATCTCACCAATACATTGTCGAACAATACCGCCAACATAGAGTCTATCCTTGATGTAGACCGCGCGCTGTGGATGCTCGCCTTTAACAATGTATTGGTCAACCTAGACAGCTACTCTGGGACTTTCAAGCAAAATTATTACCTGTACAAAGACGATAACGGCCGTTTCAATCCTGTGGTCTGGGATTTGAATATGTCATTTGGGGTGTTTTCTTCAACCGGTACCATCGCCTTAAATAATACGACAGCAAAGAAGCAGATGACCCATTTGCTGCATTCGGCCGATGCGGCCTGGCCACTCATCCAGAAGTTGCTTGGCATCCCAAAATACAAAAGAATGTACCTCGCGCATATGGCAACAATCCTCAATGAAAATTTTGCCAACAACAGTTATTTCACGACGGCACAAGCGTACCAGGCTTTGATTGGCCCGTCGGTTCAGGCAGACACCAAGAAGTTTTATACTTACGCTCAATTTACCAGCAACCTTACTACAGACATGACCGGTGGCCCCAACTCGGCTCCCGGAATCTCCAATCTGATGTCAGGCAGAAATACCTACTTACAGGCGTTGCCCGATTTCACAGCGACCAAACCGGTAATCTCTAACATCGTATTATCTACACCCAATCCATTGGTAAACAGCAATGTGACGATTACTGCCAATGTAGTCAATACAAATGCTACGGCGGTTTATCTGGGTTATCGCGCCAACATAAGATTGCCTTTCACTAAGGTGTTGATGTATGACGACGGTTTGCACAATGATGGCGCAGCAGCCGACAATATTTACGGCGCCTCGATCTTAGTAAGCAATACCTATATGCAATATTACTTGTATGCCGAGAACAACAATGCCGGAATTTTTTCGCCCGAGCGCGCCGAGCATGAGTTTTATACACTGCAAGCCGACTACCCAACCTTGAATCCCGGCGACATTGCCATCAACGAAATCATGGCGCAGAATACCTCGACGATTACCGATGCCGATGGTGAATACGAGGATTGGATTGAACTCTACAACAACACCGACAGCACGGTGAGCCTCGACAACCTTTACCTGACAGACACGAACACCAACCTGATCAAATGGGGTTTTCCCAGCGGACTTACCATAGAACCGCACGGTTTCCTCACTGTTTGGGCCGATGAAGACCTTACGCAAAGCGGATTACATGCCGATTTTAAACTCTCGGCGAGCGGCGAAAGCGTCATCCTGGCTTACCCCGACGGCACAATTGTCGATTCGGTGGATTTTGGTGTACAGACCGCCAATATGGGTTATGCGCGTGTCCCCGATGGTACGGGGAATTTTGTCATTCAGGCGCCCAGTTACAACGTAACCAACAATTTACTCGCGGTACAACAGCCGGGCAGTTTTAATGAAAACCTAAAGAGTTACCCCAACCCAACGAGCGGCATACTGACACTTTCCAATAGTACAATTCCTATCCAAGCTGTTCGGGTTTATAATTTACAGGGACAATTGCTCTTTGCGCAGGACTACCAAAACCAAACGCAAGTAGCTATCAATATGACCGCCTACGCCAACGGAATGTATGTGGTGGTTGTCAATAAAAATTCGACCTTAAAAATTGTAAAAAACTAACCATGAAAAAACCCTTGTTCCTCTGTTGCTTTGCGTTTAGCCTACTTCTAAATGCACAAACCAATCCGGCCATTACCAAGTGGTTGCAGAATACGACGGGCACTACCGGCAGGCATTATATAGCAGGAAACCCTACGCCTATTACCGATGCGGTACTCGCCAATGTTCAATCGGTCAACTACAACACAACGCATGCTTATGTCTCTGCAACGGGAATTCCTGCGTACATCACCGGTCCATTCCAGGATGGAAATCCGTCTCTAGCTACGGCGCAAAATAAAATCTTCAGGGTTTCCTTGACACCTACTCAAAATACCGGTACGCCTACCGCCACCACTGGCGGGAACATCGGAATATTCATCAACGGCGTGGCACTGTTTGATTATCGCGACGGCGTGGCCTGGAATAACAACACCAATGCACTTTGTGGTGGGCCGGGAAATCCACCTTGTCCGGGCGGGCCAATGGCATCGCAAGCTTGGAACCGGGATGCGGTACCGGCAGAAAAAGCAGGTTTTGATTGTGCCAAAGCACATCCGGCCCAGGGTAATTATCATCACCACCAAAATCCGAGTGCCTTTAATTTGGATTTGAACGTGATTTCTACGGTATGCGATACCTATCCATCCGATGGCTTGTATGTCATCAACTCGAGTGAACATTCACCTCTATTGGGATTTGCCTATGACGGGTTCCCGATTTACGGTGCGTATGCGTACGCCAATACTGATGGCAGCGGCGCGATTACCCGAATGAAATCGAGCTACCAACTCAAAAATCAAACAACAAGGACAAATGGTCCGGCGGTCAATGCGACGTATTTCAACGGTTATTTCAGGGAAGATTACGAATACGTTTCGCATGCTGGCGACCCTAGCTATTTGGACGTGCACAACGGGCGATTTTGTATCACCCCAGAATATCCCGAGGGTATTTATTGCTATTTTGCAACCGTTGACGCGAATCACAATTCGGCCTATCCGTATGTTGTGGGTCCAACGTTTTACGGTACAGTAACCACTACCACCGTGACGACGATTCCTGCAGGAACTACAAACTACAATCCAGCGCTGACAGTTACGCCGTTTGATAGTACTACATACAAAGTAGTCATAGCTCCCAACCCAGCTTCTGATTTTGTGGCGGTTCAAACACCAATGACTACACATGATTTGAAAGTAGATTTAATAGATTCTTTAGGCAAGATCGTACAATCAAAAACCATCGTGCAAGGAAGTACCTTGTGCGTTTTTGAAACCGATACCGTATACAACGGGATTTATTTCATCACAATCACAGACGGCACACAATTTCAAACCGCCAAAGTCGTCATCAAAAAATAAGACCGTAAATGAAACCACTGTACGTGATATGTTTCTGTTTTGGAATAGTTGCAGCAGCAGCACAAACTGTTGGTTTGATTGAGCATCAAACAGGAGCCTTTGACGATGGGTTTGTCTTGTTTGCTCCCAATACGGCAAACACTACTTACCTGATTGATAAATGCGGAAAAGCAGTCAAATCATGGAATAGCGCCTATAAGCCCGGCCAATCTGCATATTTGCTGGATGACGGAACTTTATTGCGTACCGGAAATGCCAACAATGCTACCTTCAACGCCGGAGGAAAAGGTGGTTTCATTGAAATGATCGATTGGGACGGCAATGTGACGTGGCGCTACACGCTGTCTGATGCCTCAAAGTGCCAACACCACGATGCCAGGATACTGCCCAACGGAAATGTTTTGGTCATTGCCTGGGAAAAGAAAACCAATACTGAAGCTATCGCTTTGGGGCGTAATCCCACTCTGGTACCTGCCGTTCTTTGGAGTGAGCAAATTCTTGAAATTCAACCCACAGGCGCTACTACCGGAGCGATAGTCTGGGAGTGGCATTTGACCGACCATTTGGTGCAAGATTTTGATGCTACAAAACCAAGCTACAACAGCATCGCAACAAATCCGCAATTGGTTAATATCAATTACAACGCGAGTGCAACCAATTCAGATTGGATTCATTTGAATTCCATCGACTATAACCCACAGTTGGATCAAATCTTACTAAGCAGTCACAACTTCGACGAAATATGGATTATCGATCACAGCACCACGACCAGCCAAGCCGCAAGTCACACCGGAGGAAACTCGGGTAAAGGCGGAGATTTATTATACCGCTGGGGAAATCCTTTGGCTTACAATATAGGAACGACTGCACAGTTTTTTGGTCAACACAATGCACGATGGATTGAAAACACTTTTCCTTATGAAAATCAAATCATGGTTTTTAATAATGGCTTGGGCAGAAATGGCGGAAATTACTCTACGGTTGATATCATCAATCCACCTGTCGAAGGCTATCAATACAGCCAGACACTGCCCTATTTGCCCGTCACTGCCTCATGGACATACAACGCCGGAAACCCAAATGATTTTTATGCAATGAATATTTCAGGTGCGCAGCCACTTTCTAACGGAAACATTTTGATTTGCAACGGTCCGGCCGGGATTTTTACCGAAATTGATGCGTCGGGAACCGCACTTTGGCAATATGTCAATCCTGTAAACGCAGCAGGAATAATCCCCCAAAATGCCACACCTACACAAAACGCTGTTTTTCGATGCACCTTTTACCCTACCGATTTTGTTGGTTTCGCGGGCCGGACACTTAGCCCAGGAACGACTATAGAAAACGCGAACGCCGTGGACGAATTCAATAACTTAATGCAACAAATGATAAATTTTATCTTTGTTGAATTATGGAAAAATTACGCAGACGATTAAACTTAAATGAACGGATTGTTATTGAGACTTTACTCAATGAAAATAGATCCAAAAGCTACATTGCAATTCAACTTAAAAGAAACAGATCTACTATAACTCGTGAAGTTAATAATTGGATTAAAAAACCTTCCGATAAATACAACGCAACAATAGCTCACTTCTTTGCTAAAGAAGAATATTTAAACAAAAGAAATCTAGACAAAATCAACACACACAAAAGGCTTAAATCTTTTGTTTACAGAGGATTATTATCTGGTTTTAGTCCAGAACAAATTGCTGGTAGAATTAAAATCGTTTATCCAAATGACACAACAATGTCAATATCACACGAAGCTATTTATCAGCATATTTACAAGCATCGACAATCTTATTTAGGTAAAAAACTTATTAAACTCCTTCCCTATCACCATCACAAAAGAAGAGAAAAAAGAAAGTTTGGTAAAAATAGAGTTCGCATTAAAGACCAAGTCAATATTAGTCAAAGACCTAAACACGTTGAATTACGCATTGAAGTTGGACATTGGGAAGGTGATTTAATGATTGGAACAGGACAAAAAAGCGCCATTGGAACAATTGTAGAAAGAAAAACCAGATACACTTTTATTGTCAAAATAGAAAACAGAAAATCTAAAACTGTAACTCAACAATTTGCTAAACTTTTAAATACATTACCTAAATACATCAGAAAAACAATGACTTACGACAACGGAATTGAAATGGCTAACCACAAATGGCTTTCTAATAACACTGGAATGGATATTTATTTTGCTAATCCATATTCTTCTTGGGAAAGAGGAACTAACGAAAATACTAACGGCTTAATTAGACGATTTTTTCCAAAAGGAACTGATTTCAATAAAATAACTATTGAACAGCTTAAACAAGCCCAATTTGCTTTAAATAATAGACCTAGAAAAATTTTAGGATACAAAACTCCTAATGAAATTATGAACCAAGAAATCACCAATTATGCTGCTTAGACCAAGCCAATTTCGGAAATAACTTTTGGCTAATTTAAAAAGCCAAAAAAGTTATTCTGAAATTATGCTGAATTGAAATAAAAAACTAAATTTGATTATTAATATATTAACTGACCTTGTTGCATTAAGGTCTTGAATCCGCCGTGTCGAATTCTTGCGATCTAACCTTATCAGGCTACGATTTTGCGACAGATGCAGTCAAAATATTTCCCAATCCGGCTACCGACTTTGTGGCGGTTCAAACGTCTGTGTCTACCCATGGCCTAAAAGTAGATTTGATCGATGTATTGGGTAAAACGGTACTATCCAAGACCATCGTGCAAGGAAATACGTTATGCGTTTTTGAAACCGACACGCTATACAACGGCCTTTACTTCTTAAAAGTTGCTTCTGGCCAAGAAACTAAAACATTCAAGATAATCATTGACAAATAATATGAAATACCTTCCAACTTTACTGATTTTTCTATTGGTTTCGTGCGGCAGCAATGACGATGACACGCAATACCAAACCATCGATGCTCCATACGTGACCGCAGCCTTTGGCAACAACATCAACCTGAATCAACTCTCAAATTATGCGCAGCAATTCGTTCCGCCATACATCACGAGAACCAATGCACCCGCCGCCTCGATTACCGATAAAGGCGCTACTTTGGGCAGGGTTTTGTTTTATGACAAAAAACTATCGTCCAACAATACCGTTTCCTGCGCTTCCTGTCACATACAGGCCCATGCATTTGGTGATACCAACGTGGCCAGCAACGGCGTAAACGGTTTGACCCAGCGACATACGATGCGCTTGATCAATACGCGATTCGCCGTAGAGAGCAAGTTTTTCTGGGATGAACGTGCCGCGAATTTACAGCTACAAACCACCATGCCAATCCGCAATCACGGAGAGATGGGTTACAGCGGAACCGACGGCGATGACAACTTTGATGATTTGATCGCCAAGCTGAGCGAGGTGGGATACTACAAAGAGCTTTTCCAGTTTGTGTACGGTTCGCCCGAAATCAATGAGACCAAAATACAATTGGCCTTATCACAGTTCATCAACAGTATTCAATCATTCGACTCAAAATACGATGCCGGACGCGCTTTGGTGGCACAGGAAAACCAACCCTTTCCTAACTTCTCACCGCTTGAAAACCAAGGAAAAAACCTATACAATGCGCCGCCACAATTTGACAATCTGGGCAAACGTACCGGCGGCGGTGTAGGTTGTGCAGGCTGTCATGCCGCTCCAGAGTTTGACATCGCACCCGACTCGGGCAACAACGGAATCATAGGTATCCTCAACGGGACAGGAATCGACGTGACCAACACGCGCGCACCGTCGCTAAGGGATATCGTAAAACGCGACGGAACATTAAACACGCCATTGATGCACACCGGTGTCATTACTTCTCTGGTTACTTTACTCGGCCATTATAACGACATCAACCGCGCTCCGGGCAACGGCAACCTTGACCCGAGATTGCGACCCAACGGTTTCGGACAGCAATTGCGACTTACCGACCAGGAAACCGATGCACTGATTGCGTTCCTGAAAACCACAGCCGGGACCAACGTGTATATAGACCCGAAATGGTCGAATCCTTTTCTTGATTAATTAGTGGTTAAACGAAAAAAGCTCCGGTGACACGGAGCTTTTTTTTTATTCAGTCGAAAGAGGAAAGTCAAAAGTCGAACGGTAAGGTCTATCCTCTTTCCTCTTTCCTCTTTCCTCTTTCCTCTTTCCTCTTTCCTCTTTCCTCTTTCCTCTTTCCTCTTTCCTCTTTCCTCTTTCCTCTTTCCTCTTTCCTCTTTCCTCTTTCCTCTTTCCTCTCTTTACTACTTCTTCTTATCCAGCTTTTTCTGCGCCTCCGCCTGCTCCATCATTTCCTGCATTTTAAGCTGAAACTTACTTTGTTTCTTGGGCTCCTTAAGTTTGTTCTCCTGGATTTGCGCGTGAATCTTATCGCTGTCAATGATGTAATTCTTAATCACAAGCATGATTCCGATGGTAATCAAATTGGAGATAAAGTTGTACAAACTCAGTCCGGCACCGTAACTGTTGAAGAAAATCAACATCATCACCGGCGATAGGTAAATCATGATTTTCATGATCTTACCCATATCAGGCATACCTTCCTGTTGTGGTGCTGCCATCTGTTGATCGCCCGAGGTCATCTTCATGTAGAAGAAAATTGCAACGGCCGCCAGAATCGGGAACAAACTGATGTGGGCGCCATAGAATGGGATGTTGAACGGCAAACGCGCGATTTCATCAAACGACGACAGGTCATCGGCCCAAAGGAAACTCTTCTGGCGCAATTCAAAAGCCGACGGGAAAAACTGGAACGAAGCATACATAAACGGTAACTGTATCAACGCCGGAATACAACCCGCCATTGGGTTCACACCTGCCTTGTTGTACAATTTCATGGTTTCCTGTTGCTTCTTCATGGGGTCTTTGCTGAACTTCTCGTTGAGTTCATTGATTTCAGGACGCAAAACTTTCATCTTGGCCTGAGACAGGAACGATTTGTAAGTAATGGGAGACATCGCCAATTTGATGAGGATTGTAAAGACAATGATGGCAATCCCGAGCGAAATGTAACCACTCAAAAATCCAAACAAAGGAATAAAGATGAATTTATTGATCCATCCAAAAATACCCCAACCCAGCGGGATAATTTTCTCAATATTGCGATCGTACCGTTTAAGCGTTGTGTAATCGGTAGGGCCAAAATACCAATCCATTTTGTAGTTCACCTCGCCATTGGTAAAGGCCAGCGGCACATTGGCTTTGAACTGTTTGGTAAAAATGGTGTCTGTTTTTTCATCGGCAATCAATTCTGTAGAATACAGGTTCGACGTCTCAAACGGTTTGCGCGTGAGCAGGATTGACGAGAAAAAGTGCTGTTTGAATGCGATGAACGACACTTGCGAAGGCGTTTCGGTTTTGTCTTTTCCCTGTCCGGTATAATCGTCTTTTTCGCCTTCATATTCAAAGCGGATGTCGGTATACCGATTTTCATAAGCCATTCCCTTTTCATTGCGGATGGTCTTCATGTCCCATTGCAAGTCAATGGGTTTGGCGGTGTTCAGGGTTTTGTGAAGTCCTTGCGAGTGCACGTCAAACCCAACCATATAGTCTTTTGGCTTGAGCTCGTAACGGTATTCGAGGAATTCATTCGGGCCAGCCTTGAGTCGCATGGTGAGTACCTGGTTACCGCCCGATTGGGTAAGTGACGGTTCAAAAAACAGGTTTTTGGTGTCGAGTGTGCGGTTGTCCTGGGTTTGCAACTGCAGGTTAAACTGCGAATTGTTCTCCTTAATCAATTCAACGATAGATTGAGACCCTTTGCGGATGCGCTCAAAATTCTTAAGCTTCGCCTCCACGATATAACCACCTTTGTTGGCAATCTTCAGGCTCAAAACCTCGTTTTCAATAATAGTGAATGCTTGGGTAGCCGATGGAAGTGTCGCCGAGTAAGCAAAATTCCCCAAAGTCGATTGAAGCGCTGCAAGCTGTGCGGAATCTTTCGCCGTCGAATCGGTCGCGGTAAAATTCGCTGGAGCCACCTGGGCTTCCTTGGCTTTTGCCGCTTTGTCCACTTGCTCTTTCTTGGCTTTTTCGGCAGCGATTTCTTTCTCATTAGGCTGATTCTGGTACATGATCCAGATCAGAATCCCGAAAATGAGGACAAAGCCGATGATCGAATTGAGGTCTAATTTTTTTTCTTCCATTATAGTTCAAATAGTTTATTTACTTTTTCTTGGCTTTAACCGTCGCGGCGATAAAGCTCACGAACAGCGGATGCGGATTGGCCACCGTACTCTTGTATTCGGGATGGTATTGTACACCGATAAAAAACGGGTGCTTCTCTATTTCTATGATTTCAACCAGGCCAGTGTCTGGATTCACACCCGAAGCCTTCAAGCCCGCCTTTTCCATCTGCTCACGGTATTCTCCGTTGAATTCATAACGGTGGCGGTGGCGTTCGTCAATAGCCGATTTTCCATAGATTTTGTAAGCAAGCGTATCTTTGGCAATGTCGCATTTCCAGGCGCCCAGACGCATCGTTCCGCCTTTGTCGGTGATGGTTTTCTGTTCTTCCATGATGTCGATGACCGGATGCGAGGTCCCTTCGTTCATTTCGGTCGAATTCGCGTCGGTAAAACCCAGCACATTGCGCCCGTATTCTATAACGGCCATTTGCATGCCCAGGCAAATTCCAAAAAACGGCAGGTTGTTCTCACGCGCATACCGCACGGCTTCTATCTTCCCTTCTATGCCGCGTTCACCAAATCCGGGAGCCACGACGATGCCGTCAAGGCCAGCAAATTTAGCGGCAACATTGTGTTCGTCGAGAAATTCTGAGTGGATTGAAACGACATTTACCTTCGTTTCGTTGGCAGCACCTGCGTGGATGAACGCTTCGAGGATCGATTTGTATGAATCCTGCAATTCTACATATTTCCCAATCAAGCCCACATTGACCACGTGTTTCGGGTTTTTGAGGTGTTGTAAAAAGATGTTCCAGTTTTTGAGATCAGGAGCTGCCTTTTTGGGCAGGTTGAGTTTTTTCAAGGCCACGACATCAAGCCCTTCCTCGAGCATCAAGTTGGGCACTTCATAAATCGTCGACGCATCAATGGATTGGATGACGGCTTCGCGCTTAACATTGCAAAACAAGGCCAATTTCTGACGCAATTCGTCGGAGATTTCGTGTTCGGTACGGCAAACCAGGATATCGGCTTTAATCCCGCTCTCCATGAGTGTTTTCACCGAGTGTTGCGTGGGTTTGGTTTTAAGCTCGCCCGCAGCGGCCAAATAAGGAACCAACGTCAAGTGGATTACAATCCCGTTGCTTTCACCAAGTTCCCAAACCAATTGGCGTACCGACTCGATGTATGGCAATGACTCGATATCACCCACCGTTCCTCCTATTTCGGTAATCACGATGTCATAATCGCCAGAGTTGCCCAGCAGTTGCATGCGCTCCTTGATCTCGTTGGTGATGTGCGGCACGACTTGTACCGTTTTACCCAGGAATTCGCCGCGTCTTTCTTTTTCAATCACCGAGAGATAAACCCTGCCGGTGGTGACGTTGTTGGCTTGCGAAGTGGGGACATTGAGGAATCTTTCATAGTGGCCGAGGTCTAGGTCTGTTTCGGCGCCGTCGTCGGTTACAAAGCATTCGCCGTGTTCGTATGGATTGAGTGTACCCGGATCGACATTGATGTAAGGGTCGAGTTTCTGAATGGTGACCGAATATCCGCGGGCCTGCAGCAGCCGCGCCAGCGAAGCGCTGATGATTCCTTTTCCCAATGAGGATACCACGCCTCCTGCAACAAAAATATACCGGGTGTCTTTCATATTCGTGATGAAAATTGAATTTGATTGATTGCCCAAAAGTACATAAAATTGTTGTTCCTTTTTTTAAAATTTCGGAGTTTGTTTATCTTTGCCGGGTCATCATAAAGACCTAATATCATGGATAACAACGCGCTTTCCCGCTTTCTTGAGTCGCAAAAAAAAGCTTTTGCTTTACAGAAAAACTATTCTTTCGGAACATACAGGGCCGACCTGTATGCCTACCGCCGGTACAATATGATGGGCCGCGATTATTACTTTATTCATGAAGGTAATTTTGTGAATTTCACTCCTGAAAAATGCTCATCCATGCACGAAGCAGCCCGGGAACATGTGAATGCGCAGTACAAAATGCCGAAAGCCATGCGCTTTGTGGTGCCCAATATCGTTTCAATCTTTCTTTCTCCCGATGGATTCAGTGAACAGGCGGTTGAACTTGCGCTTCAACAGAAGCGTCCGTGGCAGGGCGGGGAAGTCCATGACATGTTTTTTGTCGATACCACGCGGAAAGAGTGTTATGGCCCCGGATATCACAAAGTGAGAGTGGAAGGGATTGATTTTACGTTGAAAAAAACCGATCCGAC
>JAKQJQ010000309.1 GCA_029561105.1 Bacteroidota bacterium
ATCACATCCAGCTTTGCAAACCGCAACAGCAATTTCTTAATCCCGCCCACTTCAAACCTGATCTCGGCTTTCTTATCGGCACCCACACCCTCCAGGTTCATGACCTCGCCTTTGCCAAAACGTTCGTGCATCACGACATTGCCCACGGTGAGCTTGCTGTCAAAAAGGTTCGCAGCCGCCGGTGCATTGCCAGATACGGGTTTGAGCTTGCGGATGCCCAAATCGGGTTTCGGGTCATTGTCTGTGATGTACTTGGGCGGCGTGCCTGCAACAGGTTTCGATAACCGCAATTTTGATTTGTCTACATCGCCAAAAATATCGGTATCGATCATGGGTTTGTATCGGTAGTTGTTTTCCTCGCCCGACAGATATTCCAGATACTGCCCGTCTATTTCATTAATGAAACGCGACGGCTCGCTATCAGTGAGTTTGCCCCAGCGGTAACGCGATTGCGCATACGTAAGATACGCTTGTTTCTCTGCCCGAGTGAGCGCCACATAAAACAACCGGCGTTCTTCTTCGAGTTCGCTTCTCGTACTCATACTCATCGCGCTCGGAAACAGGTCTTCCTCCATCCCAACAATAAACACATACGGGAATTCGAGTCCTTTGGCCAAGTGAATCGTCATCAGCGCTACCCGATCGTCATCGCCGGTATCATTGTCGGCGTCGGTGGCCAGGGCAACGTCTTCCATGAACTCTGATAAGGCACCGCGCGCACCGTCTACTTCTTTCTGGCCTTCGGTAAAATCCTTGATCCCGTTAAGCAATTCTTCTATGTTCTCAATCTTGGCGACGCCTTCGGGTGTACCATCTTTCTTGAGTTCCTGCACCAATCCGGTCTTTTTGGCCACGTGGTCGGCCATGAAAAACGCATCGTGGTTTTGGTTGAGTACCTGAAAACTCTGGATCATCGTGACAAAATCCTGCAGCCTGTTTTTGGTGCCCGAATTGAGCTTGAGGTCGATCTTATCGATGTTCTGCATCACCTCAAAAATAGAACGCTTGTAATGGTTGGCGGCAATCGTGAGTTTTTCAACGGTGGTGTCGCCGATGCCACGCGCCGGATAATTGATCACGCGCACCAATGCCTCTTCGTCTTTCGGGTTAAGCACCAAACGCAGATAACACAACACATCCTTGATTTCCTTGCGCTGGTAAAACGACAAGCCGCCGTAAATGCGGTATGGGATGTCGCGTTTGCGCAGTGCATCCTCCATGGCACGCGATTGGGCGTTGGTCCTGTACAGGATTGCAAATTTATTGTTGGGCAAATGCTCCCGGATTTTCTCTTCCCAGATGGTACTGGCCACAAAACGGCCTTCCTCGCCATCGGTGATGCTGCGGTTGACTTTGATGCGGTTGCCCGAATCATTGGCCGTCCAGACGATTTTATCGAGCTTGACTTTGTTTTTATCGATGATGGAATTGGCCGCCTCCACGATATTCTTGGTCGACCGGTAATTCTGTTCGAGTCGGTACATTTTTACATTCTCATAATCCTTCTGGAAGTTGAGGATGTTGTTGATGTTGGCGCCGCGAAAAGCATAAATACTCTGCGCATCGTCGCCCACGACACAGATGTTTTGGAAACGGTCAGACAACGCCCGTACAATCAGATATTGCGAATGGTTGGTGTCTTGGTACTCATCCACCAAAATGTAACGAAAACGGTCCTGGTATTTGGCCAGGACATCAGGGAAACGGTTGAGCAATTCGTTGGTCTTGAGCAGTAAATCGTCAAAATCCATGGCGCCCGCCTTGAAACAACGTTCTACGTATTGCTCGTAGATTTCACCGAGTCGCGGCTTTTTAGACATGGCGTCGGCTTCCTGCAATTCGGGGTTGTTGAAATAAGCCTTGACGGTAATCAGGCTGTTTTTGTATGAAGAGATGCGACCCAGGATTTGCTTGGGTTTATAGACATCCTTGTCGAGCTGCATTTCCTTGATGATCGCCGAAATCAATCGCACGCTGTCCTGGGTGTCGTAAATGGTAAAATTCGACGGATAACCGAGCTTGTCTGATTCCGATCGCAAAATCCTCGCAAACACCGAGTGGAAGGTCCCCATCCAAAGGTTCTTGGCCTCGGACGCACCCACAATCTGCGCGATACGGCTTTTCATTTCGCGCGCCGCCTTGTTGGTAAAAGTAAGCGCTAAAATAGAGAACGCGTCTACACCCTGGCTCATGAGGTAAGCAATCCTAACGGTAAGCACGCGGGTTTTCCCCGATCCGGCGCCCGCGATGATAATCATGGGTCCGTCTTTCTGTAATACTGGCTGTTGTTGGGCTTCGTTGAGTTGGCTTATAATGTGTTGCATAGTCGTTTGGAAAACTCAAAAGTAAACATTTCAGCGCGAATTGCGAAACCGATTATTGTTAATCAGGAAAGTAAAAATTGCCGTGCGGCGGGTTTATTTTACCGTGGCATTTTCGGCCTTCTCGAGAGCATCAATTATTTTTTCCTCTTCTGCTGTGAGCACGATGGCGTTGTTTTTCTGCCAGAATTTACCGTTCATGTGCGTGGGTTTGTTATATAGGTATTTCTTTTTGTAGACCTCTTTTTTATTGTAGGTCATGTCGTCTTTTTCAAAATTGGTCACAATCAGGTCACTCCTGGATTCGGATATTTCCTGGAATTTTTTAGTCCACATTTTGTATTTGACGAACCTGTTGTTGTAAGACAGTTCATAATTGTTGTTGGTCATTTTGTAAACCGCCTTGAACCGCGTATCGAGAACAGCCACATGCAAACCCAAAAGGCTTACGGTTCTTGGAAACTGCTTGTGGGAGTCGGCAAAATGCAAATCAACGTCATAAATTAATTTGGTTTTAGGGTCATAAATAACCGCGCCTTCAAACAACGTCTTTTCGATTTCAGTTTTGGGCTCGATGATAATAACGAACCATTCACTGCCGTCGGTATTCTTCCTTGATTTCAACGTGAGATCGTAATTCTTTACATTCTTGTCCCTTAAGATGTTCTTTTCTAAAAATTCAAAACTGTAACTGTTGAAAATGCCATACTGTACGTTGAGCGTTGGGCTCAACTGATCGTCCTGGTCCTCATTGGTTGGCGTCAGGGAAAAAGAACGGTTCTGTTTGACGATAAGTTCAGATTTTGTCTTCTTGGCATCTCCGCTCGCGTGATAATCGAGCAACGCGTCAGAGAATTTCTTGTATTGTCCGTCTACTTTTACAAATTCGCGGTAGTAGGTATGCAGCACAACCGGCTTATTGAACCGCGCTTTAGAAACGATAATTGCCTCCTGCAACAGTTGCGTCAACGGAATTTTGGTCACCATCACTTCCTCAAGCACTTCCTCGCTGGGCTCTAGTGCGATGGTTTTGGTGGCCTCGCCAAACTCGGATGCTGGCATTTTGTACGTCTTATAGCCGATACAACTGATAATAACCGTTTGTGATCTGGAAACCGAAAGCTGGAAAATACCTTCTTCATTGGTAATGGTCCCCATACCCGATTTTTCTATTCCCACCGACGCGGCAATAACCGGCTCGTGGGTTACGGCATCTTCAACCAGCCCGCGCGCGGCAAACTGTTGTGAAAAGGAGGCATGACTTAACACTAAAAAAAAGAGGGTGTAAAAATATTTCATCGCTAATGGTTTTGGCTAATTTAACTATTCTGTTAAATACAGGCTAAACTTCACAAAGATTTTGTTTCGATTATTGACTAAAATCTTATTTTTGCGCACCAGCCATAAGGCCGGGCTCAGGAATCAAATCAAATTTTCAAATGGATACGACCAGAATCATCGAATTGCTATCTTACACCTTGCCCGCGCTCATCACCGGAGCTGTAGCCTACTATTTCTTCCAGATGCATACCAAAAATGAAGAAGGCCGCCGCCGTTTTGTGCTCCAGAAAGAACTACAGAAAAATGCCTTGCCTTTACGGTTACAGGCTTATGAACGCATGGTTTTATTTCTCGAGCGCATCAACCCTACCAAACTCTTAATCAGGATTACACCAATCTCAGAAAATAAAAACGACTACGAGAACTACGTCATCGCGCAGATTGAGCAGGAATTCGAGCACAACCTTACCCAACAAATCTATATGTCAGACGACTGCTGGACGATTATCATGACCGCCAAAAACGCCACGATCCAAATGATCCGCAAGGCTGCGATGAGCGAACGCGTAGACAGCGCCGATAAATTGCGCGAGGTAATCCTGAGTGACCTTATGGAGAAATCTACACCGAGTAGCGCCGCGTTGAGTTATTTGAAGAACGAACTCAAGGAATTTTTATAATCCTATAAGGCTTTATACAACACAGATTTCACAAATGCCACAGATTTTTTCTCCTAATCTGTGGCATTTGTGAAATCTGTGTTTATTTTCTACCTCGAATAATTCGGTGCTTCCTTAGTAATGGTCACATTGTGCGGATGGCTTTCTGTAATTCCGCTGGATGTAATGCGTACAAAACGGGCGCTTTCCTGTAAGGTTGGGATGTCCTTAGAACCGCAATATCCCATTCCGGCGCGCAATCCGCCGATGAATTGCTGCATGCTTTCGTTGAGCTCGCCTTTGTAGGGCACACGACCCACAATACCTTCGGGGACGAGTTTTTTGATATCGTCTTCTACATCCTGAAAATAGCGGTCCTTTGAACCTTCCTGCATCGCCTCTACCGAGCCCATGCCTCTATAAGATTTAAATTTTCGGCCTTCAAAAATAATGGTTTCGCCAGGCGATTCCTTGGTTCCTGCAAGTAACGAACCCATCATTACACTATCTGCTCCAGCCGCAATCGCTTTGGGAATGTCGCCCGTATAACGGATTCCGCCATCGGCAATGACCGGAACGCCACTGCCTTTGATTGCGGCTGCGACTTCTAAGACGGCAGAAAACTGCGGGAATCCAACACCGGCAACTACACGGGTTGTACAAATCGAACCTGGCCCGATGCCCACTTTTACACCGTCGGCTCCATTAGAAACAAGAAACTTGGCGGCTTCGGCTGTGGCAATATTCCCTACAATCACATCGATTTGCGGGAATTTTGATTTGACTTCCTTGAGTACGTTGACTACACCTTCGGTATGCCCGTGCGCGGTATCGATGATGATCGCGTCGACACCTGCATTTACCAATGCTTCGGCTCTTTTTACCGCATCGGCAGTGACGCCAATGGCAGCAGCCACGCGCAAACGCCCAAAGGTATCTTTGTTGGCTATTGGTTTTTGGGTGAGTTTGGTGATGTCGCGAAAAGTGATCAGTCCGACTAATTTGTAGGCCGAATTGACTACGGGCAATTTTTCAATCTTGTAGCCTTGCAACACCACTTCGGCTTGTTCGAGCGAGGTACCTTCTGAAACCGTGACGATGTTTTCGCTGGTCATGACCTCAACAATGGGACGTGCGCTGTTTTTCTCAAAACGCAAATCGCGGTTGGTCACGATACCTTTGAGTTTACGGTCTTCATCCACGATGGGAATGCCGCCGATACCAAATTCCTTCATGGCGTTCTTGGCGTCGGCAACGGTAGCGGTGAGTGGTAAAGTGACCGGATCGATGATCATGCCCGATTCGGCGCGTTTCACTTTTCTCACTTTTGCAGCCTGCTGCTCGATGGTCATGTTTTTGTGCAACACACCGATGCCACCTTCCTGCGCCATGGCGATTGCCATCGAACTTTCGGTAACGGTATCCATGGCCGCCGAAACAATGGGAACATTGAGCGTGATGTTTCTGGAAAATTTGGATTGGATACTGACTTCGCGCGGAAGTACGTTGGAGTAATTGGGGACTAACAGTACGTCATCGTATGTTAAACCTTCGCCGATAATCTTGGAGTTGTGTGCAATCATTGCAATTTGTCGTTGTAGTTAAATTGCATGCAAATGTAGTCAATTAACAATTAAAAATGCACAATTAATTGGGCGATTTGTCAGAGATTTAGGAAGGAGAAAATGGGGTTAATAAATTATCTTATTTCGAGCGAGAAAATTGGATTCCTACCCTTTGGTTTATTATTGCATAGTGTGACCAAATTAGCCACTGTGATCCTACCACAAATTGACATGTTAGCCGAATTGGCGTCTACTTACCCTTAGATTTAACACCTATAATTAGCAGCCACAGACAAATCCCTATTTCACCAATGCTCGCGGGCAAACTAACGAATTTAGAAATTCCGAGTGCTGCGTAATCCTCAATTAGGATGTCGCCGGTAAGGTTGGTTAAATAACCCAAACAACCTAGCATCAGCAAAACACCTAAACTTTTAGGCAGAAAACCCGATTGATACACGAGGTAGCCAAACGGAAAGAGCCAAAGTCCCCAAAATAGCGTAGTGATCAGGATGCCGTTCTCGTACTGATTGAGGTAAAACATGACTTGGTTTTCTAATACCGGAGTGGTGTAATGATGGGGTTGATTACCAGGGTTAATCAGAGAAAGCACGGCCAATTTGTGCTGCAGGTTCATGAAAGCTACAGGGACGCTGACCATGGCCAAAACGACCATAATCCTGGCCTGAAATTCGTTGACCTGACGTAGTAATTTGTACAAAAAAATGGGTAAAAACAGGAAAGCAGTATAGCAAACCATGCTGCTCAAGATGCCCGTACGGAATAATGTTTCTGAAGCGGTGATGTTCTTAAAAGTCAAAGCCGCATTATCCCAAACAAAAAGTGTTTTCGGGACATAGGCCAAACTATAGATTCCTGTGAGTACCACCACTAAATAAAGCAGTCCCGATACGCGCGCGGTTGTTTTATCTGACATCATAATTTGGATTTTAGATAGAGACGATGCTACTAATTCGTTGTTACAACGTCAATGATTTAGTGGTATTCCCCGAATAGTTTTGTCGCCTCGTTATAAGCACTTTCAAAACTCATCGCGTGGAGGTTGGAATCGTCTTTTGCAGCCGTGAAATAAGACAATAACTTTTCTGTTGGCATATTGCCTGTGAGCTGGTCGGTAGCCATCGGGCAACCGCCAAAACCTTGTATCGCACCATCATAACGGCGGCAACCTGCATGGTAAGCAGCATCTATTTTCTCGTGCCATTTGTTGGGTGTGGTGTGTAAATGGGCTCCAAATTCAATCTGCGGATATTTAGGAATCAGGTTGGAGAACAAATAAGTAATGACTTCGGGCGTAGAACTGCCTACGGTATCAGAAAGCGATAGGATTTTGACGCCCATATTGGAGAGTTTCTCGGTCCACTCCCCCACAATCTCAACATTCCAGGGATCGCCATATGGATTGCCAAAACCCATAGAAAGGTAAGCGACGACTTCTTTGTTCTTGCTATCGGCGATGTTGAGAATTTCTGCCAAGGTCACGAGTGATTCGGCGATGGTTTTGTGTGTGTTGCGCATCTGGAAGTTCTCAGAAATTGAAAACGGGAAGCCCAAATACTGGATTTCAGGATGTGTCGCAGCAGTTGCCGCGCCTTGTGTATTGGCAATAATAGCAAGTAGTTTACTTTGGGTTTGCGATAAGTCGAGCTGCGCAAGAACCTGGGCGGTGTCCTGCATCTGCGGAATGGCTTTGGGCGATACAAAACTGCCAAAATCTATGGTGTCAAAACCAACGCGCAACAGCGACTGGATGTAGTCTACCTTGCGCTGTGTGGGAATAAACGGCTTAATGCCTTGCATGGCATCGCGCGGACATTCGATTATTTTGATTGGCTTCATAGGTGCCCAAAGATAACAAAGAATTGGATTTTACCATAAAGACGTTACCGATTTGATAAAATAAATTACACTGTTTTAAATTTTTAGAAGTTGAATTTATTACACAAATAAGGAATAATTTAAAATATTACGCAAAATGGTAATAATTAAAAATATTACGTAATATTGTAATATAGTAAATTCTATATACCTTTGAATATGACCAGTATTATCACAGGAGACATTATCAATTCGCGCAAGCAACCCACCAAGAATTGGATCGACGGGCTCAAGCAACTGTTAGGGACGAATGGGCAAAGTCCCCAACAATGGGAAATTTACCGCGGCGACGAGTTTCAGCTTGAAGTGGCCAACCCCGAACAAGCACTGCTGATGGCTTTCAGGATTAAGGCTTACCTGCGAACACTGCAACTCGACGCGCGCATGAGCATCGGCTTTGGCGATAAAACCTATGACTCGGGAAAAATATCAGAAAGCAACGGGAGCGCATTTGTCCGCTCGGGCGAGCTTTTTGAACTGCTGAAGAAACAGAAGATCACACTCGCCATCCACAGCGCCAATCCCGATTTTGATGCCGATATAAACCTCATGTTGCGGCTTGGGTTGATTTTCATGAACCATTGGCTCGTACAATCGGCCGAATTTGTGGTCGCAGCACTCGAATATCCCAACGATTCCCAGGAAGAAATCGGCCAAAAACTCGGCATCAACCAAGCCGCCGTAAGCAGAAGGCGCAAACGGGCACAATTTGACCTGCTCCTGGATCTGGACGCCCATTTCAGGAAAAAAATCAAACACCTCACGCCATGATCTTATTTGTAAAATTGCTGCTGGCCCATTTGCTGGGCGACTTTGTATTGCAGCCCAATTCATGGGTCGCCGACAAGGAGGACAAAAAAATCGAAAGCATTTACCTCTACAAACACATCGCCATCCACGGCTTATTGATTTTTTTAATTGTCGCACAATCGGATTTTTGGTGGTGTGCCTTGGTATTGGCTATCTCACATGGCGCCATCGACGCACTCAAGTTGTACCTTCAAAATCAAAAGACCAAACGCATTTGGTTTATCCTTGACCAGCTTTTGCATTTGGCGGTCATTGGCGGGATTTGCCTGCTGTGGTACAAAGTCGATTTTACAAAATATGAAATTGACAACCGCTTCTGGATTTACGCTACGGCTGTTTTGTTGATGACCACGCCGGCATCTATCGTCATTAAAAATATAATTTCGATCTGGACTCCCAATGAAAACGGTGCCAAGGAAGCCGATTTGCAAAACGCAGGCAAATACATCGGCATCCTCGAAAGACTTTTTGTGTTTTTCTTTGTAGCGACGGGAAACCTTACTTCTATTGGTTTTCTCATGGCGGCCAAATCGATCTTCCGTTTTGGCGACCTCACGCAATCTAAAGATCGCAAGCTTACAGAATACGTACTGATTGGCACCTTAATTAGTTTTGGAACCGCAATCGGCACGGGATTTTTAGTACAATATGCCTTAACGCTGCTCTAAGATCGCTTTATTGATCGCTTTGATTAAGGCTGGCCCTTCGTAGATGAATCCGGTGTAAAGCTGTACCAGGCTTGCTCCGGCCTCGAGTTTCTCGATCGCATCCTGAGCCGTGTGAATGCCTCCGACTCCGATAATCGGGAACGCTTTGTTGCTTTTCTCAGACAGGAAGCGGATTACCTCGGTGGCGCGTTGGGTTAATGGCTTGCCCGACAATCCGCCTGCTTCGTTCTTGTACTCTGATTGCAAACCGTCGCGCGACAATGTTGTATTGGTTGCGATGACACCCGCAATTTTTGTGATTTTGACGATGTCTATGATGTCAAGCAATTGATCGTTTGTCAAATCAGGTGCGATTTTAAGCAGGATGGGCTTGGGCTTGAGCTTGGTGTTGTTCTTGTCCTGAAGGATTTGCAGCAGCGCTGTAAGCGGTTCCTTATCCTGCAAAGCCCTCAGGTTTGGTGTGTTGGGCGAACTCACGTTGACCACAAAATAATCGACCACATCGTACAAAGCGTCGAAGCAGATTTCATAATCGGAAGCAGCTTGCTCATTGGGTGTGTCTTTATTTTTACCGATGTTACCGCCAATGAGCACATTCGTGTTTGTCTCGAGTCGATCGGCTGCAGCCCACACGCCCCCGTTGTTGAAACCCATACGATTGATAATGGCCGAATCGGCACGAAGCCTGAACAAACGCTTCTTGGGATTGCCATCCTGCGGTTTGGGTGTCAGCGTCCCGATTTCGATAAACCCGAATCCAAATTGGGCGAGCTCCTTGTAGAGCTTGGCATCCTTGTCAAATCCTGCTGCAAGTCCTACCGGATTTTTGAATTTGAGCCCGAAAACTTCGGTTTCCAAACGTTTGTCCTCGACGGTATACATCATTTGTACTACCCAAGAAAAACCCGGAATTCGGGATAGGAAACGGATGCAGGAAAAAGTGAAATGGTGTACTTTTTCGGGGTCGAACCAAAAAAGCATCGGGCGAATGAGCAATTTGTACATGTTGGTGTTGTTGTACTGCAAAATTAAAAATTAGCGAACAGCATCGCCGTTTTGTTAGCTGTTTTTTTTTTACCTTTCGTCTTTAAATTTACACGCCATGAAATGGGAAACCAAGATTATACGCCACAAAGGCCTCAAACGGATTGCCGTAATATTTGCTTATACCGAGGCGCTCGAACAGGAAATCAGAACGTTTGAAGACGCACATTGGAGCAGCAGCAAGCGCTGTTGGCACGTCCCTTTTACACAGGAAAACCTGGACCTTTTTGGAATGGAAGTCCCACCACCACGCGTGCCCAACGACGAAGGCATTCTGGCCGTGGAGCGTTTTTCTCGCTGGATGCATTCTAAACGCTATAGCGCCAATACAATCAAGACGTATACCGATGCGTTGAAGTCTTTCTTAAGTCATTTTAATGAGAAACCCTTTAGTGAGATCAACAATGAGGACGTGATTTCTTATAACAATGACTACATATTGGCCAATGATCTTTCGCCCTCTTTCCAGAACCAAATCGTCAATGCAATTAAACTTTTCTTTAGCTCCTGTCAGGATACTATTATAGAAATCGACAAAATACACCGTCCCAAACGTTTCAAACTGCTTCCCAATGTTTTGAGCAAACAAGAGGTCAAGCAGATATTGAACGCGCACGGGAACATCAAACATCGCGCGATGCTAAGCCTGGTATACAGTTGCGGACTGCGAAGTAGCGAGCTGTTGTCACTGACACCACAAGACATCGATTCTAAAAGAAACCTGGTTCTCGTTCGCCAGGCCAAAGGCAACAAGGATCGAATTGTGCCGCTTAGCCCCAAAATCCTCGAGCTGCTCAGGGAGTATTATCAGTTTTACAAACCCAAACGATACCTTTTTGAAGGGAATGGCGAAGGTAAACAATACGACGCCCGAAGCTTACAGGCCGTTATAAAGTTTGCGGCCAACAAGGCAGGTATTGGCAAACCGGTAACCTTGCACTGGCTCAGACACAGCTACGCCACCCATTTGCTGGAAAGCGGAACCGACCTTCGCTACATCCAGGAGCTACTGGGCCACAACAGCAGCAAAACCACCGAAATATACACACACGTCAGCACCAAAAATCTCCAGCATATCAGAAGCCCGTTTGACGATTTATAGTATTTATATCATATATTTGGCTGCAAGTACATATTCCTATTAAATTTCGCATGTCTATTTTGATGTTGGGAGGATGGTGAAATTTTGGTTCGGGTATATGTGAGTTAGCACTAAGCATAGATGAACGACGAAAAAAGCCACTATAAATGAAAAAAGGACAATTCGTATTCTGTGTTATTGCCTTTCATATATTAGCCATTTAAAAAAACACCTAAAATGAAAATAATTGTTTTAAGTTTATTGTTATTCACTTCAATTTCTTTTTCACAATCTTTAGAGAAAAACGAAGTCGATGAATTTACTGGTGAAAAAGTAAAAGCAACGGAATGGATGGGATTGGCCTACACATTAGATGGCGATATGCGTTATAGGCTTTGTATGGTTGATACCGTTGCCGCAATCAATATAAAAATGATTCTGTCCTATCATGATATTTATTCCGTATCAAAAGGTGACGAACTTTTGATTAAACTCTCAACGAATGAAGTTTTAAAAGGAAAAAGTATAAAGTCAGTATTTAGTTGCAAAGGATGTGGCGCAGTTGATTTAATGGGATCGAATGCTTACGGTCTTAATACAATGTATTATATCGACAAAAAAACGCTTCAAAAACTAAAGACAACGCCAATAGCTAAGATTCGAATTTACACAAGCGCAGGAACGGTTGAGCGTGAATTAAAACCTAAGCGTGCCGAAAAATTTATAAAGTCAGTAAACCTATTAAACTAAAATCCAATTTGATATGAAGACCATTATTTTATTATTTGCGTTAATCGCTTTGGCATCTTGCAAAAAAGACGAATGCGACGACAAAGCACAAGCATTCCAGAAGTATCAACAAGCCTTATCTAACTGTAATGGTAGTTCGGCTTGCGTAAATGAAGTTACAAGACAATACAATGCTAAAAGCTACGATTGCGACTAAAATTAATTTCGAATTAACCAGGAACTTTTGTATGTGCAAAAATTTTCAAGGATGCAAACTTAGTAATGGTATATTCTATTTTGCACAAATCTCCTAAGTCATTATTAGAGTAATGCCTAGTGCTAACAGCCGTCATGACTAATTGCTGTTTTCGTGTCGCCGGAAATACTTATTTCCTTAACTTGCTTCACAGTAGCGGAAAATACTCTGCTATCTTGGCCGCAACTAGACATGGCGGCGAAACGTTATGGGCTAGTTTTGACAACGCGAACTTATAACGGAAGTAAAACAAATATAAACATTGAAACAATTTTATGGAGGAAAACTACACTGACAAAGAAAAAATTAGGCTCTTAGAAGAAAAATTACAAGAAATAACAAAT